>JAZDKM010000187.1:0-23831 GCA_043803085.1 Planctomycetota bacterium
CGCAGAAGCCCTGAGTTGCCGATCGAAGCCATCGCCGAGTTGTGTCGCAAGTACCAGGTCGAGGAGTTGTCGGTCTTCGGCTCCGTACTGCGTGGCGATTTCCGTCCGAACAGCGACGTGGACTTCTTGGTCACGTTCAAGAACAACGACTATGGCCCATGGATGGGCAAGCTCACGGAGATGGAGCAAGAATTGGCCAGCATCCTGGGACGCACCGTCGATCTGGTGGACAAGGTCGGAATTCGGCACAGCCGCAATTGGATCCGCCGCAAGGCCATTCTGGAATCCGCGCAAGTGATCTATGCAGCGTGACCCCGCTTCTATCGTAGATATCGTCCTTGCCGGCCGCGAGATCGTGCAGTTCACGCAGGGCTTGGACCTCGCGCAGTTCCGGGACAACTCTCTCGTTCGCTCGGCGGTCAACTTTCAACTGCAGATCATTGGCGAAGCCACGAAACGGCTCTCGAAGAAATTCCGTGAATCCCATCCTACGATTCCATGGAAGATGATGGCCGGTATGCGAGACCGTTTGATCCATGGTTACGACGACATCAACCGCTGGTGCGAGAATCCCTTCTCGCACGACCATTTGCGGGAATCCATTCCCGCGAAAGGATCGCAGGCGTGCAGGAAAGGATTCCTGCCCAGGTGGGTGCGAGATGGGAATCTCGCACCAGCGGACCCATGCCACGCCCCACCACAAAATAGATGGTGGGCCCATGTCCACTCTACGGCACGCGATTCCGTTCGGCTTCCGCAGGTCCGTGCGGTTCGCCGGGGGCCCGGGTGCTTTTTTCGATCTCGGTAATCAACTTCCCCCACCGCCAGACGCGCACCGTCCCGGTGGATTGCGACACGGTGAGGGCGATGCTGCGGGTGGTGGCGGTGATGGCCGCCGCGGCCGCGTGCCGCTTGAGCAGCGCGCCGCGGTCGTCCTTGTTGCGCAGAGCCTTGGCAACCTGGTCCTGAGATTTCTCTTGGAGCAGCAGCAGTTGAAGGCCTTCGGCGGCCGCCCCCACGGACCCCCGATCCACGTCGTGATTGCCCGGCACGATGAGAACGCGGTCCTCGGTCAAATCCGGCAGGGTTTTAAGCAGACCCTCGTTGATCCACTTCCGCGCCCAGTCGTATTCGGTTTTTTTGTCGGAGAAGGCGACGTCTCCAGTGATCGCCACGACATCCGGCGCCAGCCCTCGCTCCACGAGATTCTTAACCGCTTGGCACAGCCCCACCAAGACCGGACTCGCGTCCCACTCCGTGCTTTTCGAGAAATGGATATCCGAGAGATGCAGGATGCGCAACGGTTCTTGGGGACGTTCTCTGGTCATGGGTTCCTTCGGATGCGTCCGCACAAATGCGCCCCTTGGGGGCATCGTTCCCGCTGACGGCTGCAGTCCTCCATGCTACACGTCCCCGGAATCAACCGCAACGTGGACGACAAGCTCGTGCAGACCCCTCCGCGGCCCTGCACCGGCCCACACCTGGAAAGGCGGTCCGACTAAGGCTATAGTGCCCACCCTGTTGTACTTTCCAAGGGAAGAGTGCAAGTTCCCTCGAGTGTGTGCCATGAAAGTGGACCTGACGAGAATCCGCAACATCGGCATTGCGGCCCACATCGACGCCGGTAAGACGACCACGACCGAGCGCGTCTTGTTCTACACCGGCAAGACCCACCGCATGGGGGAGGTGGACGACGGGACCACCAAGACCGACTTCGATAAACAAGAGCAGGACCGGGGCATCACCATCTATTCGGCGGCGGTGACGTGTCCGTGGAAGGACTACACCATCAATCTGATCGACACTCCAGGCCACGTGGATTTTACGGCCGAGGTGGAGCGGTCGCTCCGGGTGCTGGACGGCATGGTGGCCGTGTTCGATGCCAAGGAGGGGGTCGAGGCCCAATCGGAGACGGTATGGCGCCAGGCGGACAAGTACCGCGTGCCGCGCATCTGCTTCATCAACAAGATGGACAAGCCGGGGGCCGATTTCCGGGCGTCGTTCGCGTCGCTGCGTACCCGCCTGAACGCCCACCCGGTCGCGGTGACCATCCCCATTGGGGCCGAGTTGCAGTTCGAGGGGGTGATCGACGTCCTCGCGATGAAGGCGATGTATTTCGACACCGAGCAGCAAGGTCTCCGTATTCGGATGAGTGAGGTCCCCCCGGAGTGGCGGGAGGAAGCCCAGTCCTGGCGGCGCGCCACCGTGGAGGCGGTGGCGGAGTCGTGTGACGCGTTGATGGACAAGTACCTGCATGACAAGCCGATTGGGGAAGGGGAGTTGAAACAGGCCATCCGCGCCGCAACCATCGCCAACCGTCTGCACCCGGTCCTGTGCGGGTCGGCATTGAAGTACATCGGGGTGCAGACGGTCCTGGACGCAGTCTGCGATTATCTTCCCAGCCCCTTGGATATGCCTCCGGTCGAGGCCGCCGACCCCCGGGCCAAGCATCGCCAGATTCCAGTTGATTCCGATCCAGAGGGTCCGTTTGCAGGTTTGATCTTCAAGATCGTGGCGGAAAAGCCGGTCGATCTCTACTACATTCGCATCTATCGCGGTCGGCTAAAACCCAACACCCGCGTGCTCAACCCCTCCACAGGAGGGAAGGAGAACATCAGCCAACTCTACAGGATGTTTGCGAAGCAACGAGAACCCCTAGATATAGCATATGCCGGCGAGATCGTTGCGGCCGTGGGCCCCAAAGCGGCGCTCACCGGACATACGGTTTGTGACCCGAAACACTCTGTCGTGTTTCAGACCATCGAGTTCCCCGAAACGGTGATCAGCCGGACCATCGAGCCGGAATCGTCCCGAGACCGGGACAGGCTGGCCGATGCGCTCGAGGCCCTTTGCCGGCAGGATCCCACCTTCCGCGTCAGCACCAACCCTGAGACCGGGGAGGTGCTCATGTCGGGCATGGGGGAACTACACTTGGACGTAGTGACCTATCGCCTCCGCAACGAGATGAACCTGGAGGTACGCGTGGGCAAGCCTCGGGTCTCCTACCGGGAGACGATCAAAACCGCTGTCGAGGCGGAGGGGCGGTTCGAGCGGCAGTTAGCCGGGCGCTCGCACTTCGCCCGCGTCCGTCTCCGGTTGCAGCCGCTGCCGGTGGGGCAGCGGGAGGGGCCGACTTTCATCAACGGGCTTCCCGAGGGGGCGATCAACGCGGCCTATCTGGGGCCGATCGAGACGGGGATTCGGGACGCGGCCGCCAGCGGGCCGCTGTTCGGCTACCCGATGCTCAACTGGCAGGTGCTCCTGATCGGCGCTGAGCAACGCGAGGAGACCAGTTCGGAGCTGGCTTTCGAGAACGCGGCCCGTCAAGCCTTCGATGCGGCGGCGGAGCGGGCCGAGCCCGTGTTGCTGGAACCGATCATGAAGGTCGAAATCGTGACCCCGGACGAGTATTTTGGCAACATCAACGGCGACCTCAATGCCCGCAGGGCCGTCATCACCGGATCGCAGTTACGGGGCATCTATCGGGTGATCGATGCCGAGGTGGCCCTGGCCGCGATGTTTGGATACGTGACCGACTTGCGGAGCCTCTCTCAGGGGCGGGCGACGGCCACCATGGAGCCTTGC
Source organism: Planctomycetota bacterium (assembly GCA_043803085.1). Classification (GTDB taxonomy): domain Bacteria; phylum Planctomycetota; class Phycisphaerae; order UBA1845; family UBA1845; genus JAAEQG01. The sequence continues at coordinate 3,586 of JAZDKM010000187.1, forward strand.
CGGTACGGCGAGGTGCCCAAAGAGCGGGTCAAGCAGATGTTGGCCTAGCAAGCTAGGGAAAGGGGGAAAGCCGGACAGGGGGAGGATCCCCCGATCCGCGGTCCGGTGAGCCTGAAACCGACCCGGGCGGTCCTCCGGAGTGGCACGGGGGGATTCCGATCCCCTGGTCTTAAAACGGCCGGGGCCAGGCTTTTGAAAAATTTTGCGGACGGGCATATTGATATCTGTATGGAAAGGGCTATTCTGGCTGGGCTTTGGCGCTTGCGGGGAGCCGCAGGGCAACGATAGGGTGATAGTTCAGAGGTAGTGGAACAGTGAGCAAGGCCACGCGCATCCGGATCCGAATGGAAGCGTACGACCATCGCGCCCTGGACGCTTCGGCCAGGGAGATCGTCGAACACGCCAAACGGACGAGCGCCAGGGTCCAGGGCCCCATTCCGCTGCCTACGCGTATTGAACGATTCACCGTGCTGCGCGGTCCCCACATCGACAAGAAGTCCCGCGAACAGTTCGAGATGCGGACGCACAAGCGCATCATCGACATTTTCGAGCCGACCGCGCGGACCGTCGAGGCGCTCAACCGACTGGTCGTTCCTGCGGGTGTGTTCATAAAGATCAAGACGTAGGAATTGTCTGGCCTGTCGTGTCCGCCCCTCCCCGTTGGAGAGGCGGCTTGAAGGTATCCTTTTGATCACAACAAGATCGGCCGCGTGAGTTGGATCGCGTGGCAGGCGGTTGTCGGAGAACGGCTCTCGCCGCTGGGGGGCAGGAGGGATGGTGGGCGGTATGGTTATGAAACCGGCCATACTCGGTAGAAAAGTGGGTATGACCCGGGTCTGCGATGCCAACGGCAACGTGATGCCGGTGAGCGTGGTGCAGGCCGGTCCATGCACGGTGATGCAGATCCGGTCGGTCGAGCGTGACGGCTACCACGCCGTCCAGTTGGGGTTCGAAGACGCCAAACCGCACCGGTCAACCAAGCCGCTGATCGGGCACGCGGCAGGGGCGGGGACGGGGCCCAAGCGTGTGCACCGGGAAGTGCGCCTGAATGAGGCGGCGGACGTGCAAGTCGGTGCCGTGCTCAGCGTCGCGCAGTTTGAGGAGGGCCAGGTCACGTACGTGGACGTTACCGGCGTCTCGAAAGGCCGTGGATTCGCCGGCGTGATGCGCCGCCACGGCTTCGGCGGCCTGGGGGCCAGCCACGGGACGGAGCGGAAGCACCGTTCGCCGGGCGGTATCGGCGGGCACGCCACGCGGGGACACGGGCGCTGTGTGAAAAAGGGCAAGCGCATGCCCGGGCACATGGGCAATGTGCGCATCACGGCCCGGAACCAGCGGTTGGTGGCCGTGGACAAGGAAAACAACCTGCTGTTGATCAAGGGCAGTGTGCCCGGCCCCACCGGCGGGTTGTTGGTCATTCGCCAGGCCAAGTGCAAGGGATAGACGGGGATGCTGCAAGTGCCGGTCTTTAACGTGGACGGGGAACGCACGGGCGAGATGGAGATCGACCCGGCCGTGCTGGGCGACCACGTCAGGCCTGAGTTGCTCAAGCAGGCGGTCGTGCAATACTTGGCTAACCGGCGCCAGGGGACGGCGGCGACCAAGAACCGCAGCATGGTGAAAGGGTCAACGCGTAAGTTGTACCGGCAGAAGGGTACGGGGAATGCCCGTGCGGGCACGATCCGCACGTGTGTCCGGCGCGGGGGCGGGGTCGCGTTCGCCAAGGGGAACCAGAACTTCCACCGCGGACTGCCCAAGAAGATGAGGCGGCTGGCCCGCAACAACGCCATGCTCGCCAAGATCACCTCCGGTGAGGCCTTGATCGTCGACAACCTCGCCTTTGAGACCCCTAAAACCAAACAATTCGCCGCGATGCTCGGGGCCCTGGGTGTGCACACCGGATGTCTCGTGGCCGTGACGGGCGGCGAGAAGAACGTATGGCTGTCGGGCCGCAATTTGCCCAAAACGGACATCCGCCCGGTGGCGGAACTGCACGGGTACGAAATCCTGCGGCGCAAGAAGTTGATTTTCTCGAGGCCGGCGTTTGAAACGCTGCAGCGCGATCCGGTGGCCCTGCGACCGGTGGCCGTGAGAAGCGATGGCGAGTAGTGTGGCTCATGGATATTTACCATATCATCAAACGGCCGCTGGTGACGGAGAAGGGGACGCACCAAAGCACACAGTTGTTCTCTGCCACGCGCACGCACGCGGCACGCGGCGGGGCCTACGCCTTCGAGGTGCATCCCGACGCCACCAAATCGACGATCAAGCGGGCCGTGGAGCTGATCTACAACGTCCGGGTGGCGTCCGTGCGGACCTCGAACCGACAGGGCAAGCGCCGGCGGGTGCGTTACAAGATCGGCAAGAGGGCGGACTGGAAGAAAGCGGTGGTCGTGCTCAAGGCCGACTACCATATTGACTTGTTCTAGGTGGACCGGCGGCGGTTTGATGAGGTCGTGAGCAGCGATGGGTGTCAAGCAATATAAGCCGACCACTGCGGGACGGCGCGTCGCCTCGGTGAATGACTACGCCGAGTTGACGGACAAGAAGAGTCGCCCGCAGAAGTCGTTGACCGAACGCCTGGTGCGAACCGGGGGGCGGAACCATCACGGCATAATTACGTGCCGCCATCGCGGCGGCGGCGCGCGGCGCTTGTACCGCAAGATCGACTGGAAGCGGCGGAAGGACGACGTCGAAGCCACGGTCCAGCGGATCGAGTACGATCCCAACCGGAGTTGCCACATCGCCTTGGTGGAGTACGCCGACGGGGAGAAGCGTTATATCCTCGCGCCGGCCAAGCTTCAACCCGGAGACACGGTGGTCAGCGGGCAGCGCGTCGAACCTAAGGTGGGCAACTGCATGCCGCTGAAATCCATCCCGGTGGGGATGGACGTGCACAACATCGAGATGAACCCCGGGCAGGGGGGCAAGTTGGTGCGGAGCGCGGGGACCGGGGCGCGCCTGTTGGCCCGCGAAGGGGAGTGGGCCACGCTGGTGATGCCCTCGGGCGAGATGCGCCAGGTGCGTTCGGAGTGCCGGGCGACCATCGGGGTGCTGGGCAACGCGGACCATCAGAACCTGCGACTGGGCAAGGCCGGCCGCAAGCGGCACCTGGGTCGTCGCCCGCGCGTGGGCGGAAATGCCATGAACCCACACGATCACCCGATGGGCGGCGGCGAGGGGCACCGGCATGGCGGGCGCCACCCGTGCAGCCCGACGGGGGTTTTGGCCAAAGGCGGCCATACACGCCGTCCGCGTAAGAATTCGAACCGGCGCATCCTGAGACGCCGCAAGAGTAAGCGCTACGGGCAGTTGACGCTGCCCCGGAAATAACAGGCTGTAGGTCGTATGCGACTCGCTCGACGGGTCGAACAGCGGCTGTGAGGCCGGAAATCGCAAGGATGAGGTGACCTAGGGAATGGCACGCTCTCAGAAGAAGGGCCCGTTCGTGGACGAGAAGCTCTTTCGCAAGGTGCTGAAGGCGAAGGAGTCGAGCAGTTCCGTGCCCATTCGGACCTGGGCGCGGCGCTGTACCATCGTCCCCGAGTTCGTCGGGCACCGGTTCGAGATCCATAATGGCAAGGTGTTCGTCGGCCTGTACGTGACGGAAGATATGGTCGGGCACAAGCTCGGCGAGTTTAGCCCGACCCGAACCTTCCGGGGTCATGCGGGTCACCGAAAGGTATAGTGGGTGAGATGGCGAAGACGATGACCACCAACGAAAGCTGGGCGGCGAAGCATCGTTACGCGCGGATCAGCGCGCGGAAGGCGCGGCTGGTGATGGACACCGTCCGGGGCCTGGGGTGCGACCAGGCGTTGGACGTGCTGCGGTTCGACCGGCATCGCGCCAGTGGAATGATCACCGCCGTGCTGACCTCGGCCATGGCCAACGCCAATGAGCAGGAGGCCGACATGGGCAGCCTGTACGTAGAGGAGGCGCGCGTGGACGAAGGGCCCTATTACCGGCGTTGGCAGCCGAAGGACCGTGGTCGGGCCCATCCGATCGCCAAACGGACCAGTCATCTGATTGTCAGAGTGGCGGAGCGCTAGCCGGCCCGCAGGTGTGCGGGTCGTCCCCGGAGGGGATGGCGCAGGACTATTCGACGTGGCGGAGTGAATCGTGGGTCAAAAAATCCATCCACTCGGGTTCCGGGTCGGCATCACCGAGGATTGGCGGTCGCGCTGGTATGCACCGAAATCGCTGTACGGTGACTTCCTCGTGGAAGATCAGCGGATCCGGAATTACATCGACCGCCGACTGAACCGTCAGCCGCCCTACGCCGCCGTGTCGCGGATCGAAATCGAGCGGACCCGGAATGAGGTCAAGGTGATCCTGCACACCGCGCGTCCGGGTCTGGTGATCGGCCCCAAGGGGGCCGAAGTGGAGAAGCTCAAGGAGGCGCTCGAAAGCCTCGTCGAGCGTAAGATCAGCCTCAACATCGTGGAAGTGCGGTCGCCGGACCTCGACGCCCGGCTGGTGGCTGAGGCCATCGCCGAACAACTGAAGAAGCGTGGGGCCTTCCGCCGGGTGATGAAGCAGCGGGCGGAAGGGTGCATGGCCGCCGGCGCCAAGGGCGTGAAGATCACGTGCTCTGGTCGGCTGGGCGGGGCCGAGATGGCCCGCCGCGAGTCCAAGATCATGGGGTCGATCCCCCTGCACACGCTCCAGGCCCATGTGGACTACGCACTGGCGGAAAGTCACACCACTTACGGAATCATCGGTGTGAAAGTGTGGCTGTACCACGGCCGCTATGGCGAGGAAGTGAAAGCGACGGAGGGTCCGCGACCGGCGGAACGACATCGTGGGAAACGGGCCTAGGCGTCTGCCGGTCCCAGAGCAGCAGGGCCGTGAGTGATCTGGAGATAAGCCGATGGCGTTGATGCCGAAACGGGTCAAGTTCCGAAAGTCCCAGCGGGGCAAGATTCGCGGGAGGGCGACCCGGGGCAATACCGTGGCCTACGGCGATTTCGGTTTGCAGGTGTTGGAGGCCGGGTGGATTACGGCCCGGCAGATCGAGGCCGGCCGGGTCGCGGCGACCCACTTTCTGCACCGCGTTGGACGGGTTTACGTCCGGCTGTTTCCACACAAGCCCGTGTCCGCCAAGCCGCTCGAAACCCGGATGGGCAAAGGCAAGGGCGATCCGGAGTACTGGGTGGCGTGCGTGCGCCCGGGGACGATGATGTTCGAGGTCGGGGGCGTGGTGGAAGACGTGGCCCGGGCGGCTTTTCGGCGCGTGGCGGCCAAGATGCCGTTCCGCTGCCGGTTCGTGGCCCGTAGGGTGGGGGTGTAGCCGTCGGCGATCGGCCGCCTTCGGGCCGATGGCTGAGAGCGGATGGAACATTATGAAGATTGCAGAGCTCCGCGCCATGAAGACCGAAGAGTTACACGGCGAAATGGATCGCCTTCGCCGGCACCTGTTCGATCTGCGCGGCCAGGCGGTCACGGAGAAGCTGGAGAACCCCAATCAGTTGACCCAGACCAAGCGGGACATCGCGCGGGTGTTCACCGTGTTGCGCGAACGGGGCGAGACCGAAATCGAGCAGAAGCAATACCATCTGGAGACGTTGGCCACCCACCATCGCGGGGGGTAGGCCCTCCCCTTGGATGACCCAGCGGAGACGGAGCGGACGCGATGAACGAAAGCACCGTGACCAAGAGAACACCCCGAGCCATGCGCGTCGGCGTGGTGACGTCGGACAAAGGCGACAAGACCATTCGGGTGGCGTACCACTACACCGTGAAGCACCCCAAGTATGGGAAATTTCAGCGTCGGCGGACGACCTTGCACGTGCATGACGAGCACAACGTCGCCAAGATGGGAGACCGGGTGGAAGTGATGGCCTGCCGGTCGATGTCCAAGACGAAGTGCTGGAGGCTGGTCCGGGTGCTGTAAAGTTCGACGCCCCGGTGAAGGCCGCCGTGGGCGGGGCGCCGGGAACGGGACGGATCGTAACAATGATTCAGATGCAGACCATGGTGGACGTCGCCGACAACACCGGCGCGAAGCAGGCCCAGGTGATTACGGTGCTCAAGGGGAGCACGGCCCGTTCGGGCAAAAGAAAGCTGAAGTACGCGCGGGTGGGCGACATCGTGGTGGTGACGGTGAAGAAGGCGCTGCCCAACAGCGATTTCAGCGGCGGGTCGACGCGCAAGGAGCGGCAGGGCCGGCGCGTGGCCAAAGCCGTGGTGATCCGGACCCGCCGCCCGACGCCGCGCCGCGACGGGGGCTACGTGCGGTTCGACAGTAACGCGGTGGTGCTGCTGGACAACAACAATGATCCGCGGGGGACGCGTATTTTCGGGGCGGTGGCCCGGGAACTTCGCGAGAAGGGATACATGAAGATCATCTCGCTTGCGGAGGAAGTGGTGTAATGGCTCATCACGTCAAGCGTAATGACGTTGTCGAGGTGATCAGCGGCGACCACAAGGGCGCCCAGGGCAAAGTGCTGCGCGTCGATCGCGAACGTGAACGGGTGGTCGTCGAGGGCGTCAACATGGTGTACCGTCATGTGCGTCCGACCCGCCGCAACCCTCAGGGCGGACGGGTGCAGAAGGAAGCCCCGATCCACCTTTCCAACGTGCTGCCGGTGGATTCCAAGACCCGACGCGGTTCACGGGTCCACTTCACGACGGAATGGGACAGTTCCGGTAAGGTCACCCGTAAGCAGCGGGTGACCCGCGGCGGAACCGCGCTGGATACGCTGCGCCGCCCCGCGGTGTCCGGGTAGGCCGAAGTAAGGCGGTAAGGAGTTGGCGATCGTGGCCAGACTTCTGGAAAGATACACTCAGGAGATTCGACCGGCCTTGGTTGCGGAATTGGAGCGGAGCAACGTGCTCTCGGTCCCACGGCTTTCCAAGGTGGTCGTCTCGATGGGTTTGGGAAAGGCCTTGCAGGAGAAGAAGCGCCTGGAATCCGCGGCTGCCGACTTGGCGAGGATTACAGGGCAGAAACCGCTGGTGTGCAAGGCGCGGAAAAGCGTGTCGAATTTCAAGCTGCGCGAGGGCTACGAGATTGGGCTGAAGGTCACCTTGCGCGGGAAGCGGATGTGGGAGTTTGTGGATCGGCTGGTCAACACGGTGGTCCCGCGTATCCGCGACTTTCGCGGACTGAACCCGGGGAGCTTCGACGGGCACGGCAATTACTCCATCGGCGTTACGGAGCAATCGGTGTTCCCGGAGATCGAGATCAGCAAGCTCGAGTTTCCGCAGGGTATGAACATTACGTTCGTCACGACGGCGCGCAACGACGCGGAGGCGCGGCAGTTGCTCACCCGGCTGGGGATGCCGTTCCGGCGGACGGAGGGACAGGTTTAATTCGAGATGGCGACGAAGGCGTGGATAAACAAGGCCAAAAAGCCCCCCAAATTTTCGAGTCGCCTGGTTCGGCGTTGCCAACTGTGCGGGCGCTCGCGGGGCGTGTATCGCAAGTTCAAGGTCTGTCGGATCTGTTTTCGGACGCTGGCTCACGAAGGCAAGGTCCCGGGCGTTCGCAAGGCGAGTTGGTAGGAGTGAACGCCGCGCGGGGGTCGAGGACGAACGGCGGCCGGGACCCGCAGACGCAGGCGACGCTAGTTGGGAAGATAGAAAGATGTGGAGTGATCCCGTAGCCGACATGTTGACCCGGATTCGGAACGCCGTTGGCGTGCGTAAAAAGCGCGTGACGATTCCCTCGTCGAAGCTGAAGGTGGGCATCGCCGAGGTGCTCAGGTCCGAGGGCTACATCGAGGACTATGACCTCATCGAGGACCCCAAACAGGATACGTTGCGCATCACGCTGAAGTACGGGCCGCGGGGCGAGGACCTCATTCACAAGATCCGCCGCGTGTCCAAGCCCGGATGCCGGAGGTACTCCAAAGTGGACGACCTCCCCAACGTGTTGGACGGCCTGGGCGTCGCGATCGTTTCGACCAGCGCGGGGGTCTTGAGTGACCGGTTGTGCCGACAGAGACGGCTCGGCGGCGAATTGCTCTGCACCGTCTATTAGCGGACGGGGGATATGCGGCGGAGCCGTGGTGCTCCAGAGGTGGTTGAGTATGTCGCGGATAGGCAAGAAACCGGTGCCCGTACCCGACGGCGTCAAGGTGGCCGTCGCCGGCCAAACCTGCCAGGTTTCGGGTCCCAAGGGCCAACTGAGCTGGGAACTGCCGCCCCTGGTCTCGGCGCGGTACGACTCCCAGGCCGGGGTGATCCGGGTAGAGCGAGCGGGTGATGACCGGCGGGCCCGCGCCCTGCATGGCACCTCGCGGGCCTTGCTGGCGAGCATGGTCCACGGTGTGAGCCAGGGTTACGAACGACGCCTGCTGATTCACGGCACGGGCTATGGGTGCACGTTGAAGGGCCGGTCGCTGTGCCTCAACGTCGGGTTCATGGGCCGCGGGTCGAAAGACAAGCCGCAGTTCACCATTCCCATTCCCGAGGGCGTGGAGGTAGTGGTGGAAACCCCGGCGGCGCGCGGCGACACGGAGCCGGCCAAGTTGGTGGTGCGGGGCTGCGACAAACAGAAGGTGGGGCAGTTTGCCGCCGACGTGCGGCGTATCCGTCCGCCGGAGCCGTATAAGGGCAAAGGGATCCGCTACGCCGGTGAGCACGTCCGCCGCAAGCAGGGGAAGGCCTTTGCCAGTGCCGGTGGAGGCGGAGCCTGATCGGTCGGCGAAGTTGAGGTTTTCTCGACGGCATGGAATCGCGGGAAGGACCCTGAGGCATGAAATCGCAGAAGTTGAAGGCCGTGCGTCGACGGCGCCGCAAAATCCGTGTCCGCAAGGCGGTCTTCGGCAGTGCGGAGCAGCCGCGGCTCACCGTGTCACGGAGCTTGAAGCATATTGCGGCCCAGATCATCGAGGACGTGCAGGGTGTGACGCTTTGCCAGGCTGCCACGACTAACCGGGACTTGCGCGGCAGTATCCCATACGGCGGCAACATCGCGGCGGCCAAGAAGGTCGGTGCCGCATTGGCGGAACGCGCCAAGGCCAAGGGCATCACGGCGGTGTGTTTTGATCGCAATGGCTATAAGTTCCACGGGCGGGTCAAGGCCCTGGCCGACGCGGCTCGGGAAGGCGGGTTGGTGTTCTAGATGGCGCAATTTCAGAAAACAGCTCCAAGGGCGGGTCAGGTCCCCGAGGCGGGGCATACGGAATTCGACGAGGTGGTGGTTAAGATCTACCGCTGCGCCACGGTGGTGAAGGGTGGACGGCGGTTCAGCTTTTCCGCGATGGTGGTGGTGGGCGATCGCAACGGGCGCGTGGGGATCGGTTACGGGAAGGCGCCCGAGGTCCCCTCCGCGGTCGAGAAGGCGCGGAAGATCGCCACCCGGGCCATGCAACCGATTACCCGGCGGGGCACCACGATACCGCATCGGGTGACCGCCAAGTTCGGGGCGGCGCAGGTCATACTGGTTCCCGCCAGCCCGGGGACCGGCGTGATCGCAGGGGCGAGTGTGCGTCCGGTGCTGGAGTTGGCCGGGATTCGCGACGTGCTCACCAAGTGCTATGGGTCGAGCAACCCGAAGAACCTGGTCCGGGCCACGTATCGGGCGTTGACCAGCCTGCTGGATCGGCGGAAGGTCGGCCAGTTCCGGGGGGTGGAGTTGGCGGGGTAAGGTCGGTATGGATATAGCAGAGATCACCAAAACGGCAGGGGCGCACAAGAAACGTCGTCGGGTCGGTCGCGGCCCCGGGAGCGGCCACGGTAAAACGGCGGGTCGCGGAACCAAGGGGTGCGGCTCGCGTGCCGGATGGAATACCCGCGGGATGGTGGAGGGCGGCCAGATGCCGTTGTTTCGGCGTCTGCCCAAACGGGGTTTCAGCAACGCACCGTTCCGCTGCGAGTACAGCATCGTCAATATCGCGGACCTGGAGGACAAGTTCCAGGCCGGCGACCACGTGACCCGGCAGTTTCTCCGCGAAGCAGGCCTGGTGCGGAACGCGCGGGCCGCCGTGAAGATTCTCGGCCAGGGCGAACTGACCAAGAAGCTGATCGTGGAAGCGTCCAAGTTCAGCAAGTCCGCCGTGGAGAAGATCGTCAAAGCGGGCGGGGAGGCGAAGATCGTCTAAGCGCCGGCCCAGGGCGGGCACGCCGTAGAGGTCAAGAAACTTATGTTTCGGACGTTTATCAACATCTTCAAGATACCCGACCTGCGGAACAAGCTGCTGTTCACCCTGGGGTTGCTGGCCATCTACCGCATTGGCTTCTACATTCCCGTTCCGGGGATCAACCAGGAACTCATGCAGGGCACCATGTCGAAGCGTGGGGGCGGCGCCGCCGGCGGGGTGGCCGAGTACTTCGCCCTGTTTACCGGCGGCAACCTCCAGCAGAGCACGGTGTTCGGGTTGGGCATCATGCCCTATATCTCGGCGTCGATTATCTTCCAGCTTCTGGTGACGGTGGTCCCCGCCTTGGAGAAGCTTCAGAAGGAGGGTGAGTCCGGCCGTAAGAAAATCACGGAGTACACGCGTTACGCCACAGTGGGTCTGTGTCTGATTCAAGCCGTCATCTGGCAGAACTTCCTGCGCGCCAACCAGTTCATCTATCCTGAATTCGATACTTGGACCTACCGGTTCGTGAACATCATCGTGTTGACCGCGGGCACCATCTTCCTGATGTGGCTCGGCGAGCAGATCGACGAGTACGGTATCGGCAACGGGATATCGCTGATCATCATGGCCGGGATCATTGTGAGGATGCCCAACGCGGTCTTCTATGTGGCCCAGAATTTCGAGTTCAGTCTGGGGGCGGCCACCGCGGGGACCATGGGGCCCTCCAAGGTGCTGTTTCTGATCGTCGCGTTCGTCGCCGTGGTCGCCGGCTCGATCTTGATCACGCAAGGACAGCGCCGGATCCCGATCCAGCAGGCCAAGCAGACGCGCGGTCGCCGGGTCTACGGCGGGCAGCGTCAATACCTGCCGCTGCGGGTCAATCACGGGGGGGTGATGCCGATCATCTTCGCGAGCTCGCTGCTGATCTTCCCACCAATGGTTTTCCAGTGGCTTTCTGGTGTGCTCCAGTGGTCAGTATGGGGGTTCTTGAACAACGCTTTCGGACCGGGTCAGTACCTGTACAACGTCTGCTACGTGGGGATGGTGTACTTTTTCGCCTACTTCTGGACCACGGTGTCCTTCCGCCCCAAGGAAATGGCGAACAACCTGCGGGATTACGGGAGTTTCATCCCCGGGCTGCGACCTGGCAAACGGACCGCGGATTACCTGGAGAAAGTGATGGGGCGGATCACTTACGTGGGCGCCGCGTTCCTGTCGCTCATCGCCCTGATCCCGACCATTGTGGCCGCCTGGTTGAATATCCCCTTCATGGTCTCGGCCTTCCTCGGGGGGACAGGGCTGCTGATCGTGGTCAGCGTGACGCTGGATCTGGTGCAGCGGATCGAGGCGAATTTGATCATGCGGAATTACCAGGGGTTTCTCGGCAGTGAGGGCCCGATTCGGGGACGGCAGTGATAGCGCTTCGCCCCAGGGGCAGGGGGAGCGTGTGGAAATATGGCGGGCATCCAGCGACGCAGCGCCGGGATCGTTCTGAAAAGTGCTCGCGAAATCGGACTCATGCGGCAGGCCGGGGGGCTGGTCTGGCGGATTCTGGAACGGATGGAGGAACTGGTCGGACCCGGCGTGACCACGGGTGAGCTTAACGAGGTCGCCGAAAAGATGATCGCCGAGGCGGGGGCGAGCGCGCTGTTCAAGGGCGTCCGCACGCCCCACGCGAGGATCGCCTTCCCGGCGGCGTTGTGTACCAGCGTCAACAACGAAGTGGTGCATGGCATCCCCGGTGATCGGAAACTCCGGGAGGGTGATATCGTTAGCATTGATTGTGGGGTGAAGCTGAACGGGTATTGCGGCGATTCGGCCAGGACTTACCCGGTGGGGCGGGTAGACGGGCGGGTCAGACACCTGTTGGATGTCACGCGCCGGGCGCTCGATTTGGCCATCGCGGAAGTCCGGGTGGAGCGGAGGTGGAGTGAGATCGCCGTTCGGTTACAGGCGTTCGTCGAAGGGCAGGGCTTGTCGGTGGTGCGGGAGTTCGTCGGCCACGGGATCGGGCGCGAGATGCACGAGGAGCCCAAAGTGCCCAATTTCCACGACCGCTCCCAGAAGAAGTCGGATTTCGTGCTCGAACCCGGTTTGACACTGGCCATCGAGCCAATGGTCAACCTGGGGGGTGCGGCGGTGGAGTATGCCCGGCCGGAGCGTTGGGTGGTGGTGACCCGGGACGGGAGTCAGGCGGCCCATTTCGAGCACACCGTGGCGGTGACTAAGAATGGCGCCGACATTTTGACCCTGGGGCCCTAACGCAGGAAGCGGGGGCTGGACGGAGGTAGTGCGATGAAGGTGCGAGCCAGCGTCAGACGGATTTGCGAGAACTGTAAGATCGTGAAACGCAAGGGGGTTGTGCGCGTGATCTGTTCGGCCAACCCGCGTCATAAACAGCGTCAAGGGTAAGGAGGCAGCCCATGCCCCGTATCGTAGGCGTGGATATTCCGAACGACAAACACATCCGCATCGCCCTGCAATACATCTACGGGGTGGGGCCGCACGTGGCGTCCCAGGTGCTCAAGGAAACCAACATCGACCCCGCAACCCGGGCGAAGGACTTGACGGAAGACGAGCTCTCCCGTCTGACCGGGCTGATCGAGCGAAACTACCAGGTGGAAGGGGAGTTGCGGCGGGTCGTGCAATCGAACATCACCCGGCTGCGCGACATCGGATGCTACCGGGGGCTGCGTCACCGCCGGGGCCTGCCGGTCCGGGGCCAGCGGACGCGGACCAATGCCCGGACCCGCAAGGGGCCGCGGAAAACGGTCGCCGGGAAGAAAGGCGTGAAGGAGATGCACCGTGGCTAAGCGAGGCGGCGGCAAGCGGAAGGCGCGGCGGAACGTGGCCCGGGGCATCGCCTACATCAAAGCGTCGTTCAATAACACCATCGTCACCATCACCGATACCAACGGCGAGGTGGTCTGCTGGGCCTCGGCGGGGACGGTGGGGTTCAAAGGGACACGGAAGAGCACCCCCTTCGCGGCACAGCGCGCCGGCGAGCAGGCCGGTTCGGCGGCCCGCAAGCTGGGCATGCAGGAGGTGGAGGTCCGGGTCAAGGGGCCGGGGTCGGGACGCGAGTCGGCTATTACCGCGCTCCAGGCTGTGGGGCTGCGGATCCAGTCGATCGAAGACATCACCCCGATTCCGCACAACGGTTGCCGACCGGCGAAGCGGCGGCGCGTGTAGGGGACGAACCATGGCACGGTACATCGGTCCGGTCTGCCGGCGGTGTCGGCGGGAAGGCGTGAAGTTGATGCTCAAGGGCGTGCGCTGCGAAACGGCGAAGTGCGCCATGGAGCGGTCGTGGAGAAACTCACCGCCCGGAATGCACACCTGGCGGCGGCGCAAGGCGAGCACCTACGGGATACGCTTGCGTGAGAAACAGAAGGTCAAGCGCTACTACAGCGTGATGGAGAAGCAGTTTATGCGTTACTTCCGGATGGCGGAGCGCTCCCGTGGGAATACCGGGGCCGAACTGCTCGCCATTCTGGAACGGCGCCTGGACAACGTGGTGTGCAAGCTGGGTTTCGCCCCCTCCCGCCGCGCGGCACGGATCACCGTCTCCCACGGGCACCTGCAGGTGAACGGGCGGCGGGTCGACCGCCCGGGATACCTGGTCAAGGCCGGGGACAAGATCACGGTACGCCCCTCGGAACGGAGTCAGAAACTCATTCGCATGGCCGTGGGCGATGGAGGGGGACCGGCGGTCCAGTCGTGGCTGAGCCTGGATGCCGCCAAGTTGGAAGGGGTGGTCAACGCCTGCCCCACTCCCGAGGACGTTCAGATTCCGGTTCAAACGCAGTATATCGTCGAGATGTGCAGCCGCTAAACCGGGTGCGCGGTGGCGGGACCGGCCCCCGCGGCTCCCGCCCACGATTTCGGACGCTGCTAGGAGAACGACCCCATGCGTATCAAATGGCGAGGGCTGGAACTGCCCAGCCAGGTAGAACTGGATCAGGACGTCAGCACGGACCAGTACGGGCGGTTCGTCATCGAACCTTTCGAGCGGGGATTTGGAACCACCGTGGGCAATTCGCTCCGTCGCGTTTTGCTGTCCAGCCTGCGCGGGGCGGCGGTGGCCACCGTCAAGATTGCGGGGGTGGCGCATGAATTCACCACCCTCCCGGGCGTACTCGAGGACGTGACCGACATCATTTTGAACGTCAAGAGCCTGGTCGTAGGTTCGGACAGCGACGAGCCCAAGACCATGTCCGTGACGCGCGACACCCGAGGTGAGGTCCGCGCCGCCGACATCATGTGCGATCCGGCGATCACCATCGTAAACCGCGATTTAGTGCTGGCGACGCTGACCAACGACGTGCCATTCAAGATGGACATGACCGTGCGGACCGGGCGGGGATACGCGACGGCCGAGGAAAACATGGGGCCCGAGCAGGAAATCGGCGTGATCCCGGTGGACTCGGTTTTCTCTCCGGTGGAGCGGGTCCGGTACAAAACCGAGGAGACGCGCGTCGGGCAGCGGACGAACTACGACCGGCTGATCCTTGAAGTTTGGACGAAGGGGACGATCTCGCCGGAGGACGCGCTGGTCGAGGCGGCGAAAATCCTGCGGAAGCATTTGAACCCGTTCGTGCAGTATCACGAGTTGGGTAGCGAAGTCGTCACCGAGCCGCCGGAGATTCCCGCGGTGGCGCCGGATCAAACGGCCGAATGGCAGACCAGGCTCGAGCGCCCCGTTTCTGACCTGGAGTTGTCGGTTCGGGCGAGCAACTGCCTCGAGGCGGCCCGCATTCGCACGGTCGGCGAACTGATCCAAAAGACCGAGGCCGATCTGCTCCGCGTGCGCAGCTTTGGTAAGACTTCGCTGCGGGAGGTGAAGCGCAAGCTGGCCGATTGGGGGCTGGGATTGGGGATGAACCTCGACGAAGGCGAGGAAATCCACCCGCCGCCGTCTCCGCTGATGCCAGACCTGGACCGGTCGCCGGTCCCCGAGCAGGTGGGAAACCTCAATGGGTAGGGAAGCCACAAAATGCCTAACTCTCCGCGGTCAGGCGGACCACAGCATGGCTCCATGACCGCGGATAGCAGGGGGCTGATAGCTGGGAGCTTTTCATGCGACACCGCGTAGCGCATCGCAAGTTGAACCGGACGCCGGCCCATCGGTTGGCGTTGCGGCGGAACTTGGCCCAGAGTCTCTTTGAGCATGGGAGCATCCGTACCACGCTGGAAAAGGGACGCGATCTCCAGCCGTTCGCCGAGCGGCTGATTACGCTGGCCAAGAAGGCCGCCGGCGGTGCCACCGCCGCCGTGCGACTCTCCGCGCGGCGCCGACTGCATAAGCTGATGACCGACCGGGGGATCATCCCCGCAGAACACCGGGGCGCCTATGAGATGATGTCCGACGCGAAACGGGCCCGGGTCTTGAGGTCGCCCAGCGGTCGCCGGCATCGCACTGGGGCGCCGAAAGGGCGCCTGGAATTCACCGCCGAGTCGGTGACCCACCGTCTGATCGAGACGATCGCTCCTCGGTACGAGGGCCGGAACGGCGGCTATACCCGGCTGATCCGGCTTTCCGACCGGCGGATCGGGGACCATGCCCCCCTGGCGGTACTGCAATTGGTCGGCGACGAGAAGCCCCCCGGGAGTATCGCCAAGCCCCGCAAGACCTCGCGGCGGCGGAAGGCGGATGGTCGGTATGCTTTTGCGATCAAGACCGCCAAGCTCAGTACCGAGCCTAGGGGCGGTCCGGCCGCGGCGGACCGACCCGAGATGGCGTCGCCCCAGGCGGATGATGCCGCTGCGTCGGACGCTCGGTCCCAGGCGCCGCCGGGAGAATAGGCGGACGCGGAGGGCGGCCCATGTCCCTGGGCGACTGTATTTTCTGCAAGATTGTGTCGGGCGCCGTTCCCGCGCGCAAGGTGCTGGAAACGGACGACTGTGTCGCGTTCCTCGACGTGGCGCCGGTGGCTCCGGGGCACTGCCTGCTCGTGCCCAGGCGGCACTTGGACTTGTTCGAGCAGATGCCCGCGGACCTGGCCGGTGCCGTCCTGCGTCACTTGGCTGCGCTAGGCAAAGCGGTGCGAACCGCGACCCAGGCCGACGGGTTCAACGTATTACTCAATAACGGCAAGACGGCCGGCCAGGAGGTCATGCACGTGCACGTGCACGTCATCCCCCGCAAGGCGGACGACGGGCTCGGCTATCGCTGGCGGCCGCAGCCGCTGGACGAGGCGACGGCCGATGCCCTCCGGCGGCGGATTGCGGCGGAACTGGGTGCTTGACTTCTTGACATACCGTCTCGCGGACGGAAGATGGCCCGCAGTGGTTCCGATCCCGCTCCGTAAACCGGCGCTGGCGCGGTGAGGTCGGTAGTGCCGATATGGGTTCGAGGACGCTCTCCAATATGTTACTAGCCGTCTTCCTATTCTCTATGGCGATGGTGTGCATCTACGGATTGCACCGCTACCTGCTGGTCTACTTGTACTATAAGCATCGCCGCAATCGGCCGCGCGTACAGACGCGGTTCGAGCTTTTACCGTCGATCACCATCCAGCTCCCCATGTACAACGAGAGGTACGTGGCCCGGCGGGTCATCGAGGCGTGTTGCCGTATCGACTACCCGCGGGACAAGCTAGAGGTTCAGGTGCTGGACGATTCCACCGACGATACCACCGCCATCGCACAGGAGACGGTGGAACGGATGCGTGCGGCCGGGCACGACATCGAGTTGATCCACCGTATCGATCGGTACGGCTTCAAGGCCGGCGCGCTGGAAGAGGGGCTTAAGTCGGCCAAAGGTGATTTCATCTGCATCTTCGACGCCGACTTTCTGCCGGTGCCCGAAATCCTGCACGAAACCATCCATTATTTTGCCGACCCGCAGATCGGGATGGTGCAAGCCCGCTGGGAACACCTCAACCGCAACCATTCGCTGCTCACCAAGACCCAGGCCATCCTGTTGGACGGCCATTTCGTGATGGAGCACGGGGCGCGCAACCGGTCCGGCCGCTTCATGAGCTTCAACGGCACCGCCGGCGTGTGGCGGCGATCGTGCATCGTGGACGCCGGCGGCTGGCAACACGACACGCTGACCGAAGACCTCGACCTCTCTTATCGCGCCCAGATGAAGGGGTGGAAGTTCGTCTTTGTCCCCGAGTTGAGTTCGCCGGCCGAACTGCCGCCGGAGATGGGGGCTTTCAAGGCCCAGCAGCAGCGGTGGGCCAAAGGCGGCGCTCAAACCTGCCGCAAGCTGCTCCTGACCATTCTGCGTTCCCCCTTTTCCTGGACGATCAAGCTGGAAGCTTTCTTCCACCTGACCAGTTGCACCGTCTACCTCTACATGATGGCGCTGACCCTGCTGATGTTTCCCGTGCTGATGCTGCGGGTGGGTGACGTGCGGGGCTACTCGCTCGGCAACATCCTGGTGGACATTTCGCTGTTCATCGTCGCCACCTGTTCGGCCAGCACCTTCTACGTGTGCAGCCAGCGCGAGCTGTTCAGGACCTGGGCGGAGAGCATCAAGTACCTGCCTTTTCTCATGAGCCTGGGAATCGGCATTTCGCTGAACAACGCCCTGGCCGCCCTGCAAGGCTTTCTCGGCCATCAGAGCGAATTCGTGCGGACCCCCAAGTTCGGAATGGCGAACGAGGCGGCGGGCGGCTGGAGGCAGCGGACGGCCTACCACCATCCCAGGCAGCGCGGGCGAAGTCAGGCGTTTGTGGAACTGGCCATGGGCGTCTATATGCTCGCCTGCATGGCGCTCAGTATCGAGCAGGGGTGGATCACCATCGGGCTACCGTTCATGGGGCTTTTCGCGGTGGGGTATTTCTACGTCGGGGGAATGACCCTGGCGGACGGATTGCGGACCGCGAAGCATGAAGCTCGCGACGCGGATACCTCTCTGCCTGTGGCCACCGAGACCGAGGCCGGAGCCCATCCGCTCACCGAACGCGGAGCACGCGGTCCGGAACTCGCGCTGGTTCGGCCTCGGGTCACGGACGGTGTGGACTGAAGTCCGCGGCCCGGACCCGCTCCACGGTTTCGCCCACCCAACACAGCCACGCTTCAAAACCGGGTGTTTCTCCTGCCGCCGCCCCCGCGCGGGTTGCAGCGCGCGCCTTGTCCCGCCCGACAAAAGCGCTGACCTCGAGTACCTCAGCACTCGGGTTGAGCGTGCGGACGTCGCTCCGCGCACGGACCAGGTCGAATCGGCACAGGGCCAACAAGTCCAACTTGGAGATGACGATCGCATCGGCCCGCTGGAACGCGTACGGATACTTGGTGATTTTGTCGTCGCCTTCCGCGACGCTCAGCACGACGACGCGGCGGTGTTCTCCGAGGTCGAAGTTGGCCGGACAAACCAGATTGCCGACGTTTTCGACGAAAACGCAGTCGAGCGCGTCGAGATCGAACCTCCGCAAGGCACTGTGGACCAGACCCGGCTTGAGGTGGCACCCGCCCTCGGTGAGCAATTGCGCCACCGGCACGCCCAGGGCGGCGATCCGCTCGGCGTCCTGGAGCGTGGCGATGTCGCCCTCGAGAACGGCACAGCGCAGTGCGGAGTGCCGAGTTTGGAGGGCTGAGAGGGTCGCCTCCAGCAGGGTGGTCTTGCCGCAACCGGGCGAGCCCATGATGTTGAACAGGGCGACGCGATGGCGGCCCAGGAGCCGGCGCACGTCCTCGGCCTGAGCGTCACTTTGCTCCTGTAGGCGTTTGAGCACCTCAATCCTCATTGCCGCACTCCACATCCAACGAGGTCAAGACCAAGTCGTCGCTGCCCTCGAAAGTCCACTCCCGACCGCCGCAGGGGCACGCCGCGCCGGGTGACATGCCCCAGCCCGCCGCAGGCGGGGGCGGGCATGTGGAGCCCTCGTCGGCACCTCCGGCCCGACCGCATCGGGCACAGCGCCATAGTGAAGGCACCCAGTCGATCTGGATCGTAGCCCCCTCGGCGATCGATCCTTCAGCGAGAATGGCAAACGCTTCGCGAAGCGATTCCTCCACGATCTGCCGCAGGCCGCCGATGCGCAAGCGAATAACGGATATTCGCCGTGCGCTGCACTCGCCGGCGGCGGCCAGGGCCGTGTCACGCAAAGATTGGGCGATGCTTAACTCATGCATCGCGGGGCTCCGATCGGTGCGCGTGTGGTCCGCTCTGAAAACGGGCGGTAGGTCCGGCTCCGCCCGACAACTTCGTTCCGGCGGATAAAGCCCGCCCCAGTCCTCCTGAGAGTGTACTCGATCCGGGGAGGGGAAGTCTCCCCCGGGCGCGGATCGTCTCCCGGCCTTGAAACGCCGGGCGTGATTAGCGGCTTGGCAGCCCGTGGCAACAGTTGTGGCACAGGCTTCCAGTCTGTGTTTCCACGGGCAAGATGCCCGTGCCACGCTGCTCTTGGCCACTTTCACCACGGGCTGCCAGGGCCACCCGACGCGCCGAGAAACACTTGCGGCGAGAATCTCTGGGGCGCGGTGAAAGGTTTTGACACCCGGCAAAGTATATAAGTATATAAAGAGCTTCTAACAGAATGGACCTGTGGGACAGGCTTTCTAGCCTGTCGCTGACCGGCTGGAAAGCCGGTCCCACATCTTCTTGTTAGGCGCCAAAAATATATCTTGTAAGGACGCTCAAGAAAGCCTAGACTACAACAGTGGTTCCGCGAGCCGGTCGTCAAGGCCGTGTCGGCGGACATGTCTATCACCGTCCGCTTAGGTTGGAGAGCAAATTCAGTTCCGCGGGTCTATGGAACAGGTTCAAATCGTGGAGTCTATACAAAAGGAGCATGACCATGGCAACCGCGGCTCGGCTGATGGCACTGCTGTCGGCGGGTTGGTTGGGCATCCTCTCTCCCGCTTTCGGGGAACCGTGCGTATCCCCGGCGGCGGGAGGTTACGACGGCGACATGGATGTGGACCTGGCGGACTTCGCCGCCTTTCAGCGGTGCTTCAGCGGCATGGCGAGCCGCCGGGTTGACCCCGGCGGTCGAGGAGACCGGTGGGGATGAACCCCACGGCTCGCCTTCACCCGCAGGCTCGGCGGGAGCCTCGCCCTCCCGCGAGGCGCGGTACGACTGCCTGGCCTTCGACGCCGACGACGACGGGGACGTCGACCTGACGGACTACACCGTCCTCCGCTCCGGTTTCACCGGACCGGGCGCTCCGGTGTCGCTCTCCGTCCCCGAGCCGGGGGCGCCGCGGGCCTGGGAGGCCGGCATGGGCGTGGGGACGGCCACGTCCGTCAACTCGCGGAA
>JAZDKM010000188.1:0-10868 GCA_043803085.1 Planctomycetota bacterium
GAACCGTCGGTCGGGCCCTTCGACCCGGTCCCCTTTGTCAGGCAGTTGAAACAGTACTGGGCCGCGCCAGCGCTCCAGCCGGAATCGCTCGAGGCCCTGACGGCCATCGACCTCCCGATCTGTTGCGTGTCGAACGCCGACACCGAAGACGTTCTCGCCGCGGCCGAGAGGCATGGTTTGCGCTTCCACCGAGTGGTCACGTCAGAGGACGCCCGTTCCTACAAACCGCATCCCACCATCTTTCAGAAGGCCCTCGCCGAGATGGGCGTGTCGCCGGGGCATGTCATGCACGTGGGTGATTCCCTGCACAGCGACGTCGGCGGCGCCCGACCCCTGGGCATCGCCACCACATGGATTTGTCGGGAGGAACGGATTTTTGACGTGGGCGAGGCCTACCCCGATCATAAGATCAGCTCTTTACTGGAGTTAAAGTCACTTCTGGCGTGAGCGGCCATTTTTCAGACTTGCCTCGATATGCGATATGTGGTATTATTTAACGGTAAGAAATTATTGACACGGCGTGAGCATGTGCGGCGAGGGGCATGGGGCGGAGGTGGCTCACATGAATAGGTCAAGCATATCAGGGTTGTCCGTGCGGGTCTTCGCAGGGGTGGTCTGCCTTCTGGGGCTGACTGGGGGAACTGAGGCCGCGAGCCATGGCTCCCGGTCGGAAAAGTTGGCGACCGGGCAGGGAGAGTCCGTTTCCCGCCCAGCCGGCAGCGGCCGGCAGGCGATTCGGACACCGAGCGGCTCCGTGGGTCGCCAAGCCAGCGCCCCGATACGCCGGTACGGGAGCGACGTAGGCCGTCAAGGTGTTTCGTCACCCAGGCCGGGGCCGCGCCCGTCCTACACGGCGCCCCGGCCGACAAGGGGGTCGCACGGAACAAGCGGTGTGCGCGGTCCCTCGTCCGTCCGCAGTGATGGCATGGGGCGACCCGGTACGCACGGGACCATCGGCCATGGGCCGCGACCGACGCATGACACGCAGAGGCACGTCGTTCGCCAGTACCACAACTCGGCGGTATCGTCCGGCTGGCGCGCGTCGGCGGGTTGTTCCCGCGGCGTCCTGCTCGGACCGAGGGTGCATACTGTGCGGAGCTTCTACGGCCCATCGTGGAACACGTGGGGTTACGGTTCCAGCGTTTACTACGGGCCGCCGACGAGCGTGTACGTGCCCGGCTCGACGCTCTACATGGAGCGTGTCTACGAACGGCCGGTCGAGGAGTCCATCCAGTACGTGCCCATCGAGGCGGCGCCTGAGCCGCTTCCGCCCGGACCGATGAGCGAAACTTCGCCGCCCGGCTCGTTCATGGAGCAGGGGGACGCTGCTTTCAGGCAAGGTGGCTACGACGAGGCCCGCCGCCTTTATATCCGTGCCCTCCTTTCGGATGACCATGATCCGACTGCCCAGTTGGCCTACGCTTGGACGCACTTGGCCCTGGCGGATTACCGGGTGGCCTCGATAGCGTTAAGGCGCGCCCTGGTCGTCGATCCGGGTTTGCTGGATGCACCGCCGGACCCGCGTGGCCGATATGGGGACATGGCGGATTTCGACCGGCACTTGGCTGCTTTAAGGGAGCAGGTGGCGCAATCCCCTGACGATGTTGGGGCGGCTTTCCTGCTCGCCTACGTCGAGTATGCCGTGGGCAATCCCGCGGCGGCCCTGGAGCAGGTGGACCGCATACTCAGTAGGGAGGATACCAATACGTTGGTTTATCTTCTCGGGGATGCGGCCCTGCGAGCCCAAGATCCTGCGGGTCGGCAGCCGCAGCCCACGCCGTAGGCGAACAGCGCCCGCCATAGCGCATGCGAACCGGTCTCGCCGCGCCCGTTATGCGGGCACCCAGGCCAGATCGAGGATGCTGTTGGTCGGGCGTTCGGTGTTGAACACGGCGCGCACCCGCATGCCGAAGTCGGGTTTGCCCTCCTTGAGCCAGCTCATCAACTTGGTGCAGACCCCTTCCAGCTCAACGCTGATCAGGGCGGTACCTGGAGGGAGCTTGAAGAGTTCGCCCGGGTACTTGACCGCCGAGTGGGTGTAGATGGTGCCCACCTGGGGTGCTTCCAGCCACTCCATCGGGTGCCAGCAATCGGGGCACTCGCAGCGCGGCGGCAGCCACAGGCGCTTCTCCGGGCAGGCGCGGTTGGTGCAACGCGTGGCCAGAATCCTCTTCTCCCGCAAGCCTTTGAAGAACTTGCCCCAGCCGCCGTAGGTGTGCACGTGATACCAGGTCTTGGCGTTCTTCACCACAAGCGGTTCCGCGTTCAGCACTTCGAGTCTTATCGTTGGCCAGTCCATCGTAGGGGTTCCTTTCGGTCGTTAGGTCTAGGGCTTCTCCAGGACCGCACAGGTCACGTGGCTACCCGTGCCGGCGTGGCTGATCGTACACCCGCGCTTGGGGTTCTTGAGCTGCAAGCTGCGCCAGTCGGCGGGCTTCTTCTTGCCGTAACGTTCCCAGATCCTCGGATCACCGTGGTATTTGTCGTACTTGCCTTGTAATTGCCACACGATCTCGGCGATCTGGAAAATGCCGGTGGCCCCCACGGCGTGCATGGTGCCGATCAAGCCGCCGGACAGGTTGGTGGGCAGCCGGCCCTCGAAGTAGGCGTCGCCGGACTCAATGAACTCGCGCCCGCGCCCGTACGGCCGCAGGCCGATGTCCTCGTAGGTCTGAATGTCGCTGATGGTGAAGGCGTCGTGAGTCTCCAGGATATCAAAGTCCTCCACCGGGTCCTTGATGCCGGCCATGTGGTACGCCAGATAAGCGGCCATCCGCGAAGCGAGGAACGAACTGAACCCCGGCCACTCGTGGCGCCTGCCCGTGAAGTACTCCTGGTACGTCTTCTCGGTTTCGTTGGGCAGCAACAGAATCGGCATGTGCCGTCGGTCCGCGGTCCGCAGGGTATGCGAGCCGCCGCAGATGGCCTTCAGCAGGATCGGCTGATCCGTCAGCTCGTAGGCCACCTTCTCGTCCGCCAAGATAATAACCGCCGCCCCGGTACTCATGACGCAGCATTCCAGGAACGACAACGGGTCCGAAACGATGTCGTTCTTCAGGATGTCCTCGATGGTGTAATGCCCGGGATTCTGCGAATACGGGCTGAAGCGGGCGTACTCGTGGTTCTTGCACGCGATCCTGGCCAGCGTCTCGCGCGGGACGTTGTTCTCATACTGGTAACGCTGGGCCATCAGAGCATAGTAGGCCGCGTACATCCAGCCCAGCTCGCTCTCGAAGTCCTTACACGCGGCGCTGGCGATGTAGGAGTTGCCCACCTTGGTGGGCACTTCGTCCATTCGCTCCCAGCCCACGACCGGCACGCAGTCGGCGTAGCCGCTGGCCACCGCCTGCGCCGCGGCCAGGACGGCCGAACCCCCCGTCGCCCCGCCCGTCTTGACCTCGATGTTCCCCAGCGGGTCGAAACCCAGGTAGTCGTGCACTTTGGCCGCCGCCAGCAGTTGGTCCCCGAAGTGGTCGGCGAACTGTGAGTACACACACCAGTTCACCTTCCGTCGAAACTCCTCGGGGCCGACCTTGAGGTTATTCTCCTCGACCGCCATGCGCAGCGCCTCGCAGCACAATTGGCAGGTGTTCTTTTCCGGGTAGCGTTTCCGAAAGTCGGTCATCCCGCCCGCGATGACGTAGACGGGCTTCTCGAACTTCGGAATTCGCAGATTGCCGGGTCCGAACTTGATCATGGCTTTCCACCTTTCGCCTAAGGACCTGAGAACTCCATCATCCACTCCGCGTGGTCTCGCCCACGACCGGTGAGTGTAACCCCGATCCACGGCGCTGTAAAAGGGGACGTGGGGTGTGCTCCCGGTAGGTGTCCAGCGTCCAGCTAGGGTGGCATGGCTCCACGCGATCCCGGCTGGTCGGGATCGCCGGTAAGCATGCCACCCACCGCCGAGCGCAAAGACACGGGGCCGGCCCCGGGAGACCGGCCCCGCGTCGTGGTTTGCGTGTCCACCCTACGGCGTTCCGGTGAATGCGCCCTGGAACCCCGCGAAGTCGCTCGTGTCAATCGCCCCGTTCTGGTCTGCATCGCCGAGGGCACAGCACGGCCCCGGGAGTCCCGCATATAACGGCGGGTCACAGGGCGGGCTGACGCAGGGACCGGTGATGCATCCCTCGAAGACCCGGTAGTCCAGCAAATCTACGTCGCCGTCGCCATCAAAATCGCCCCCTTCGCACTCATCCGGGATCGTGCTTGCGTTGCAGTCCACGCTCGTTCCGGCGGCGATGTCACACTCATCAAGCACGTCGTTAGCGTTGCAGTCGGGGAATTGGCCCGGCGGGGCCTTGCTCCCGGTCAGGCACAGATTGAAGTAGTCGAGCGCGAAGACGGTAGTCCCGGTGCTCGATGCTCCGTTGGACACCGCTTGGAGCCGGAAGTAGTCCATGCGGCGGGCCGCCGGGTTCAGCGGCACGGTGCTCACCTTGGGGGTCACCATGTCGTCGATGTACAGCTCCACCGTCCCGTCGAAGTTGTTCAACACCACTTTGAAGTCGTAGCAGGTGTACAGGCTCATCTGCACGCCCGTGCTGAGGAAAGTCGGCGACCCGGCCGGGTTCTTCACCACCACGTAACCCCGGTCGGCGGCCCCAACCAGGCCCGAAACTGTCGACGCGAACTGAATTTGAATGACTTCCTTCTGGTTCACGGCGTCGTAGATGAAGAACTGCCAGTCGGTCTTGGGGTTGAGGCTCTGCTCCAGCTTCGGCCTGAAACTCAGCAGGTAGACGTGCTCGTCCGGCGGGAGCGAACCCCCTGCCGTGCGGAAATACTCGCTCGACACGTACCCTTCTTGTGGATTTCCGGTGCTGGGCACGGTGACGTGCACCGCGTTGTCGGTGAATTCCTGGGTCTCACAACCGATCGGGGAGATGGTTGCCGTCCCCTTCGGATTGGTCCAGTAAACCCCGTCGCCATCATAATCGATCTGGGACACCGGTCGGCCGTAACTGAACGGCGGGTTGGGCTGGAACCCGTCCCACACACTGTAGCAGCGTAGGGCATCACATTCGTCGGGGATGCCGTTGGTGTTGCAGTCGTTGCTCGTGGCCGCCGTGAGGTCGCACTGATCGGGGATGCCGTTGGTGTTGCAGTCGGACTCGCACTCGTCGGGCGTGCTGTTCGCGTTGCAGTCGTTGCCCGCCAGCTCACATTCATCCGGCGTGCCGTTGGGTTGGCAATCCTCGCTGGTAGCGCCCGCGATGTCGCAGACGTCCATCGTGCCGTTTGTGTTACAGTCGTGGCCCGCGATTTCGCATTCGTCCGGAGTGCCGTTCGGCTGGCAATCCACGCTGGTGCCGTAGGCAATGTCGCAGTCATCCGGGATATTGTTGCCGTTGCAGTCATCGCCGACGACTTGGCACTCGTCGGGAGTTCCGTCCGGTTGGCAATCTTCACTGGTGCCGTGGGCAACGTCGCAGTCATCCGGGACGCTATTGTTGTTGCAGTCGTTGGGACCGAGCTCGCACTCGTCCGGCAGGCCATTGGCGTTGCAGTCGAGACTCAGTCCGCAGCCGGGCACATCGCAACCGGGCGGTACACAACTGAGGTCGCACGGATCGACAATGCCGTTGTCGTTGCAGTCGAGCTCGGTGACGGTCAGCGTCAGCCGATAGAACTGCGCTTGCGTGGGCGAACCGCTCTCGTAAACCCGTATGTAGTAGGTCCCCGCAAGCGGCAGATAAAGCCCGGCGACGGTTTCGGCCACGCCCGCCGGTTGGGTGTCCGCGGTGGCGAGCACGGTGGAACCATCGCTGTCGATGACCTGCACGTTCAGATTGGCCACCGTGAGACTGTTCACCGGATTGCCGGTGCAGCAGTCGCCGCCGCCGCCGCAGGTTTGCGGACTGTTGTCGTATGTTCGGCCCACGGGGGTGATGGTCACCGACGCGGCGCGGGCACCGGTGGTGGCGAACCGGAAGTAGTCCGCTTCGCCGTCGGCGTCCAGAGTGAGCATGGAACCGTAGGGAATCGTGGGAGACGGGATATTATCCCCCAAGGTGATCGGTGACCCGATCATGGCCGTCCCCAGGTTGGTGGCCGTCCCCGCCGTGTCGTTGGCTTCGTAGATGTCACCGTAATGCCGCTGGCCGCCGCGCACGTCGTCATCCTGGGGCCCGTCGATGGACGTGTCGAGGTACGGCTCCAGCAATTGCTTCGAATCGGTCGAGCAGACGTGGTTCATGCCGATGCCGTGCCCGTGCTCGTGCATCACCACGTCGCGCAGAAAGCGATAGTTGCTCGAGGCCGAGGACCACCCCTCCGACCGGTCCAACACCATGTCGCCGTTCGAGGGATAGTAATTGTAGGCCAGGACCCCGCTGCTCCCGTCCATGTAAATCATGGCGATGCGGATGTCGCCGCGCGTGCCGCTGCCCGCCGAACCCCAACTGGCCCCGTCGTCCCAGTCGTTCCCGCCGTAAGTGATCCGCGTGTACGAAGTCCCAATCAGGGCGGCCCAGCGGGCAAAGGAAGCCTGAAGCTGGGCGATCCACAGCGCCCGGTTCCCCCCGAACAGGCTGTCCATCCGCGCGAAGAGTTCGCTGGTCCCCCCGTCCACGGCCAGACCGTCCGGCACGAGACTCCAGGTCAGGGCCCGATGACTGCCTTGGGCGCCGGACCACCGACCGGCTAAGTAATAACGCTCGCCGTCCGGAGGCGTGTGCATCAGTTGGTCATAATAGGCCATGACCTCCGGGTCGGTGCCCGGCGCGAAGCAGAACACCACCGGCGCCCGACCGCCGTCGACCAACCGGTCGAACGGCACCAACACCACGCCGCCCGTCGCCTCGGGCTCCGAGACCGGCGTCGACTCCGTGCCCGTGACGCCGGCCGGCGCCCCGTCCTCGAAGATGACACGATCACACGGGGTTTCGCTCGTCGGACCCGTAAAGCACGGCAACGCCAAGCACACTAGGGACAACACGTAAACCCGCAGCCGCCGCATGGTTCGCCCTCCTTGTGAATCAGATGATTAAGACGCCTGACAAACATCCGTCTCTTCCAATCTTCGGCCCCTCCCACGAACGGCGCCGACCGCGGGGTCGTAACGCCGCGCTCCATCGCGCGTCGCAGTCCGGGCGCCAATGCTACGGGGATCCAGTGAATACGTCCTGGAACCCGGCGAAATCGCTCAGGTCAATGGCGCCATCCTTATCGGAATCGCCGATTCCGCAGCACGGCCCAGGGAATCCCACGTATAATGGGGGGTCGCAGGGCGGACTGACGCAGGGACCGGTGATGCAGCTTTCGAAGATCTCGTAGTCTATCAGGTCCACGTCCCCGTCGCCGTTAAAGTCACCGAGATCCAACCACCCGCACTCATCCGGTACGCCGTTCCCGTTGCAGTCCGTGCTCGTCCCGGCGGCGATGTCACACTCATCGAGGATAGTGTTGCCATTGCAGTCCGGGAACAGCTCCGGCGGGACTGCGCTGCCCATCAGACACAGCTCAAAGTGGTCAAGCGACATCACCGTGGTTCCCCCGCTTGATGCCCCGTTGGATACCGCCTGCAGCCGAAAGTAATCCATGCGGCGGGCGGCCGACTCCAAGGGCGTAGTCGTCACCTTCGCGGTCACCATGTCGTCGATGTACAACTGGACGCTCCCATCCAAGTTGTTCAACACCACCTTGAACTGGTAACATGTGTACAGGCTGGGGCGGACGCCCGTACTGAGGAAACCACCGGCCGGGTTCTTCACCACCACGTAACCCCGGTTGGTGGTCCCCACCAGGGTCGAAACCGTCGACGCAAACTGAATTTGAATGACCTGCTTGGCGGTCAGCCCATCGTAGATGAAGAACTGCCAGTCGGTCTTGGGGTTGAGGCTGTTCTCCAGCTTCGGTCTGAAATACAGCGTGTAAATCTTCTCGTCCGCTGGGAGCGCACCTTCTACCGTGTGGAAATACTCGCTCGACACATAGCCGTCCTGCGGGTCTCCGGCGCCGGGCACGGTGACGTGCACCGCCATGTCGTTGAGGTCCTGGATCTCACAGCCGATCGGGGAAATGGTCGCCGTCCCCTGCGGGTTGTTCCAGTAGACCCCATCGGCGTCGTAGTCGATCTGGGAAAGCGGTCGGCCGTAACTAAACGGCGGGTTCGGCTGGAACCCGTCCCACACGCTGTAGCAACGCGTGACGTCGCACTCGTCCGGGCGGCCGTTGGTGTTGCAGTCGTGGCTCGTACCCGCGGTGATGTCGCAGGCGTCGGCCACACCGTTGGTGTTGCAGTCGGGTTCGCAGTCGTCGGGCGTGCTGTTGGCATTGCAGTCGTTGCCGCTCAATTGGCACTCGTCGGGGACTCCATCCGGCTGGCAGTCCTGACTGGTGGCCCCCGCGATGTCGCAGTCGTCCGGAACGAGGTTGCCGTTGCAGTCCAGCACGGCAGTCTCGCACTCATCAGGAATACCGTTGGGCTGACAGTCCAGACTCGTGCTCCCGGCAATGTCGCAGATGTCCAGTACGCCGTTGGGTTGGCAGTCGGTCTGCGCCTCGCATTCGTCGGGAGTACTGTTGCCGTTGCAGTCCAGACTCGTGCCGCCGGAGATGTCCACGGAATCCGGGATTCCGTTGCCGTTGCAGTCGAGGAAGCCCCCGGAAATAGTGATGCTGTAAGCGTTGCGGGTGTCATCGGCCAGGTACACCCGCAGAAAAAAACTGCCGGACGCGCCACTGTTATAATAAACAATCTGTTCATTGTCATCCGTTGAGAGAGAGGAGGCCACCTGCGTGCCGCCGCAGGAGTCGTAGAGGCGGGCGTCAATGTTACCGTTGTTATCCACGAAAGTCAAGTTCACGTTCAAGGTAACCCCCGCACCGACCCCAATCTGATACCAATCGTCGTCGACGCTCTTGACCACCAGATTAGGGTAGCTTCCGCTGCCCACGGCGGCGGCGGTGGCGCAGGTGTCGTTGTCCTCGAGAGTGTCGTCGCTCCCGGTGGCCAGGAAAGAGGCGATGGTCGAGTAGTAGGTGGAGAACCGGCCGTAACCCGCGAACGTGCTCAGGAAGTCGCAGCCGGCATCGCCACTGGAAACCCAACTGGCGTTCCCAAAAAGCTTCTGATCGCTCTCCCGCCAGATCCCCGAGCCGGAAGTGCCGAAGTAGATCGTGCCTACGGCTCCGGACACGTTGAAGATGATTTTGTCATAGTAAGTGCTGTAGGACTGGCGTTGGCCTCTGCTGTACCGCTTCCACGAAGCGTCAGGGTGGTGGACGGTTACCGACCACGTGCCGGCCGCTATGCTCCCGTTGGTCCAGCCGCTCCAGAAGACCCCCGCGGGCAGGACCCCCTTCACCATGAGCAGCGTCCAGTCCGCACCGGACCCGCCCCCGGAAGTGCTCAGCACGTCGGCGTAGTTGCTGTACTGGCTGGACATCAGCGCGCCGCCGCACGTCGCGTGCTGGTAGAACCATCGGAACTGAATGGTATCCGCTTCGGCCTGCTGATCGAGACAGTGGGCGCTGGTCAAGAAATAAGGCGTGAGGTCGCCGCTCGTGGTGGCCAGCAGCGTTCCCGTGCAGAATCCCCAACTCCCGTCGGAATACATGTAGATCCGCGCCACCGCGTAACTGACGTCTTCCCAGGCGGAATAACACGCCACGTCGCCCATGCAGTCGAGCGGAGCACGCGAGCCGCCGGGCTCGTCCGCCAGAAGATACATGTGCGCCAGTTGGTCAATGCGAAACGGGACTTCCATCGCGTCGCGGTCCGGGGTGTAGTATTCGACGTATGCCGTCTGGCCCTTGGTACTTGCGGCCCAGAACTCGCCCCTCTGGAGAGGGCCCATTCCCGTGTACGGACCGATGGTCCCCTGGGGGTCCTCAGGGGAGTACACATAGACTTCGGCGCCCGGCGGGAGATTGGCCTCCACGAAGTGCAAGCGCAGTTCCAGCGCGCCTTCGGCCACGATGGCCGTGGTCCAAAGTCGTTCACCGTCCACCGTCTCGTGCCACTCCCCCTGCACCGGTTCTTCCAGCGCCCGACTGACCCCCGCGCGCACCGGGTCTCCCGAGCCCTGCTTGGACGCGTCTTCCGCCAGCAGCGCCTCCACGTCGAGCGGCGGCAGACGGTTCTCCACGAACTCCAGCGCTCCACGCAGTCCCAACCGCGCGGAAGGCAGTTCCACGACTGCCTCCACCGGAACGTACTCCGTCGGCCAACCGCGCCCGTCGCATTCGAGGGCTGCCCTCGCACCTGAGTCGACCTGCGGAGAGGCGGGGGCCACACTTTGAGGCAGAGTGGTTTCGTCCTGGGGCTGCCCGATCTCCGCAGCCTGTAGACCCGGGACCATGAGGACTAACAGGACCAACACCATGATGGATAATCTGCGCATGCTGACTACTCCTAAACTAGCTGACTTCACCCGATGGCATAGGCTCATCGCGGGCGCTCTGCATCCCGATGATGACGTCTTACGGAAGTAGGGCGACAGGTTTGCTTTTGCAGCCTTCGGCGCGGAACGCTCCTGGGATGCCCCTCCCGATCAGCCACCACCTATTACTACCGCATGATGACCCCAAAACCTGCCGTCAGAGTCAGTATAACCAGCGTCCTGGTCCGAGGTCAAGGTGAATATGTCCATTCCCGCTCCGCCCGTCACCAATGGCGCAATTCACCATAGGCTCATCGGCACAGACGCAAAGAAGGCTGAGTTCAAGCAACTACGTACTTTGTCCGTTGACGGTTGAACACCGCTCCGGGGACACGCTGCGGACAGTGGCATAGTGCGTGCCCAGGCTTGCGGAATGGGTCCGCGTACACCGGAGCTTTGACCTGTCCACCCCGGCCGGAATAGAATGCACTGGTGCCGCGGGCTCCGGCCCGTGCGGGCACTACGCTGGAACTGCTCATG
>JAZDKM010000189.1:0-28008 GCA_043803085.1 Planctomycetota bacterium
CGGGCGAGCGGACACCAGGCGAAAACGAGCTGCGTCCCCTTTTGCCCACGTGGGATAAGCCCCTCTGCTGGCTATATAACAGCCAAGGGCCTTATACGGACCCTCCGGTTGGCCACGACGACGAAATGCGGTCGCCCGTGAAGACGGTCTCATCCGAGGCCAAGAGCGCGGCAGCAAAGGCCTGGGCCGCGCGAATGTGCTCAGGGTGTAACCGCGGGTAAGCCGAGACCAAATCCGCGTCGGTGGCTCCGTCGCCGAGCCGCTCGAGCACAGGTTCGACCGTGATGCGCGTTCCCTTGAACACGGGCTTGCCCATCAGCACGTCTGGACGCTGTTCGATGTAATCTCGCCAATTCATCTCCGGGATCATACTCTCTCGCCTGCCCAAATGGCAACCGGAGCCCTGGCGATGCTCCGACAATTGCTCAGGCGGGGACCATCAATCCCCCAGGTTCAAAGAACCTGGGCCACCCGACTCGCCATGCTCGCACCCGAACGAACTTAGCGATGTTGCGTGGGCTATGGGATCCTCGGTGCCGCGCCCGCAGTCCTGTGTTCGGGACTCACATTCACTTGGAGTCGCCGCATTGCCCCATTCTGCGCTCCATTCCACGGAGAGCTTTGGCCATGGTCTCCATTTCTCGCAGCACACGTTCGACAAACGAGTCGGTAACCGAGCTCAGCCAGGGGTCATCGTTAATGGTCCCGACCTGAAACCAAGGAAACCAGGTTTTCCGCTCCTTACTCCAGGTGCGCCACTGGTCCTGCTTCTTCTGTATCGTTTCCGCGAACTTTCTCGCTTCTTCGGGCGGCCATTCGTACCCGAAATGCAGGCACTTGTTCCGATACGCAAACAGGGCCTCAATAACCTCAGCAGATGCGGTTCCTAGCTCACCTGCGAAGCCCAATGCGTCAAGCATCTGCTGGTACCCACGCACGAAGTCTTTATGACTTTTTCTCTGCGAGTCTATGAAGAATCGTGGATTCCACATGTTGTCCGCTTTCTTGGCGCGCCACCGGTCGTGTTCTGAAGGGGGCCGAGGAGCCCAGACCTTCCGAAAACTCCGCCCGGCCTTTACGAACAGCGACTCGACGAGAGGTGCAAGGGCGCTCACCGCAGCCAAGCTGCACGCAGCATCAGCGAAGGTGTGTTCATAGCACCATTCGGCCCATATGTCGCCAATGCAGTCGCCAAGGCCGGGTGGTTCAGCGAGTGGGACGCTTGTCTCATTACGCCACGTATATACGCGGTCTAGTATGGTTCGGACCGTTTCGACGGCGTCAGCCAATCCCCAGTGACCCAGAGCGCCTCCGGTCATGTAGTCAAACACAGGGTCATTATCGGGTAGCATTTCTCGCGCCATCGCTTCGTCTCGCTTTCAGCTTCTGTGAGTTTGGTTCACAGCGGGGCTAGGCCGTGAATAAGCGGTGGTTTTCTCCATCCCCTTGCTTCTCCGAACGCCGCTTATTACTTCTTCTGCCCTTCACGCATGCTGCTGAGGACGACGGCACGGATGATGATCACGATCACGTACCAGACCCCAACGTTCACTATGCCGCCAATAAGGTCGTTCTTTACGATTCCGGCGACCAAAGCCATCGTCAGAAGCACGCAGAATCCGCCGGTCCCGATCTTCGAATGCGGCCAAAACCAGTTCACTCCCCTCGTCATAGTAGCCTTGTGCTCCAAGGAATCTCGGGGGCCGTCGTTCGGGGCCTTTCGTTCGTCGGAATCATCGTCGTCGCTGACGTCCTCATCGTCCTCATTAGAATCGCTAGAATCGTCGTCCCCACCGCCATCCTCGGTATCGAATATGGGAGGCGCACCGTGGTTTGCGTCAGAGGAGGCTTCGCTCTGCAATTCGGCGTCCTTGGCGACGGCCGCAAGCGCGATGGTCATTGCAATCGGACCTTGATTGGTAAGGGATGCTTGACCAGACAGAAAAACTTCACCGCACGCGCCCGCCACAAAACTCAGGCGTCGAAGAAACACGTCGTCCGTCGCATGTTGCCGGGCGAGGTGACGCAACGTCGCGACCACCGCATTTGGAGCATAGTAGCCAATTCCACGGCAGGCGATTCCAAAACCTCTCGGCTTCATGTCAAAACGGAATCTGTCATCAGTAGCGTGTACGGACGATATGAAGCGTTTCAGTCCGGGGCCACGGTAAGGCACGAGGTCGGGACCTTGTGAAGAGCGATGTCCCGTGATTCCTTTAATGTCCTTTGCTGCCACCGCAAGGTGCGTGGCAAGTGCAGGGCTAACCTCATTGCCCTTGAGGTTGACCATCTGTCGTATGGCGAATAGCGCAAAAAGAAGCAGTTCACTGAGCGTCTGATCCTCGGTCGCCGGCGCCTTGAGCTGAACCGCTACTGCATCTTCACCGTAAAAATCCACTTCGAGCGAGGCATCAAGATTCATCGGTTTAATCTCCGAACGATTGGATGAGCTTATCCTGAGGATGGTGCAGCAGGGTACACCGTCTTGGCGGGAATGCTTGGCCTCAAACCAAGCGAGTTCTCGGAGGGTTCATTCCGGGCCCTCGGCGCGATTCGGAGCGGTGTGGGGGTCACCACAATGACCGGGAACATCTATGGGCGAACCAATGTCGCGCGGTCCGCGGGACGATGGTGGGACGTTTCCGTGCATCTATGCAACACCCTTGGGCTTGCACGTAACACGCAATGATTTCCGGGCAGCTTCATCGAGGCCTGCGGCGTCGGCTGGTTGGCATGCCCGCGCCAGCGCCTCGAGGATATGACGGACGCGAATCTTCCAGCTTCCACTGCTAGAAGGCATCGACGGCCTCCGCGAGAATGGCGTCCTTCAACTCCGGAAGCACGGCCCGCCGCAAGACCAAGTCCACCTGCTCCACCCCCAACCACTCCTGTAAGCGTTGCTCGATTCCGATCACATGGAGCAGGCCCACCGGCCGATCGAACTCCACCAACAGGTCCACGTCGCTGGTGGCGGTGGCTTCATCACGAGCCAGCGAGCCGAACAACGCCAGGCTCTTGACCCCAAGGACACGCAACTCGGGCTGACGGGAGGCCAGGATGTCGAGGACTTGCGTGCGTGTCATGGTCATTCCTCAAGCCCGGAGTCCATTATACCCGAACCGCAACCCTCCCCTATGTCTACACCCCGTACTTCTCGATGATCTCTTGCTTTTTCAGCCCCAGGATGCCGTGCTCGGCGCCCGTACTCTCACACTTGCACATCGGCTTGGAACGCATCGTCGCGGTACTCGACATTCCCAGCGTCACTCCGTCGCCTGGGCCAAGACAGCTTCCAAAAGAGGTACGATCCCCGGCAGATGCTCTTGCACGACCTTCCAGACGGTCTCCAGGTCCACCTTGTCATATCCGTGCACGATCTGGTTGCGCATGCCCCGCATCTTCGCCCACGGTACGGCCGGATAAGCCGATTCAACCTCCTGCGGAACGTGTCGGGCCGCCTCTCCGATGACGGTAAGCTTCCAGACGACGGCGTCTACCGTGCGCGAATCCCGACCGAACTGGGCGTAGTCCATTCCCCGGGTATAGTTTTCGATCGCCTGGATCGCATCAATGACATGTCGCAGGCGAAACTTCCATCTTCGCCGTTCAGAAGGCATCGACCGCTTCTCCGTAGATGTCTTCCTTCAACTCGTCAAGCACGGCCCGCCGCAGGACCAGATCGACCTCCCTTACGCCGAGGAGCCGCTCCAGGTAGAACCGCACGTCAAGCACCTCGAAGAGGCTGACCGGACGGTCGAACTCGACCAGCAGGTCCACGTCGCTCGCGTCGGTGGCTTCGTCCCGGGCCACCGAGCCGAACAAGGCCAGGCTCTTAACCCCCAGGGTACCTAGTTGGGGACGATGGGCAGCCAGGATGTCGAGAACCTGCGCGCGCATCATGGTCAATCCTCAAGCCCGGAGCCCATTATAGCAGAACGGCAACCTTCGCCCTATCGGCCTTTCCCACGCCCGAAACCTGATTATCAAGGCCGCGAAGAGGCACAAGAGGCGCAAATATGGGATCCATGCATTTTCTTTTGGGCCTCTTGTGCCTTTTCGCGGCTGCCGAGCCGTGTGGGACGGGTTCCAGCCGCCGCGATTGGGATTCGGCCGCTCCCTGACGGTCGCGGTTCGGTTCGGCGGGCAGAGCCCACGCTACCGGCTGTCGGCTCGGCAGGAGCCTCGCCCTCCCCGGGGTCCGGTCGCGGTTCGGATCGGCGGGCAGAGCCCACCCTACATCCCGTACTTTTCGATGATCTCTTTCTTTTTCAGCCCCAGGATGCCGTACTTGGCGCCGACTTTCTTGAAGGCCGCGATGCCCTGATCGAGGTGCTCCTTTTCGTGGGCGGCGGAGAGTTGCGTGCGGATGCGGGCCTGGCCCTTGGGAACGACGGGGAAGAAGAAGCCTACGACGTAAATGCCCTCGGCGAACAGGTCGCGGGCCACGTCCTGGGCGAGCTTGGCGTTGTAGAGCATCACCGGCACGATCGGACTCTCGCCGGGCCGCAGGTCGAGGCCGATACGGGTCAGGCCGTCGCGCCAGTATTCGGCGTTCCACTCCAGCTTGTCGCGGCGCTCGGTGGTCCGCGAGATCAGGTCGACAACGGCGATGGCCGCCGCGGTGACCACCGGCGGCATGGCATTCGAGAACAGGTACGGTCGGCCGCGCTGGCGACACATCTCGACGAGTTCCTTCCGCCCGCTGACGCATCCGCCGGACGCGCCGCCCATGGCCTTGCCCAGCGTCGTGGTGATGATGTCGATCCGGCCCAGCACGCCGAAATGCTCGTGCACGCCTTTGCCGTGCGTGCCCATGAAGCCGGTGGCGTGCGAATCGTCGACGAACACCATGGCGTCGTACTTCTCGACCAGGGCGACGATCTCGTCCAGCTTGGCCAGGTCGCCGTCCATGCTGAACACGCCGTCGGTGATGATCAGGCGGAAGCGCTTGTCCTGGTGCAGTTGCAGTTTCTCCTCCAGGTGGCCCATATCGGAGTGCTTGTAGGTGTCCTGCTGGGCCTTGCACAGGCGCATGCCGTCCACGATTGAGGCGTGTACCAGGCGGTCGGCGATCATCACGTCCTCTTCGCCGAGGACGGCCTCGAAGACGCCGGCGTTGGCGTCCATACACGAGGGGAACAGGATCGTGTCTTCGGTGCCCAGAAAGGCGGTGAGTTTCTGTTCGAGTTCGCGGTGGATGTCCTGGGTGCCGCAGATGAAGCGGACGCTGGACATGCCGTAGCCGCGGCGCTCGAGACCCTCGTGGGCGGCTTTGACCACCTCGGGGTGCGAGGACAGCCCGAGATAGTTGTTGGCGCAGAAGTTGATCACGCGCTTGGGCGGGGCCCCGCGTGGGAACTCCACATCGACAATCGCGCCCTGGGCCGAGTGAATGAAGCGCTCCTCCTTGAACAGACCCTGGGCACGAGTCTCATTGAGCACTCCCTGAAAGTGCTCACGGGCTTTGGGGCTATACATAGCATGTACCTCCGTCGTCTTCGTTAGAGCTACGATGACACGAGTAAAATGGAGAATGGAGAATGAAGAATGGAGAATTGAAGATGGCGCTGCCGACGGTCCTCGCGTTCTCCATTCTCAATCCTCCACTCTCAATTCCCGGCGCGATACCCCTCCGACCAGGAGAGATGCTTCGCCGGCCGGCTACGCTGGGTATGCCGTTACCGCTTTCTGATCTTCTGGACGAGCGCGAGGATCTTGTTCACGGTGTCGAAGGCCTCCGGCGAAGCCTCGGCGTCGGGGATGGAAACGTGGCACTTCTTCTCTAAAAAGACCTTGAGCGACACCATCGAGAACGAATCCACGATCCCGCTGCTGATCAGCGGAGAGTCGTAGTCGATCTCGGTGTCGTCGTCCTCGTCGAGGTATTCCTTCTTCACATACTCCAGCACGGCCTTCTTCAGTTCTTGGGTGTCGTCTGCCATGGAAAGTCCCTTTGTTCAACTCTTCTCGCTCGTTATGACCGGAATAAGAGAACACGAAAGCACGAAAGTACGAAAACACGGGATAAGAGTGGGATTACCCTGTCGAAACCAGCACATGCTTCATTCTTCTCCCTGTTTCGTCCTTTCGTGTTTTCGTGATGACTTCTTCTCGTGCTCTTACCCTGATTAACCCTCTTCCCTGCCGGCGCCCCGTCCACTCCTCAATCGTCCTCCAGCGTCGACAGGTCGCCTACGGGTTCGCCCCACTCCTGGGCCCGCAACACCCGCCGCAGGATTTTCCCGCTGCGGGTCCGCGGCAGCGATTTCACGAACTCGATCTCCTGTGGCATGGCCATAGGCGATAGCTTCTTGCGAATGAAATTCATGATGTCCAATTCGAGGTCGTCGCTGGGCTCGTATCCGGGCTTGAGGCTGATGAACGCCTTGACCACCTCCAGGTTCACCGGGTCGGGCTTGCCCACTGCGGCGGACTCGGCCACCGCAGGATGCTCAATCAGGGCGGCCTCGATCTCGAACGGCCCGACCAAGTGGCCGCCGGTGTTGATCACGTCGTCATCACGCCCGACGAACCAGAAATAGCCGTCCCCGTCGCGGGTGGCCCGGTCGCCGCAGATGTACCAGCCGTTGCTGAACTTGCCGTAGTAGGTGGCGGTGGCGTTCCAGTAGGTCCGCATCATCGACGGCCAGCCGGGCTTCAGCGCGATCAGCCCTACCTTACCCGGCTCGTTCAACGGCTGGTGCGTCTTCAGATCCAGCACGCTGGCGATGATACCCGGGAACGGCCGACCCATCGAGCCGGGCTTGATCTTCATGCCGGGGTAGTTGGAGATCATGATGCTGCCGGTCTCGGTCTGCCAATAGGAGTCGTGGAACGGCTTGCCGAAGACCCGCTCGGACCAAGTGACGCACTCCGCCGCGAGCGGCTCTCCGACGCTCACCAGGTGCCGCAAGGAGGCCAGGTTGTGTTTCTTGACGATGGCGTCGCCTTCGCGCATGAGCAGGCGGATGGCCGTCGGGGCCGAATACCAAACCGTCACCTTGTACTTCTCGATCAACTGATACCACTTCTCGGCGCTGAAACCACCCTCGTACACGAATTGGGTCACGCCGTTGGACCAGGCCCCGATGATCCCGTAGCTCGTGCCGGTGACCCAGCCGGGGTCGGCCGTGCACCAGTAGATGTCGTCCGGCCGGAGGTCGAGCACCCATTGGGCGGTGATGTGCTGAGCGACGATCGAGCCGTGGACGTGCAGGGCGCCCTTGGGCTTGCCGGTCGTACCCGAGGTGTAGTGCAGCACGGACGGTGTATCTTTGTCGCTGGGGTAGGCCGCGAAGTGGTCGACCGGGCGGGCCGCTTCCAGGTCGAACGCGGTTTCGCCCTCCTTCAGCGCCGCTTGCTTCTCGTCCACGACGACGACGTGCTTGAGGGCCGGCAGCTTCTCGCGGATGCGCCGCAGCTTGCGCCCGTGCTTCATCTGCGTGACGGCTGCCACCGTCTCCGCGTCGGCCAGCCGCGTCTCCAGCGACTCCTCGCCAAACGCGCTGAACAACGGTTGGACGATCGCCCCCAGCTTCAGGATGCCCAGAAAGGCGACGTACAGGTCGGGAACGCGATCGAGGAACAGGCACACCCGGTCGCCCGGCCGGATACCCTGATCTTGCAACATCTTCGCATAAGTGTTGGTGGCCAGCCGGAGTTGGTCGAACGTGTAGGATTTCGTCGTCCCCGTGGAGTTTTCCCAGAACAACGCGACCTTCCCTCCGAGTCCGCGCTCACAGTTGCGGTCGGTGCAGCAGACGCCGATGTTGAGCGGCCCCTCGCCGGGGTAGCCCAGGTCTGCTTCGGCCAGCGACCAATGGAAGTCCGCCGCCCGCGCCTCATAGGAACCGATGTTGCTCTTCCGTTCGACCGCGTTTGGTTGACTTCGCTTCATCATCAGTCATCATCCCATGCTTGTTCCTGGCGTCACCCCTCTGTGGGACCGGCCTCCCTTGTGGGACCAGCCTCCCTTGTGGGACCGGCCTCCTCTGTGGGACCGGCTTTCCAGCCGGTCAAGAGACCCGTTCAAACCCCTTTCCATGCCACCAACGAGCAAACCGCTCCCCGCCCAGCGGCCGCGCGCTGGACACGATTTCATAACGCCCTGTGCGCAGCTTCCCGCCCACGGTCGGCACTCCGCCACACCAGGTTCGTAAAACTAGCCGAAAATCGATGGTTGCGGAAGGAGAAACGTCGGCTGCCAACGTCCTCCGCCGCGAAGAAGGGGTCGGAAACCTCTTTCGGCAGGGCATGAAGCTTTGTCGTCGGCCGCCTCCGCCGCATCGGTCGGGATCGACGAGAAGATTCCTGACCCCTTTTTGGGCGTGTTTTTTCGGGAACCGCCGCCGGGGTGAGGCGTCCAAAACCCTGTGAGACCGGGGGTGTGTGCGGTCGTGGGATCTGGTGTTGGATACGGAGGCTACGGCGATGAACCGAAAACGGCTGTGGATCACGATGCTGGGGATGACGCTGGTGGCGGGGTTATCCGCTACGACGATGGCCCAAGGGTTGATCGTCGTGGACGAGCCCGTGGTGATGCCGATCCCGCGACCCCACCCCCACCCTCATCCCTTCCTGCCGCTGACCATCAAGAAGCTGGGCGTTACCAGCGAGATCGTCGACGCGGTGGCCATGACCCGCATCGACCAAGTCTTCGGCAATACCAGCGACCGGCGGATCGAAGGAACCTATATTTTCCCACTGGATGACGAGATCAGCATTAGCAAATTCAGCATGTTCATGAACGACAAGGAAGTCACGGGTCAGGTGCTGGACCGGGAGGAAGCCCGGCGCCAGTACGAAGCCATCGTGGCCAAGACGCGCGATCCGGCCCTGCTGGAGTACGTCGGCACGCGGATGTATCAGGCCCGCATCTTCCCGATCCCGCCGGGCGGGGAAGCGCGGATCAAGTTGGAGTATGCGCAGACCCTGGCCATCGACGACGGGCTGGTGTGCTATCGCTTTCCGCTGGGTACGGCCAAGCACGTGCCTTCGCCTATCGAGTCGGTGGCGGTGCTGGTCGAAGTCAATAGCCGGATGCCGATCAAGAGCGTGTTCTGCCCGACGCACGCCGCCGCCGTGGTGCGTTCGTCGGACTCCCGGGCCTCGGCGAGTTTCGAGGCCCGCGGCCTGACCCCCGACCACGACTTCATGCTCTACTACTCGCTGAGTGAGAAGGAATTCGGGCTGAGCCTGCTCACCTACCGTGAGCCGGGGCAAGACGGGTTCTTTCTGGCCCGGATCGCGCCCAAAGCGGAGGTCGATCCCGATCGCGTGCTACCCAAAGACATCTGTTTCGTAATGGACATTTCAGGGAGCATGGCGGGCCAGAAGCTGGCACAGACCCAGCGGGCGCTGAAGTTCTGCCTGGCTAACCTCAACCCCCGCGACCGCTTCAACGTCATCGCCTTCTCGCACGAGCCGTGGTCGCTCCGCAAGGGAGTGGTGCCTGCCGACAAAGAGACGATCGCCGAAGCCCAGAAGGCCGTCGAGCGGTTCCAGGCCAACGGCGGGACCAATATCAACGACGCGCTCCTGGCGGCTCTGAAGACTGAATCCCCGCCGACCGAGGAGCAACCTTACCTGATCGTCCTGCTCACCGACGGACAACCGACCATCGGCGTCACTGACCCGCAGGCCATCCTGAGCAACGTCCGGCAGGCCAACCCCAAGACCTCGGTGCGGATGTTCGTCTTCGGGGTCGGCACCGACGTGAACACCAAGCTGCTGGACCGGCTCGCGGAGGATAACCGGGGTGCCCGCGATTACGTGAGCGAAACCGAGGACATTGAGGTCAGGGTCTCAAGCTTCTACCGCAAGGTGGCCAACCCGGTGCTCAGTGGGTTGCAACTGTCCTGGGGCGAACTCAGCGTCCATGACGTATTTCCTCAGCAGTTGCCGGATTTGTTCTCGGGCGGTGAGGTCGTGGTCGTGGGGCGTTACAGCGGCTTCGGCCATCAGGCGATCGAACTGGTCGGCTCCCGTTATGGACGCCAGCACCGGTTCGTGTACGAACCCGAGTTCCCGAGCGTCGCCACGCAACACGAGTTCGTTCCCCGGCTGTGGGCGGTCCGCAAAATCGCCTTTCTGCAAGACCAGATCCGCCTGCACGGCGAGAACCCCGAGCTGAGGCAGGCCATCATCCAGTTGGCGAAGGAATACGGCATCATTACCGATTACACGGCCTACCTGGTGCTGGAGGAAGGCCAACAGGTAGTGCGTGGCGGCGGCGTTGAACACCCGATGGCCGACCAGGTCCGCCGCGACGTTCGTCTGAAGGAACGGGCCGTGGCCGCTCCGGCTGCGGAAGCGGCGGTGGCGGGAGCCGACGCCAATCGCGTGTCACTGCGGAACGCGAAGATGGGCATCGACGTCAGTGGGGCCTATACCCTGGATTTTGACGGCGACGCAGGCGGCGGGAACAGCCGGATATCGGCGCCCCCACCCGCGATCCGACGGGCCGCCAACCGCACGTTCTACGAGATCGACGGAAGATGGATGGATAGCACCTACGTTTCCGGCCGTGAGACGGTCAAGGTGAGAGCCTACAGCGAGGAATACTTCGAGCTGGCCCGGCGCCACCCGGGGGTGGCGAAGTTCATGGCGTTGGGTGAGCGCGTGGTTTTCGTGCTCGACGAGAAGGCGTACGAAATCATCCCGGCCTCGTGAGCGTGCCGGCCGACGCAAGGTCTCCGCTAGGGTACAGGTCGGCGCCCGGCCGATGGCCTCCCCGGCTGCGGATTCCAGGGCACGCGACCCACGTTGCCTGGGCGACATCCCGGGGTACAATACGCAGACCGTCCTTGCGCGCAATCGCCATCGTCAACCCTATTTCCGGCCGACGTAAGGTTGCTACCGCCGTGGAGGCCATCGCCTGGGCATTGGCCCGCTCCGGTTGCGAACTACAGACGATCCCGACGCAAGGCCCCGGCGAGGCTCAGCGCATCGCCGCGGCAGCCCCCGACGACACCCGGGCGGTCCTTGCGGTCGGAGGCGACGGGACCGTCCGGGAAGTGGCCGCCGGTCTGGTGGGGCGAAATGTCCCCTTGGCCGTCTTCCCGGCGGGGACGGAGAACATCGTGGCCCGCCACTTTCGGATGCCCACCGACCCGGCGCGGATCGCCGCCATGCTACTCCGTGGCACGACCGTGGCCCACGACGTCGGCCTGCTCAACGGCCGGCCTTTCCTCATCGTTTGCGGGATCGGGTTCGACGCCGAGGTGGTGGAGCGTCTGACCGCCGTCCGCGGCGGGCACATCAGTTATCGCACGTACGTCAAACCGCTCTGGAACACTTTCCGGCACCACGTGTTTCCACCCTTGGTCGTGGAAGCCGACGGACAACGGCTGTTCGAGGGATGTGGGATGGTCTTCGTCGGGATTCAACCGCGCTACTCGCTGGGGCTGCGCATTTTGGCCCACGCGGCCCACGACGATGGGTGCCTGGACGTGTGCATCTTTCCGTGTAACAAAACATTGACACTCGTCGGCCACGCCTTCCGCACCCTCTTACGCATCCACCCGCTCAGGGGCGGGGTCATTTATCGTAAATGCCGGACGGCGTCCATCACCTCCCCCTGCCGCGTTCCGGTCCAGTGCGACGGTGATCCGGCGGGCACCCTTCCCGCGCGGCTGGACATCCTGCCGGGCACCTTGCGGATGCTCTTGCCGATATAAAGCGGGGCCCGCCATCCACCCGTGCTGGGGATCCTGGAGACCGTGTCCGCCCTCAGCAATGGGCCGGTGCAAGGCTTTCAGCCTTGGGACGGCCGTATGCCGGCCTGCCGAGGGTGGCGCGGGGCCGGCCCCCGGCTAATGCTGTGCCCGGCCTTCGGCTTGGCTTGCCACAAGCCCTGGGAACGCTCTTTTTGTCTTGATCTTGCTCTTCGTCTTGATCTTGCAGCAGGGACACCCTACCCTATTACAGCGTTGGGCTGGGTGTTCGGAAATGAGTCATGAGTTTCTGGTCCCTGTTGCAGGTGCGCTCGGGTGCCGAACAACAGCCGCGTTTCGGGAGGACGGGCGAACGGGGGTGGTGATAAGGAGCAACCCATGGATCGCGAGGTTCCTGATGCGAGAGCGACACTGGCACACGTACTGACTCACACCGCCGACGGCATTTTCGTGGTGGATAGCGGATACCGGTGCGTGTTGTTCAGTCCCGGTTGCGAGCGTATGACCGGCTTTTCCGCGG
The DNA here is from genome assembly GCA_043803085.1 of Planctomycetota bacterium. GTDB lineage: Bacteria > Planctomycetota > Phycisphaerae > UBA1845 > UBA1845 > JAAEQG01. Next base: position 12,196 of record JAZDKM010000189.1, read on the forward strand.
GCGAGGTGCTGGGCGTCGAATGCCGTCCTTGTGAGCCTGCCAAAGGTAAGGGTGAGCCGTCGCCGTTCGCCACATGGTGCCCGGAGCTGCGGACTTGGCCGCCTGGGGTGGATATCCTCCACCAGCAAATACGCCTCCGCCGCAAGGACGGTTCCGTCGTTTGGGTCGAGGGTCAATACCTGGTGCTGCGGGACCAGCGGGGCGGCGTGTGCGGCGTACTCGGCGTCCTGCGGACTCAGAGGATGATGGAGTTGACCGACGCGCAGCCCCATCCGCTCTCGGAAAACCCGCCCGCCAACGACCTGCCCGAGCTCATCCGCGGGGAGCCGCTGGAACTGGACGCCGCGGCCCAAGCCCTGGACCAACCCCTGGATGTTGTGTTAGCCTCTGTGGAGCGGCGGGCGATTCTGACGGCCTTGCGGCGGACGGAAGGTCGGCGCAGCCAGGCCGCCCGTGAGATGGGCATCTCCAGAAGTCGCCTGTACCGCCGCATGGAGGCGCTGGGCATCCATCCGCGCGAAGATTTGTGATCCGCACGGGAAAAAGGGGACATTCTGCATTTCCGCCGGGGACGCGCACGCACCCTCGCGACGGTGTTCCTGCGGAAGATCAGAATGTCCCCGCTCTTGGCCGCAACATCCTCGTTTGGGCGGACAATCTGCCGGTGATGCAGTCGCTTCCCGACGGGGCGTGCGATTTGATCTACCTCGACCCGCCGTTCAGGACGCAGCAGAGGCGTGCCTCGCGGGACGGTCCGGGCTATGAAGACCGCTGGGACGGCGGGCTGCAGCATTATCTCGATTTCCTCACACCGCGGTTGGTCGAGACCCGCCGGTTGCTATCCTGCAAAGGAAGCCTCTACGTGCATCTCGACTGGCGCGTAGTGCATTATGTCAAGGTCGAGCTGGATCGCATCTTCGGGTCGGCCAACTTCCTCAACGAAATCATCTGGTCCTATCGGACCGGTGGATTGGCCGCGAAATGGTTCGCGCGGAAGCACGACACCCTGCTGCTCTACGCCAAGTCCATCGGAGGGCACACGTTCAACCGCACGCGCGCCGGGAGCTTCCGGACCGCCGGTCTGAACCGCGACGCCCAGGGGCGGCCGTACAAGAACACGCGCAACGGGCGCCTCTACTTTCATCCCGACGGCCCGGCGCTGACTGACGTTTGGGAAATCCCCTTCCTCTCCACCGTCTCATCGGAGCGGACCGGCTATCCCACCCAGAAGCCCGAGGCGCTCCTGGAGCGCATCGTGCGAGCGAGTTCGGACCCCGGCGACCTGGTTGCAGACTTCTTCTGCGGCAGCGGCACCACCTGTGCGGTCGCTGCGCGGTTGGGCCGCAGGTGGCTCGGGTGTGACCATTCCGAAGAAGCCGTCGCCATCGCCGCCCTGCGCCTGGGGGTCGAGCCTACCGCACTGCTCCCCCCGGCTTCTCGGACGCCCCACCGACGGCGGGGACGTACAAATCCGCGTGGACTCCCCGGGCCTCAACCCGAGTCAGCCGATGATAGTGGCGGAGCGGGGCCGTGATGCCCGGTGGGAGCGGCATGCCCTCGTAACCCAGAACCCACACTCGGGTCTCCCGCTGCCGTGAGGCGGCTTCGGCGTAATGATGAGCGACGAAGGTGTACCGCGCCGGGTCGAGGTAATAGAAAACCGGTGTCGTGGCCCAGTGCGGGATGATGAACCACAGATCGTCGGGCTGTGTCTGCGGTCCGACCCGGGCCGCGAGCGTCGCATAGTCGATCGGCGAATGGGCTTGTCTGCGATACTCCCACAGTCCGCTGAGATTGAGCGCCAGCAGGGCGGCCACAGCCAGGGTTTGCAGAAGTCGCCGGCGAACCAGCCCAAGCCCGCCGGCGCTGACCACCAGCATCAAATACGGACCGTAGGCCGACACCGTCCGCTGCGCCAGGAGCGGGACCGCCAGCGACAGGCCCGCGAGGAGGGCCACCGGCAGGACGGCCAGCATGGCAACCAACCCGGCGGGAGCCAAGGGCGCGCCCAAGTGCCGAGCGACCGTACGGATCGTCGGACGGGCGCTGCTCACCAGGTAATCCAGTCCCAGCGCCACAAGCGGGACCGTCCCACAGAGCACGATCAGTCCGGTGTGCTTGGCGACGCCAAAGACATCCTTGTAGTGCGAAAAACAGGCCAACTCCTTGATCAAGACCAACGCTAACCACGCCGCACCCCATAGCATGTAGCGTAGGCTTCCAGCCCGCACCGGCACCACGGGACAGGGCCCATTCCGGCGTGTTTCGATCGGCGGGGTTCGTCGGAGGGTGATCACGCCGAGGACCAGAAGAGCGGCACACCCCATACACACCGCCATCGCCTCCCAGCGGAGGATCGACGGGTCGGGCGGTAAGGCACCTTCGGGGTGCCACAGAAACAGGAAACGCAAATAGCCCAGGATTTCCGGCCATAGGTGGGGCGACAGATAGCTCTCCCGGCCGGACTGGAACATGGCGACCGCGAGCAACGGGCTACCCAACGCGATCGTGAATAACTGCCAGCGGGTCTGGGCGGCGCCTTGGCCGTTGGGTGGGGTCGGGCCGAGAAGGCTGTACAACAGGTGGACCAGCAGGATCGGCCAGAAAAAATGAGACGTCGCCAGACCGGCCAGCAGGGCCAAGACGTAACCGCCTAGCACAAACCGCCGGTAGGGACGGCCGGCCCGGTACGAGCGGATGAGCAAGAGGGTCGCCAGAACGCCGAGGAAGCAAGTCAGCGGGTACATCCGCGCTTCTTGGGCGAGGTAGCGCGGGAGGCCGCCGGTTGCCCACAGCCAACAGGCCAGCAGACCCGGCCCTCGTTGCCCGATCTGGACTCCGAGGCCGAAGATCAGCAGAACCGTAGCGGTCCGCCTTCCAGTTCCTCGCCCTCGGGGGCCTCGGTCCGCACGGGCAGGAAAATGGTAAAGCTGGTGCCCCGGCCGACTTCGCTCTCTAACTCCGTACGCCCCCCGTGGCCCTGGACGATGCGGGCGGCAACGGCCAACCCCAGACCGGTGCCCTTGCCCGGGTCCTTGGTGGTGAAGAAAGGATCGAAGATGGCTTCGCGGATCTCCGGCGGGATACCGCACCCGGTGTCGGTGATGCGGACGAACAACTGCTGCTTCTCGGCGTCATGGCCGGTTTGGATGGTGAGATCGCCCCGGTGCTGCATGGCGTCGGCGGCGTTGAGGATGATGTTCATGAAGACCTGCTGCATCTGCGACTCGTCCATGACGGTCATGGGGAGGTCGGGATCGAATTCCCGCGTCACGTTGATGTCGTGGAACAGGGCCTGCTTCTCGAGCAGGGCGAGGGTCCGCGAGACGACTTCGTTGACGCTCGCCGGGGCCATCTGGGCCTCGCTGTGCCGGGAGAACTCCAACAGCTCGGTAACGATTTTCCGGCACCGGATGGCCTGGCGGACGATCTCCTCGAGGTCCTCGCGGTAGGGACTGTCCGGCGGCAGGTCTTCGAGCACCAACGAGGCGAAGGTGAGAATGCCGCCCAGCGGGTTGTTGATCTCGTGGGCCACGCCGGCGGCAAGCTGGCCGACGGAGGCCAGGCGCTGCTGGCGGGCCGCCTGGGTCTGAATCTTGACCAGTTGTTGGGTACGTTCCTCGACTTTCCGTTCCAGGGTCCGGGCCCACTGTTCGAGCTGGCTTTTCATCTCACTGAGGCGGTCGAGCATGTCGTTGAACGAACGCGACAGCAATCCGAACTCGCTGTGCCCGGTGATATGGGCGCGGCGTTCGAGGTCGCCCGCGGCAATGCTCTGCGAAACGGAGACCATCTCCTCCAGGGGACGGACCAGGCTGCGGGTGAGGAAGTAGGTGACGATGACGATCAGCAGAAAGCAGAACAGGGCAATGGCGGCAAAACTCAACGTGACCTGATCGCGCACCGCGGTGTAGGGTCGTTCGAGAAACCCCACGAAGAGCATGCCGATCCGCGTCCCGGCCAGGTTGGTGATGGGTTCGTAGGCCGCGATGTACCAATCGTTGACGACGAAGGCGCGCCCGATCCAGGGCTCACCGCGGATGATCCCGACCTCGTAAACCTCCTGGGAAGCGCGGGTGCCGACCGCGCGGTGTTCGTCCGCGGTGGCCACCGTGGTGCTGATGCGCACGTCGTCCTGAAAGAGCGTGCAGGCGCCCTGGTATTGGCCTTCACCTTGTAGACCGGGGGACAAGGTGGCCTTGATCTTCTCGACGAGCCAGTGGGCCGCGGTCGTGCGCAGATCGGTGCTGGGGTGGTTGAGCAATTGTCCCGCGTAGACCACGGCGAGGACGCGGCTGGTCTCGTCGGTGACTGGCGCTGCTGCCAGCATGACCATGCCGGCATCCAGGGTTTGGCGCTCGGTTGGCCGGGCCTTGGCGGTGGGGACGATCCGGATTGCAGCCCGCTCCGCCAGCGCCGGATCCTCGGCCTGAAGGACCGGGAGAGGGATGAGTTCGGTGGCGGCTGCCGAGGCACCTTGCAGGGCACGGGCGATGGGCGCCAGAGCCGCGACGGTATCGCCCGTGTTACGCCGACCGGAGGTCCGCGTGAGCACCCGCCCGGCGGCATCCGTGAGCGAGAGAAAATCCAGGCGATGTTCCTGCCGGATGCGACTCAGATAGCGGACCGCGATCACGGGCTGGTTCGTCTCCAACGCCGCCTGGAGCTGCCCGCTGGAAGCCAGTAACTCGACGCTCTGGCGCAGTTCCTGCAGGCGATTCTCGTAAACACTCCGGGCGGCCGACAGGCCGTACGCCACCTGGTGCCGCGCCTGTTGCAGCAACGCCCGTCCGGTGACATGGATGCCGATCGCCGATGTGGACACCCCCCCGAGAATCAGAATCAGGGAATAGCTGACGACGATCCGGGACTTCAGCGAATGGGTCCAGCGGGGGCTTCTCATAGGCAAGCTAGCAGCTTCGGTTGCCGCTCCCTCACGGTCGCGGTTCGGTTGCTGCCGCCCGCGGGAGAACGACCGTAAACGTCGAACCTTCGCCGGGCCGGCTGGCCAGCGTGATCCGCCCGCCCAACTCCTCAACGATCTTCTTGGCGATAGGCAGCCCCATCCCCGTGCCGCCGGTGGCCGCGATGCGCTCGTCCTTCGACCGGTAGAATTCCTCGAAGACGCGCTCTTGCTCCTCCGGCGCGATGCCCAGCCCGGTGTCGCTGACGGAGAGGGCGATCGTGCCCTCGTCTGCCCGTGCAGTGATGCGGACTTCGCCTCCAGGGCGGTTGTACTTGACCGCGTTGACCACCAGGTTGGATAGTACCATGCGCAGGGCCGTGGCATCGCCGGTCACTGCCGGGAGTTGGGGAGCCAGTTCGCAGACCAAGGCGACCTGTTGGTCACGCGCGGTGCCCGCGCTATTCTCCAGCACCGGGACGATCAGGTCCTGCCAGCGCACCGGTTGCCGCTGCGTGGCGAGTTGCCCCCCTTCCACCTTGGAGATGGTGAGCCAGTCGGTGATGATCTCCAGCATAGTGGCGATCTTCTGGCTACAGCGCTCGATCCACTGGCGGTACTGCGCGGGTAGGGCTTCCGCGGATTGGTAGAGCAAGACGTCCAGATACTGTCGGACCGCCCCTAGCGGGGATTGCAACTGGTGCGATACGAAGGTGACGAACTTATGGGCCTGGGCCTCTTTTTCCTTGCGCAGACGCTTGGCCTCCAGGGTCAGGCGGCGACGCTCGACGCCCCGCGCGATGATGACCCGCAGTTCATCGGCGGTGAAAGGCTTGGGAATGAAGTCGTAGGCGCCGGCCTTCATGGCTTCTACGGCCGTGCTCACCGTGGCGAAGCCGGTGATCACGATGGCCACGACGTCGGGGCTGATCTGCTTGACACGTTCGATGACCTCCAGCCCGCTCATACCGGGCATTTTGAGGTCCACGACGAGCAGGCTGGCGCCCACCTCTTCGATCCGTTTCAGCCCGGCGGGTCCGTCGGCATAGCTCTCCACCTGGTAGCCGGTGCGCCGCAGAGCCGCCTGACAGGCCCGGCGCATGGTCTCATCGTCGTCGATGACGATGATCGGGGCGTCGTCCGCAGGTAGGATACTGACCATTCCTGGCTCATCTCCCCAGCATCCGGTGCACACACTGCAGGAACTTCGGGATGTCCAGCGGCTTAGTGAGGTAGGCGTCCGGCGTAATCATGTCCACCTCACCGGCCATGGGGAACAGGCTGGCCGGGTCCTGGGTGACCGAGGAAACCATCACGACCGGAATCTCCTCCAGGCCCCGGTATTCAGCGCGGAACTTGAGGGCCTGAACGACCGTGTACCCTTCGACGGGGCTTTCCATCATGATGTCGAGGACGATCAGGTTCGGCAGGTGGGTCCGGGCGGCGTCCAGTCCCTTGCGACCCGATGACGCCTCCAACACCTCATAGCCTTCGCCTTCCAGCAGAGCGCGGGTCGAGGTGAGGTAGTCCTCATCGTCATCAATGAGCAGAATCTTCGCTTTGGCCGACATGGCCGTTGTCTCCATGCGACAAGGCGCGCACTCTAGCCCTCCACAGGAACGGCGTCAAGCCGACCACGACAACCCGTCGTTGCTACCGCTTCAGCAGTTCCCGAACCCGGGTGAGAAACTTGGGGATGTCGAGTGGCTTGGTCATGTAGGCGTCCGGGGTGATGGCGCTGGTGTCCCCGATCCATCCGAACAATTCAGTGGGGTCCACCTCGACCGAGGAGACCATGAGGACAGGTATTGGCCCTGGGTCACGATACTCGGGAAGGAACTTGAGGGCTTGCGTGACGCTATACCCCTCGCTCAGGCTGTCCATCATGACGTCGACGATGATCAGGTCCGGGCGGCGTTCGCGCGTGGCGGCCAGTCCCTCGCGCCCGTTGCCGGCCTCCCGCACCTCGTAATCCTCGCCTTCCAGCAAGGCCCGGGTCGAGGTGCGGTAATCCTCGTCGTCATCGATGATTAGGATTCTGGCTCGCTCCGGCATGGCCGCAGGCTTCCTCTCTCGCTTAGAGTGCAGCCTAGCGGTGGTTCGGGAACCGGTCAAGCACAGGCGGCGTGTCGGGACCGGGGGATCGCGCGACCACGCCACGGCTGGGGGTGGCGGGCGGCAGCAAACCGACGCTTTTCCAGTTGCGAATCCGCCGGAGCGTGGTAACAATAGGGTAGCGCGGTATTAGAAAGGGACAGATATGGGTAAAATCAGACTGGCCATTGCGGGAGTCGGGAACTGCGCGAGTTCTCTGCTGCAAGGCCTCGAGTACTACAGACACCGGGATTTGGCGGACACCGCCGGGCTGACCCACCCGGAAATCGGCGGCTACCGCCTCAGTGACCTCAAGGTGGTCACGGCGTTCGACATTGATCGCCGTAAAGTCGGCCGACCGCTCGAAGAGGCCGTTTTCGCTCCTCCTAACTGCACCGCCGTTTTTCAGCACGAGCTGCCCAAGTACGGCGTGACGGTGTGCATGAGTCCGGTGCTCGACGGCGTCGCCGATCACATGCGTCATTACCCCGCGGAGCGTGCCTTTCGCGTCGCCGACGCCCAGCCGTGCGATGTGGCCCGGGTATTGCGCGAGGCCCGCGCCGAAGTTTTGGTCGGCTACTTGCCGGTCGGGTCTGAGCAGGCGGTTCGGCACTACGCCCAAGCCTGTCTCGACGCCGGCGTGGCCATGGTCAACTGCGTGCCGGTCTTCATCGCCTCCGATCCGGAATGGGCCGGTCGCTTCCGCGCGAAGCGCCTGCCGGTGGTCGGCGATGACATCAAGAGCCAGGTCGGCGCGACCATCATCCATCGCGTGCTGGCCCGATTGATGGGCGATCGCGGCGTCAAGCTGGACCGCACCTATCAGCTCAACACCGGCGGGAACACCGACTTCCTGAACATGTTGGAGCAGCCCCGGCTCACCTCGAAGCAGATCTCCAAGACCCAGTCCGTCCAGTCACAACTCGACACCCCGTTGGAGAGCGACAACATCCACATCGGGCCGTCCGACTACGTCGCCTGGCAGAAGGACAACAAGGTGTGTTTCATCCGCATGGAGTGGCGCGGCTGGGGCGACGTGCCCATGAATCTCGAGTTGCGGCTGAGCGTGGAAGACTCCCCGAACAGCGCCGGCGTGGCGATCGACGCGATCCGCTGCGCCAAGTTGGCCTTGGATCGGGGTGAGGGCGGTCCGCTGCACGCTATCTCCAGCTTCGCCATGAAGCATCCGCCGCGCCAGTTACGGGATTCCGAGGCCTGCGAACTGCTGGAAGAGTGGATCGTGGGCCATAGCGTCCCCGCCGAGGAGGAGATCCCGGCTGCGGCGTCCGTTTAGGAACTTGACGCAGCGGTGGGGAGGGGTGAGCATGAGTGATGGCGACCTCTCGGACACCCGCGGTAGACGCCGCCGCGTGCGTCGCATTTCCTTGGCGGTCCTCATCGTGCTGTTGGTCGCGGCCGCAACGGCTGTGCTACGGGAGCGCGGCTCGGCGCACTCCCTGAAGCTGAGCGATGCGGTGCACCCCGGGGCTGCGTCCGGCTTCAACGTGCTCCTGATCACCCTGGATACGACCCGTTGGGACCGGCTGGGTTGCTACGGGTACGCCGCAGCGGAAACCCCGGCGATCGACTCTCTCGCCGCCCACGGCGTACGGTTCGACGACGCCGTGACCAGTGCGCCCCTGACTCTACCCTCCCACGCCACGATGTTCACGGGCCTCTACCCGCTCCACCACGGCGTCCGGCATAATGGAACGTATCGCCTGGGTGCCGATCAGGTGACGCTGACCGAAACGCTCAAGGCCAACGGCTACGACACGGCGGCCTTCGTGGCGTGCTTCATTCTGGACCGGCGGTTCGGGCCCGACGCCTGGAGGCCGAGGGCAAGTATGAGGAGGCCCGAGTTCTGGCCGAGGAGGTGGTGGCCCAATGCGATACATTCACGACGGCCCACCAGGTTCTCGCGGGCATCTACCTGAAGCTCGGGCACCGGGAGGACGCCGCCGCCGTGCTCCGCAAGTCCGTCGCGCACAATCCCAATGTGGTCACCATGACAGCTCTTGCCAAGGTGCTGCTCTGGCTCCAACGCTACGACGAGGTGGAAGATGTTTTGGCGCAAGCCCAACTTGTGGAGCCGGACAACGGCGAGCTCGTCATGATCCGCGGCGACTGTCTGGCCAGACAGGGACGCTACCTCGAAGCGGTCCGACTGTACGAGCAAGCCATCGACATGGACGAAAACCGCGTCGGCATTCCTGCGCGGAAGAGAATCGAGCGGGCCAAGTCGCAGATGCCTGACCCAGGTTCTGATTAGATCAGCCGGAAGCGTCGCCGGACCGGTGTGTTCCGTCCACCTCGGCGAATCTCGTAGGACAGGTCATGGATCTGCCGTGCTCCTCTGCTCCACCTCAGCCAAGGCTTTGAGAAAGTGTGCCGCAGTTCGAATCCCGGCATAGAAATCGTCCAGCACCATGAACTCGTTGGGACTGTGCAGGTTGCAGTTGGGCACGGAGAAACCCATCATCAAGGCGTCGGCCCCCAGGATGGCCTTGAACATCGGCAAGATGGGCAGGGTTCCGCCTTCGCGAATGAACACCGGCGCCCGCCCGAAGCCCGCCTCCAAGGCCCGGGCGGCCGCTCGGGCGCCGGGCGAGTCGATGGGGCAGACGTAGGCCGCCGCGCTGCCATGCGTATCAATCTCCACGCGCACGTCGGGGCCGGCTGCCCTCCGCACCGCGGCATCAAACGCCGCTCCGATCTTCTCGGGGTCCTGGTTGGGGACGAGGCGCATCGACACCTTGGCCCCGACCCACGCTGGAATGATCGTCGCCGCCCCCGGCCCCATGTACCCGCCGAACAAACCGTTCACATCCAGCGTCGGACGGCACCAGCGCCGCTGTAATGTGGTGGAACCGCTTTCCCCCACCAGCGTCAGGCTGCCCAGAGACCGCAGGTAGGCCTGCTCGTCGAAAGGCAGCCTCTGCATCTGAGCCGACTCGGCGGGCGTGATGTCCGAAACGTCATCGTAGAAGCCGGGGATGGTGATGCGGTGATCGGCGTCCTTCAGCGAAGCGATGATCCGAGCCAGCACGTTGCCCGGGTTGGCCACCGTTCCCCCGAAAGCGCCGCTGTGCAGGTCCGCCGCCGGACCGTAGACGCGGATTTCCTTGTAGACCAGACCTTTGGTCCCGTAGGTGATCGCGGGGGTCTCCTCATCGAATTTGGCTGTGTCGGACAGGGCGATGTAGTCGCACGCGAGCCGCTCCCGCCGGGCCCGCACCAGCGGTTCGAGATTGGCCGACCCGATCTCCTCCTCGCCCTCGATGAGGAACTTGACGCGGAGCGGCAAACGTCCGGCGACCCGGCTCCAAGCCTCCACCGCCAGCAGATGAGTGAGCACTTGGCCCTTGTCATCAGCGGCCCCGCGGGCGTAAAGGCGTCCGTCGCGGATTTGCGGATCGAACGGCGGTGACTTCCACAGCTCCAGCGCCCCAGTGGGTTGCACGTCATAGTGACCGTAGATAAGCACCGTCGGCGCCCCGCCGGCCGTCGGACCACTGTCGCCGATCACGCAAGGGTGCCTGGGGGTGTCCACCAACTCCGCCACGATGCCGCACTGGCTGATCAGGTTGCGGACCCACTCGGCGGCCCGGCGGGTGTCGCGGGCCGACTCCGGTGCCGTAGAGATGCTGGGAATGCGCAGGAACTCCTTGAGTCGCTCGAGGTATTCCTGACGATGGGAGTCGAGGTACTGTTCAACCTGTTCAATCATAGCGTCCATTCTAGCGATGGGGCGCTATGCTGTCCATTCGCGGGTCAGTCGGAGCGCCCCTCGATTTTGCGCCAAAATGCTGCTTCGCGGAGAGGGTCCTGCACGTGGTCGAAGTAGAAACGCTGGAACTTCGCGAAGTCGCCGGCGACGACATCCTGCGATCGCTCATCGAGGCCCGCGATGTACCTGTCCAGAAGGGCGGGATAATCGTCGAAGATCGCCCCGCGCTCGTGGAGGGCTCCCAGGTTGATCGCGCTGGAGGGCCTGACCCCCCATACGAAGATCGCCCCCCGCTCGCGCAGAACCTCCATGACCACCGGGTCCCAATGCAGAACGCGGCCTTCTATCTGGTCGAGGACGACCCACACGTCAGGAACATAGTCGTTGAGCGGCAGGATCTTGTCCGCATACTCGAAGAACGCGAAATGGAGCTTCCGTACGTCGATAAGGTAGGGCACCGGCGCCAGCTTCTCGTGCCCTACCCGCCCGCGCTTCACCAACACGTGACGAGCAATGAACCGGTCGGTGAGGCCGGGGGCACAGTCGATGGCCATCGGCAGACGCGCCCGGTACACCTCGCGGGCTTGTGTCCCAAAAAAGCCGATCCGTACGGGTAGTCCCTGGAAATACCGCGCGAGAACCTCCGCCCGACGATCCAGGAACGCGCGCAACTCCGGGCCATAGTACACCGGCTCGTTGGCGATCCCGTACCGTAACTCCCGCCCCGGGATCGGACACTTGGAAACCACCAGCCCGGCGACCAGCACGACCGCGATCCCCAGCCGCCATCCCGTGTGGAGAACGGACGATGAGATCAAGCCGAAATCCAGCAGCAAGAGATAGAAGGGCGTCACTGGGATCAATAATCGGGCGAACATGAAATCGCCCCCGACCCGCAACACGTAGAACGTGTAGCTGAACGCTATGGCGGCTGCGAGCACCGCTTCAGGAAGCAGAAAAGAGGCGATGGGTTTCGCGCGGTTGTGCGGCATGAAGCGAAGCTTCGCTGCCGCGAAGATCAGCAACACCGGCCCCGCCAGCAGGACCCCGTACCGGCGAAAGTACAGCGCCACGTAATGCCACCCCTGACCGTACCACGCCAGGTTGGCCGATTTCGCGTAGTAGGCATTCGGGACGATGTCGCCGTAGTACCAGACACGCCACACCAGAAACGGCACCCAGATCGCAAGGAAGGTCCCGGTATAGACCAGCCCGCAGCGCAGACGCGACGGGCTGCGCCACAGCACGTACAGACCTGCGACCACCGCCGGCAGCACCCCGTCCGGCCGAGTCGAGGCTGCCAACCCGAAGGCTATCCCCGCCACGGCCAAATGGGGGCGGCGTCCTTGGGCCATCACCACCAGCAGATAACCGACCAACAGCAGTACGGTGAAGCACGAAGTTTCGAGCCCGCTCGTAGCGTAGATTTGCCAATCTTGATGCAAGGCCCCGGCCAGGGCGGCGATCGGCAACGCCCAACCCGCATGGCCCAGGCGGCCCCGCAACCGGAAGTGGATCATGCTCAGCAAGACGATAGCGCCGCCGTAGCACACGATACCCCAAAACCCCGCCCACGGCTCGGCCTGGAACCCGAGTCGTAACCCGAGCGCAACCCACAACGTCCACAGGAAATTGGTGTAGCCCTCGACGCGCTCGCCGGCATTGAAGACCAGGCCCAGCCCCTCCACCAGGTTGCGCGCGTAGCGGAAGCTGATGAAGGCATCGTCGCAAACCCAGGTGGCGGCGGAGGCCCTCCACACCCCCCACCCCAACGCCAACAACGTCACGCACCCTGGGAGACCATAACCCCACCAGGACCTGAAACTCACGAATGCAGACCGCCCGCGGACCACGCCATCTACCTTGCGTATCGGCCCATGACCCCGTGCGTCCTGACTGCCGCAGACAAGCAGGGTGAACTATATTCGCTTCAGCCGCATGGCCAACAACAGCGGCCAACCCAGATACTTCGCTGCCCGCGGCGTCCGGGTCACCAACTCTTCATCCACTTTCCGCTCGAGGATCTCCTCAATGAGCAGTCCCGACTTGAGCACACCCGTTACGTAGTTGGCGTAAGTGTGCTCGTAGGCTGCCACCCGCACCTCGCGCCCATCATTGGGATCGGTGAAGCGGGCCGTCAAGCCGAGCAGGTTCATGGCCGGGTGCAACACGGTGAAGATGACCTGGCCGCCGGAGCGGGTCACCCGCCGAAGCTCTCGGAAGGTTCCGGGCAGGTCCACGAGATGATCGGCCACCAACGCCAACAGCGTGAGGTCGAATGTGCCCTCCGCCACGGGGATCGGCTCGGGCAGTGCGAGTTCGTGCAGACGCACGCCGCGCGCGGCCAGCTTTGGGCGGGCCTTGGCCAGCATACCCGGCGAGAGATCGTAAGCGTCCACCACGGCACCCGCCTTCGCCAGCCAGAGCGCATGCCGGCCCGTGCCGCAGCCCACGTCGGCCACGCGCCGGCCGGCCACCTCGCCGAGCCAGCCACGCGTCACAGGTTCTTCGAGCAGCACGAGCGGATTGAGTTCGTCGTCGTAAACCGCCGACCACCGGTCGTAACCGGAGCGAGTATCAAGATGAACACGTTCCGCCATGTGTCACCTGCCCGGACGGGGCGTTACGGGCCCGTGCGCTCTATATCCCTAATCCCCTCCGCCGACAAGGCAGCGGTGCGAGAAGAGGTCGGGGACCTTCTTCGGCGCGTTCCTCTCACCGACGGATGTGTTCCCGGCGCGGAAAAAGATTCCTGACCTCTTTTCGCCCTCAGGGCCTGCAAACGCTCGAGGACCGGTCCGATCCGCAGACGCGTCCGATACGGAATTGTCTCCACGGGTAGCGCGGGGAGTTCCGCGGCGACGGAGGCGGCCACTGCGACAATGATCGGCGCATCGGCGAACAAGGCCAGTGTCTGCCGCTTCTTCTCGAGGTACGCTGGCGTCCAGAAACCCGCGATTTCGAGATAGACCTGCGTCCCATCCGCATGCCGAAAGACAAAGTCGGGCACGAATACCCTTTGATCCCGGACCAGAAACCCGCCCTCGCGGTGCAACGTCCAGCCGTCCCGCTCAGCACCAAACTTTTCAGCAAAGGATCGCTCAACCTCCGAATCAAACGTGACCTCTGTCGGCAGATCGCTCTGCAGTTTGTTGCGCGGAGACAGCTCGAAGGTCGCGATGCCGCAGGGCAGGCACAAGCGCGCGGACACCTGCCAGCCACGGCAGGCCAACAGACCGGGCAGGAACTTGGCCATGTTGACGCCGTAGCGGCGGGTGTGCCGGAGGACGGACGCCGGCCCGGAGAAGCGCAGTCGATAGGTTTGGGGGCCGACGGCTTCGACTTCGTGCAGGAGCCCGTTGAACTTGGCGTGGCGGAAGATGCGCTTGAAATCTTCCCGGGCCACCACGGTCATCTCTTCCGCCCAAAAGAGCAAGGTTTGGGCCTGGGCGACGTTGTAGCGGCGCAGCAGGGCTTCCGGCGTGGCGTAACCGTCCATTTTTTTCAGACGATGGAAAGCGGGAAGGTCGGCGTACAGGGCCCGTTCGATCTCGGGCCAGGGCAGACCTACCTCGGCGGCGATCGCCTGCTTGACCTCGCGTTCCGCGTGCTGGAAGAGCGCGTCCGGCTCCCCGACCAGGGGATGGCGCAAGGCGGCCAACTCGAATACCCGCTGGCGGAGCCGGTACGCCCGGCCGTCGACGTCGGTCTGGTATTCACTCGCCTGGTCGAGCAGACGGATGAACGCACGGATCCGCTGTGGAGGACAGTCCGGCTCGGCCTGAAAAACGGCCTCGGCCGCCCGGTGTAACTGTTCGCGCGTCCGGCCCCTGCCGTTGCGGTAGATGGCCAGCAATCGACCGACCAGCGGCACGTAGTGGGCGTGCGTCTCGCGCGTTAGACAATCGGGGTAGGCCCGACCGCGCTTACACGTGTAGATGGCGAGTTCCTTGGAGAGCATTACGGCGCTGAGACCACGTCGACCTTCTCCATCACCTGATCGTTCTCTGTTTCACGGAAGTACCCTTCCTTCTGGTCGAAGATCACCTCCAGGTAGTCCCCTTCGGGATCGTACCAGAGTTTTACGACTCTAGGCGCCACGGGATATCCTCTCACACAGTCATAACAATTCTTCCCTAGGCTTGGATTATACTGCTTTCGCCGGGTGGAGCCCGATCATTCAGACGCGGGCGCCTCCCCGCACAGGGCTGCGCCGCGCTGTACTCCCAAGACCCTTTACCTGGTCCCAGCCGTACTGTAGACTGGTCTTCACCGGGGCAGGCGAGCACGGGCCCAAGTACCGGGTAAGAGGTTTTTGGCCCGGGGCGTCAGGGCATTCGCTTCGAGCGACCTTGATCCGGTTTTCCGGAGCGCCGACCTCTTTGTGCCGCCTGCTCCGGTTTTTTTCGCTCTGCCCACCCGCGCGAGGCCGCGGGAAATCTACTCCTTAATTCCATCCACCCCTTTCAGTTTCGAGGAGGTTCGCGATGTCTCGCGCTACGTGAAGCACGCGCACGATCTCGACGCCCGCATCGGCGGGCTATCTTGACCGATGTAGACAGCTTGTTCCTCCAGCTCGCGGTCCGCGGCTGGAGGGATGACGGTGCGCCGGGTCATTCGCGTTCGGCTTTCTTTACAGGCGTAGATGGCGAGTCCCTTTGAAAGCGTCGCTCCGGCGCCGGGAGCGGGAGCGCGCTTCTTCGCGGGTTTCCTGGCAGACCACTTCGTAAAGTACGGCGGTGATGCCGCCGCTCCTGCGGAGGATACGACCGAGGCGCTGCTTGGCCTGACGCGGCGAAC
This sequence comes from Planctomycetota bacterium, assembly GCA_043803085.1. Lineage (GTDB taxonomy): Bacteria > Planctomycetota > Phycisphaerae > UBA1845 > UBA1845 > JAAEQG01. The sequence continues at coordinate 27,723 of JAZDKM010000189.1, forward strand.
TGAAGCCTCCCAAGACTACGGCCACCTTGACGGCGGGCACGTCAATGCCTTCATCCAATACCTGATTGGCGACGAGGGCCCGGAGTCGCCCGGACTCGAAGCCGTCGAGAGTAGCCTTGCGTTCGTGTTTGCCGGTCTTGTCGATGATGATGGGAATCAGGAAACGCCGCGAGACTTCCAAGGCCATCTGATTCGAGCCCGTGAACACCAACACCTGCTCATGGGCATGGAGCCGAAACAGGTCCTCCAGCACGCGGAGCTTCTCTGCCGCGCGGGTCTCAATGGC
>JAZDKM010000190.1:0-2055 GCA_043803085.1 Planctomycetota bacterium
CCCGGTGCCGGCTGTCTCCGGCGGCATGAGCATCACCGTCGCCACCCTTCACACGACTGCCACCTTCCCCGCGCCGACTGTCAGAATGCGGCTCCAACGCCAGACGGTCATCGTCAGCGTCGAAACCGTCCACGTTGATTCGCAGGAGGACTGATGAGCACCGTAGACACCCGCACCATCGGCCCCTACGTGGCCGGAGAAATCCCACCCGCTTTGACGTTGGACTTCTACGACAGCTCACCGCCAAGCCTCACCGGCTGGACCCTCGCTTTGACCTGCGAACGCGACGGCACTGAACTCACCGGATGGGGCACGATCACATGGTCCGACGCTTCTATCGCCCGGGCCACCATCACCATGCCCGTGCTCGCATTGGCAACCGGGAAAACCCGGCAGCAGTTCATCCTGCAAGCCTGGGCCGGGAACCTCACCCAACGCATCGCGTCGGTAAGAGTCTGCTTCTTCGTCGAAGACCCCATCGGCACGACACCGGCCGTGTGATGCTCCACTGGCTCACCCGCCGACTGCACCGGCGACGGGAGACACGGGCGAACCGGCATGAACGCCGCTGCTTGGAACGTCTCGCACGTATTCCACGGCATGACATGGCCGTAGTCGTCTCTGAGCTACGCCGATTGCCCGCCGACTGCAGGGACCGGGTGTTAGACGGTCTGCCCGCCTGGCAACGGGACGCCCTCAAGACCAGGCTGGAACGCCGAACGTAGTGCGATTCGGGGCGCCCGGAGGCGGTTGGCGTCAAGATATCCGCCCCCGGGTTTACGCCCCGACCTTGCACATTACACGGCCCCTGTCGGCCAGCAACGCGAACACTTGTGCTTGTGCGGATGCCTGCTGAGCAGTTGGGTTTCGGTTGCCTCGCACCAGCGCACCGCCCACGGCAGACGTAACCGGCAGAACGGCTCACCATCATCACGCTGATGGTACGTCCGGGCCCGGTGAATCCACATGACATGGTAGGAGTTGGGGCTCATCATTCGCACCTTGAAGGGCCGCCGATCAGGAACAGGACACACAGCCCGGCGAGGGTCACAAGCCACGGGCCGGGCAGGAAGAACACAAGCAGCGCCGGGACGATGACCGCAGCTACTCGGATGAGGATGGCTTCTCCTCCCAGGTCGGATGGCAGGCGTGCGCCCATTCCTCCCGCCACAATCGTTCACGCCAAACCTGCCAGGCGATCCAGGTGGCAAGCACCGCCCCGCCAACAACACCCAACATGAGCAGTCCGATAGCTGCAAGCACAGTCATGGTTCGGCTCCTTCACACACCTTGCGCCACAGCCCATTCCAAGCAGGAATCTACACCCCACGCCCGGCCCGACCAGTGCTGCCAGCCGCCACCGTGATGCACCAGCCACGCCGCCACAGCGACGTTGGCTTCCGGGTCCATGATGTCCGCGCCAGCCCAACCGGCCGCGGCGCTCCGAGACGCCCAATACTGAGGCCGATGCTGGAACAGACCTGATGTGCCTGACCGTGGATTCACCGCGTCCGGGTCGCCCATGCTTTCGCAGCGGATGATCGCCAGGGCACGCTCCGACTCGCCACGCCCGGTGAAGTACCGGTCCACCAGGGTCCGCCATCGTTCCACGCTTGGCCGCCACACGATGCCGGACGGTGAGGGAGGGTCTAGGTCGGACACCTCCGGCACCACAGGCGACTCAGGCTGACGCCGCGCCAGCCGCAACTCGGCCAAAGCCTCCGCGTTCCTACGGCGGATCAGACGATCCAACTCCGGCTGCAACTGCTCCATCGTGTACGTCGGCATCCACACCGGCTCCCCCGACTCCACCGACCAGCCGCAGAACTGCAACTGCGCGGACAGCAGCAGAGCGAGCAGCAGACTCATCGGTCGCCCCCCACACCTTCACGGACAAGCAGCTGCGGCACCAGCACCAGCCGGGCCGGAACAAACCGATGCCACTCCGCCCGCCCCTCACGGCCCGTGTTCCGGAACTCCTCAGACACATGACAGTCGGCTTCCCGTTCGCGCAGGCAGCCGGGCACCGCACACAACTCCGCTGCCTGCTCCCAA
>JAZDKM010000191.1:0-6264 GCA_043803085.1 Planctomycetota bacterium
ACCGCCCGCACACTTCCGCGATCACGTCGGCTTCCAACTCCCGAAAGGCCGGCTCGCCATCCTCGGCGAAGAGGTCCGCGATGGTCTTGCCCGCCCGCTCGACGACCCGTGCATCGGTATCGACGAAAGCGTAGCCCATGCGTGTGGCGAGCAATCGTCCCACCGTGGTCTTGCCGGAACCGCGATAGCCGATTAGGACAACGTTTCGCATCTCGCCTTCCCCGAGACCGCCATGCGCCGGAAGTTACTATCCGTTTCCCATTTTCTCTTTATGCCTCGGCGCCTCGGTGGCCTAAACCATCGCCCCCCAAATCCCGCAGGACGATCTCGCGCATGACCCTGGCGTCCGGCGTTTCACCGAACCAGAGTTGATACTGGGCCGCCGCCTGCCGCACGAACATCTCCAGTCCGTCGATCGTGAGGCCGCCGGCCTGCTTGGCCTCGCGCAACAGGCGCGTCTCGACCGGATGATAAACCATGTCGAAGACCACCGGTCGGTCTTGGAGCGCCTCGGCGGGCAACGGCGACTGCTCCACATGCGGCGTCATCCCCAACGAAGTACAGTTGATCACGACGCGGCCGCTGCGTCGGGTACGGTCGGGCCACGCCGCCGGGCGGCAGCCAAACTCCGCCGCCAGCGCCGCAGCCGAATCCGCCGTGCGGTTATAGACGGTCACATCACACCCACAGTCGGTCAGACCGGCAACCACCGCCCGGGCGGCACCGCCGGCCCCGAGCACATCGACGCATAGCCCGCGCAGATCAGATCGCTCGCAATCGAGTCCGTCGCACAGGGCATCCAAGGCTCCGGCGCAGTCCGTGTTGCAGCCGTGGAAGCGGCCGTCGCGCATCACCAGCGTGTTGACCGCGCCGATACGGGCCGCCGAGGGTTCGACGCGCGGCCCTACGAAGCGCCGGGCGGCCTGCTTGTGCGGCAGGGTGACACTGAACCCGCCGAGGTCCAGCCAGTCGCAACGTTCGCAGTGCTCGAGGAAAGTGACGAGTTCGCGCTCACCACCGGCCACCAGCATGGGTAGATACACCGCGTCGAGGCCCGCACGGTCGAACAGCCGGTTGAACAACACCGGACCCATCGAATGCCGCACCGGAGCACCCAGGACCCCGAACCATTTCGTCGTCGCCGAAATCGCGTCCCAGCGATACCGGTGCAGCATCTCGTCCAAGGTGAGCTGGCCGGCGGCCGTCTCCGTCCCCGAGGACAGAGCGCAGTACGTGGCCGCGGCGCCGAACTTCTTGGCCAGTACCCGCGATGCCAGCCCCACCTCGCCCATGACCACGGCGATCACTCGTTCACCCAGTTCACGCATGAGCTCGAACGCCACGATGTTGTCACGGGCACTATGCCCCTCCCACGCCACCTTGGCCATCGTCGCCGGGCCCGTCGAGACGATCGCGCGGGCCAGCACCCGCACGTCCTCCGGCCGCCCTTGGAAATCGTGGACCGAGAGAATCCAACGACGACCGGCGGCAGCCGCCACCGAGGGGAGCGGCATGCCCGAGTCCGTCGCCGGCGGGCGCGGGCTTGTCGCGATCTGCACGGGGTGCGCGGTTTCGCAAGGCAGGGTGTCGCTTGGTCTCGCCACCTCGCTGCCCTCACACGCTCCGGCTTGAAAGGCACGGTACTCGAAGTCAATCCACCCTTCGCAGCCGGCGGTCGCCTCGAGCAGAAACGCCAAGCGTCTCCCCGCAGGCAGGGGGCACTTTCCGCCTTCGTCCACCGACCGCAAGGTGACGATCCACGACCCGGGTCGCAGGCTCGACAACAACTCCTGCACCTCCGACGGCGCAGGACAGGGGGCCAGGTGATCGAGCCTCAACTCGATCCACTCGGCCCCGGCAGCGCCCGCCTGGTCGATGCCGGTGCGCACCTCCGTCAGCCTGGCTGCGGAAACGGATGTCACCAACTTGGCCATCACTGACGGCTTCGCGGTTCATGACCCCTTGGCGGTGGCCCTTCGTAGCTTCTCGCGCGGATTCTGTGCGGTAGCGCGGCCAGCGGTTGCTCAGCATACCCGCAACGTTGGCTCTCCCCTACGGGAGAATCTAGTGCTCCGTCAACCGTATTCTTACGGGTTGCGTTACCGCGGGAGGGCGAGCCTCCTGGCGAGCCGCTCGTCCGACAGCCGATCCCGTACCCGGCTCGGCCGGAGCCTCGCCCTCCCATCGAACCCGCAGATTCAGCATTGACGGGGCACTAGGACAAAACGGCAGTGGGAATCGGGTTCTCGGCATGCTACCCAGACGTCCGATGGCTTGGCCGGTGCCGAAGAAGACCCCCCAAGCTCTTTGGGGTTGCCTCACGGAGACGAGCGAACCCGCGTCGACAATCGAATGCATCCATAATCTATTGATTCTCCATATGTTATGAGCATGTGTCGCGGCGGTGATTAAGATCATCGTTTTGCTATTGACAAACTGCCGATGTGTTTGGTATCTATAACAAGAAGCTTGTCCGTCTCACTGGAAGATCGGCAGCGTGAATCGTGGATGACGTCTGGAAACAGTTCGAGCAGAACCCCATCTCACATTCGGCCGCCCACCATATCGTAGCCATCGTGCAACTGCTCGAGCATAACGGCTACGCGCGGGTGTCCGACGTGGCCAAGTTGTTGAACATCACCCGGGGGAGCGCGTCGCTGACGCTCAAACTGCTGAAGCAACGCGGCCTGGTCGTCGAGGACAAAAACCGGTTTCTCAAGCTGTCCGAGGAAGGCGAGCGGGTGGGCGCCTCGGTCCGCGGGCGGGCCTTCCTGATCCGGCGGTTTTTCATGGACGTGTTGGACATCCCGTCGGAAGACGCGGAAGTGGACGCGTGCAAGATCGAGCATCTGCTCAGCTTAGCCACGGCGGAGCGGCTGGCCCAGTTTCTGCGCTACTTCTGCGGTAACGATCCCCGGGCGGCCGCGTTTCGGGAGGGCTGGCAGAATTATGACGATGCTTGCGGCCACGATGCCCAGGCATGTCCGGCCTGTGAGGCGGAGTGCATGGGGACGATCCGCGCCGAAGCGGAGGCACAGGAGAAAGAGGTTCAGTAGGAGACAGAGCCGATGGAGACTTTTGCGGCCCACGATCATCACACCCCAGAGTCCATTTCTCTGCGCGCGTTGCGTGCAGGGGACCAGGGCCTGGTCACCGGTATACACGAGGCGAGCGTGTCCGCGCGGCGCTTGGCCGAGTTCGGCTTGATCCGCGGCGCCACGGTTGAGATGATTCGGGCCGGTGCGCCTTGTATTATCCGGATTGAGCACACGCGCTTGAGTATGGGTGCGGCGTTGCAGGACGGCGTGCTCCTATCACGCCTGAGATAGAACCCCCTTCTTGCCGCCCGAGGTTGTGACATTCCTCCTGGCGAACCGCGAGCCGGAGTACCCCGTTGCTCATCGAAGCCCGGAACACTGCAGAGCGCCCCGCCGCTCGTGCCGGTTGGGTGGCCCTGGTGGGCAATCCGAACACGGGAAAGACAACGCTCTTCAACGAGTTGACCGGCTATCATCAGCGCGTCGGCAACTATCCGGGGGTGACCGTGGAGCGGAAGACCGGCCGATTGTCCGGCCTCGCCTCCACGGCCTGCTCGGTGGAGATCATCGACCTCCCTGGGGCCTACGGCTTGTCGGCGCGGTCGCAAGACGAGATCGTGGTGATTGACACCCTGACCGGCCGCGGTACCGGCCCGCGCCCGGACTTGATCGTCGCGGTCGTTGACGCGGTCAACCTGCGCCGCAACCTGTTCTTGACCAGCCAAATGCTCGAGCTGGGCGTTCCGGTGGTGGTGGCGCTGAACATGATGGATCTGGCCGAAGCCGGCGGCATCCGCATCGACGTCGGGGCGCTTTCGGCGGCGCTGAGCGTGCCGGTCGTACCCGTGGTCGCCAACAAAGGTCGGGGCATTGCCGCGCTGAAACAAGCCATCGTCGAGCACCTGGGCGATGCCCCGCCCTGCAACTATCCGCGCATGCCGGCGGAGCTCGCCCGCGAGATCGAAGATTCGTGGCTGACTCTCGAACGACGCGCATCGGGATCGGCCAATCGCCGGCTGCCTGTCACGCACGTCGAGCTGCTGCAGGTACTCCTGGAACCGGACGGCTACGGCGAGAGGCGACTGCGGGAACAGTACGGCGCCGACCTCACGGACGATCTGGCGCGACGTCGGGCGCGGCTGGTGGCTTTGGGGCTGAACCCGACCCAGGTGGAAGCCGAGGTCCGCTACCGTTGGATCGAAGGAATAATGTCGCGGGCGGTCGACGCCCAGGACGCGCGACGAACCTCGCGTTCGGACGCCGCGGACCGCTGGGTGACACATCCGGTGCTGGGACTCGCGTTGCTGGTCCTCATCATGGGCGCGGTGTTCCAGTCGATCTATGCCTGGACCGTCCCGGTGATGGACTTCATCGAGGGAAGCTTCAACGCGCTTGGCGCCTGGTTGAGCGGGCTGGTACCGACCGGGGCGCTGCAAAGCCTGTTGGTCAACGGCGTCATCGGCGGGGTCGGCGCAGTGATGACCTTCCTGCCGCAGATCATGATCTTGTTTCTGTTTCTGGCGATCCTGGAGGACTGCGGCTACATGGCCCGAGCGGCCTTCCTGCTGGACCGGGCCATGGGGCTGTGCGGGCTCAACGGCAAGGCGTTCATTCCGTTGGTCTCGTCGTTTGCCTGCGCGGTGCCGGGGATCATGAGCACCCGTACCATCGAGAACCGTGCGGACCGGCTCGTGGCCATCCTGGTGGCGCCCTTAATGAGTTGCAGCGCTCGCTTGCCGGTGTACGTTCTTCTGATTGCGGCGTTTATACCGGCCCATCCACTGTTGGGCGGGATCGTCGGCCTGCAGACGCTGGTGCTGATCGCCATGTACCTGGTGGGGATAACCGTGGCCGTCGTGGTGGCGGTGTTCCTGCGGCGGGTGGTGTTCAGAGGCGAGAACCGGGCCTTTCTGATGGAACTGCCCTCGTACAAATGGCCGTCGCCCAAGACCGTGCTCTACCGTGTTTATGAGCGGGCCCGCGAGTTCGTGGTACGGGCCGGCACGATCATCTTTGCGGTGTCGATCCTGATCTGGGCCCTGGCGTACTATCCACGGCCGGCGTCCATCGCGGAGGACTTCGCCGCCCAAGGCACGCGGGTGGAGGCCCAGCGCGGGTGGCCCAGGTCCTTTGGACCTGGGGGAGCGATTCTCTCGAGCGTCCGGGAATCGCGCCCCCACCTCCAGAGGAGGTGGGCCACCCAGCCATTGGAGGGGCCCGACCGCGAGGAAGCAGGGGCGTACCTGCGGCAAAGCTGGCTGGGACGGATCGGGCAGGCGCTGGAGCCGGCGGTCAAGCCGCTGGGATGGGATTGGCGGATCGGGACGGCGGTGGTGGCCTCCTTCCCGGCCCGAGAGGTGGTCATCGCCACGTTGGGCACCATCTACAACCTGGGCGAGGGCCGTGAGGCGGAATCGTCCGACCTGCGCCACGCCCTGCACGCCGCGACTTGGCCGGACGGTCGGCCGGTCTTCAACGTGCCCGTGGCCCTCTCCATCATGGTGTTCTTTGCGTTGTGCATGCAGTGCGCCGGGACGCTGGCCGTAATCCGACGCGAGACCCATTCATGGCGGTGGCCGGCGATCACCTTCGCGTACATGACCACGCTGGCCTACATCGCGTCCTTCGCCACCTACCGCATCGCGGGGTGGTTTGTATAGCGGGAGGATCCACATCCTCGCCGTTCTCGGCCCTCTCTGCGGTGTTGAAGGTCCTGGCGAACGGAGTTGGAAGATGAACCTGCAAAACGCCTCGGTCCTCTTGATTGTGGGGCTAGCGGCTCTTTACGTTGCCTACCGGGCGTGGCGGACGTTTGGCCGTCGCGGCACGGGTTGCGGCTGCGGCTCATCCTCCTGCCCCACCAAGCCAACCGACATGAACGGGCCGGTCGTGCGCGAACTGATCCAGTTAACAGCCCGTGGCAAAGGTTGTGGCACAGGCTTCCAGCCTGTGTTTTCACGGGCAAGATGCCCGTGCCAGACTGCCCTTGGCCACTTTCACCACGGGCCGCCAGGGCCACCCGACGCTGCTCAAAACGCTTGCGGCGAAGCTTCTTGGGGCGCGGTGAAAGGTTTGGACGCCCGGCAAAGTACACAAAATATATCTTGTAAGGACGCTCAAGAAAGCCTAGACTACAACAGTGGTTCCGCGAGCCGGTCGTCAAGGCCGTGTCGGCGGACATGTCTATCACCGTCCGCTTAGGTTGGAGAGCAAATTCAGTTCCGCG
>JAZDKM010000192.1:0-6509 GCA_043803085.1 Planctomycetota bacterium
CACTAATGCAGGGAGGGCTGGAGATCGAGTTCCAGCACGACCTCGTCGTGAATGGGAATGCCCTTGTAGCCCGTCTCGGCGATTTGGGGTTTGGTCTTGCGGGCCTCGTCCACCGCGCCGACGTTCACCGCCGTCATCCGAAAGCCCAAGCGCTGGTACAGCCCGATGGCGGGCAGGTTGTCATTCGTGGTGGTCAACCAGATCTTTCGCACACCGCCGCGCCGGGCCTCCTCGATCGCTAGCAAGGTCAGGGCCGATCCGATCCCTTGGCCCTCCAGGACGCTGTTGAGGGTGAGCAGTTGCAGGTCATCGCCCTCGCGGAGCCAGGTCACCAGGCCGACGATGCGTCCGTCGCGCCATTCGATCACGCCGTTCTCCTGATGAGGGTAATAGCACCTACCCCGGCTCATCACCATCTTGTTGGACCAATGCCGCTCGATGAACTCGGCGATGGCGGGGCGGTCTTCATCCTGGATACGGCGTCGGGACATAATCATGGCATTGGTCTTCGATCGGGGTCGGATGCACGTGTAGGCGGTAGGGTGCGCTGCGCTGCGCTCCAGCCACCTTACGGGACCCGAGTCGATGCCGTAGGCCATGTTGGCTTTAATGACCTCAAAAATCAAGTCCTCTCTGTGCAGTTCGGCGCGCCTATGCCGGAGGCCGGCCCCCGCGGCCTCATGGGGAGTGAGCATGAAGACTTTCCCGCCGCCCAGGCTTGTCCCTCCCGGCACCGCTCCCTATAGTTCTGCAAACGGCCAGGCCCCGCACGAAGAAGGCAAGTGAGAATATGAGCACAGCGACGCTGGACATTCTCTTTACGGCTCCGCATCCCGACGACCTGGAGATCGGGATGGGAGGCACTATAGCCCGAATGGCGGACTTGGGCTACCGCGTAGGCATGTTGCACATGACCAATGGCGAGCCCACGCCCCGGGGCACCCCTGAAATCCGGGCCCATGAGACAATGGAAGCGGCCAAAACCCTCGGGGCGGCAGTGTGCGAAACGCTCGACCTGCCCAACCGGCTGCTCATGGATGCTCCCGAGAGCCGCTACGCCGTAGCTGCCGTCCTGCGCAAGTACCGTCCGCGCATCCTGGTGGGCATGGCGGGGCGGACGCCGGCCGCCTCGCCTGACCATTACCAAGCCCAGCTCATCACCGAAGCGGCCCGGTTCTACGCCCAACTGACCAAGTGGGATGACCGCTTCGGCGGAACCGCCCCTCACCGTGTAGACCATCTGATCTACCGCCCGGTGCCGGGGGCCGCTGAGATCACCCATTGGCCCAGCCGTTTCGTCGTCGACATCACCGACACGCTCGAACGGAAGCTCGCGGCGGTGCGGTGCTATCGGTCACAGTTCGAAGGGGAGCGATGGGAACGGCTGGCCCACTATATTCGAAGCGGGGCGGGGTTCGAGGGCGCGTTGGCCGGCGTTACGTATGGTGAGACTTACGCCCTGCCGCGAATCCCGGCGGTGACCGACATTCCGCGCTTCCTTGGGGACTGGAAGATTCCGCCTCCGTTTGCCAAGGCCGCTGAGCCGGTGCCGCACGTGTGAGACGGCCTCTCGGTAGATAGTAGGTCGGGCTCCGCCCGACGCGATCTTCCGGCTGGGTGGGCCACCTCCTCTGGAGGTGGGGGCGCGATTCCCGGCGGCTCGAAAGAAGCGCTCCCCCAGATCCAAAGGACCTCGGCCACCCGCCATTGTTCAATGTGGAGCCCCTCCATTGGGCCACGTCCCAGTCAAGAAAATTATACTTGACAAACCCGGGGATGCCGATACCCTAGACGATGTCACTTTCCCCCTTGCGGCCCCCGGGTAGAGTACCCGGGGGGGGCGCCAGTTCTTTCTTAAGGAGTGTCTGGTCATGTTCACCGTTCTGGTTGGTGCTTTGGTTTTGTGGGTCGGTTTTGTGGATTCGGGCCCCACGGGTGCGACCGCCAGTGTTGAAGCTCTGCCGGTGGATGCTTCGGCTCAAAGCACGCCGGCCGCGCCGGAGAGCTCGCCAAGCCCACAGACGCGTCGGGTTTCCGATCTGCTGCCAGGGGTGCTCGCGGAATACGTCCGCGCATACGGGTTGGATCATTCGACCGGTGACTTGAGTAAAGAGGCCCTGAAACAGGTTGAGAACCAGATGGTTTCCTACGAGGTGGCGCTGGAGCTTCTGTGCCCGCAGGTTTTCCACCGGGTCGATGGACCAGTGGTTTTCCAGCGGACCGACGCCGACGCTCGACTGGTGGCGGCCACCTATGTGACGGTAAACGTAGACGGGCAGACGTACGAAATCCCCATGGGCGAGGAAGTACCACGGGGAGTGGAGGTGGTCGACGGCCTGGTGCTCAACGTCGGTCCCGGGTCCGCATTCTGGCTGACATCCGATGGCGTGGAACTTCAGTTGGGACCCGGAGAAGTGATGGCCAACCCGAGCTGTCCAAAGAGTTGTGCCATGACCGGGTGCCCCGCCGGCGAGCGAGCATGCTGCTACTCGGACACCAAGGGTTGCGCCCGGTGCACGTGTGTCCCGGGCTCACCAGGGACGTGCCCCGATGGGACTACTGGGGGCACAGGTTGTTCAGTCACCGCCATGGAGGCGGGACCGGTGTGGGCGGAGTGAGTCCTTCACTCTCCCGGGTGACCGACACCACGGGGGCGATGGTTCTTGGGTGTGCGTTCACGGGGCGTTGCAGCTTGCGACGCCCCTTTTTTGTTATGCACCCGCCCGGCGCATCCCCCAGGCGTTCCTTGTTCCTTGCGGTGATTCGCAATCTCCTCGTTCCGCGGGTGGGTGGCCCACCTCCCCTGGAGATGGGGGCGCGATTCCCGGTGGCTCGAAAGAATCGCTCCCCCAGGTTCACTGGGCCCGATCTCGATATCAGAAGACGCACGATGAGTCATCGCACCTTTTGGAGTAGTTAGAGTCGTGGAACACCCGTCCTGGAGCCCCGCGGAGCGGTTCGTATTCGGCATGGTTGCCGGCGTGGCAACCGCGGGAGCGGGTGTTTTCTTTATGCGAGAAGCGAGCGAACTTATCGCGCTGACCATCGGCGTGCTCACCGCCGGCGCAACCGCGGGTCTGCAACAACAGATATTCGGCTATGCGCGCAGCAGGGACGTCATGACCAGACATGTGGGCACCCTGGTTCTCGGCCCACTGCTCTCATCTGTAATTGTTGTTCTCATGCTGTTTGCACAGCGACGGCTCCTCCCACATTCTGATTCGCTAGAGAACTGGCCAGCTTCTCTCATTGCGGGCGGAGCCTTCGTAGTGGCACTAGACATCGGGATCACCTGTTGGATCCTGTATCCCAAGCCTGCGCGGCGCACAGGTCGGCCCGGCGTATATTGTGGTGCATGCGGCTACCGGATCGATAACATACCAGGGCCCAGGTGTCCGGAGTGTGGCAAACCATTTGTTGCGGAGCCGGATGGGTGGTCTCCAGAGGCGATGTTTAAGAAACGATAGGGATATCGGTGGCGAAAAGGGCATGCCCTCCCCGGAAGCCTTGGCGGCCACCAAACCATAGGTACCAGATGTGCGGAGCGGGAGAGGTGGACGAAGACGATAAACACAGATGCCCGGACCCTTAATCCCGCAGAACTTCCAGCCCGCAAGTGCCGATAATGTACCGAGTCCCACGGATGGCGAAGGGAGGTCGGCTTGCTGGTTTACGTGGATGACCAGGTATTCGAGTTCAAGCCAATCAGCGCGAGCTGGCGAGCCGCCATCGACATGATTCTCGTGGCCACGAAGGCACAAAAGCACATCTCGTAGCTGGCTGACTCATCGCTCAACGCTATAATTCGCCGGGTTTGATGCGTGGCGACGCGGAGAGCTTCTCACAGAGGTGATACGATGCAAGTCGGTATCGCGGGGGTGGGCTATGTCGGGCTGGTGGCCGGTGCGTGTCTGGCGGACGGCGGTAACCACGTCATCTGCATGGATACGGACGAGACCAGGATCAACACGCTCAAAGAAGGCGGCATCCCGATCTACGAGCCCGGCCTCCTGGAGATCGTCAAGCGCAACGTGAAGGCGGGGCGCTTGAGCTTCACCACGGACTGGGCCGAAGCGGTCAAGAAGTCCCTGGTTCTGTTCGTCGGCGTGGGGACCCCGTCGGCCGCGGACGGCTCGGCCGACCTGTCCGCGATCATGAACGTGGCGGAGGGCATCGGGCAGCACATGGACGGCTACCGCATCGTGGTGATGAAGAGCACGGTCCCGGTAGGCACGTGCCAGAAGGTGGTCGCGGCGATCCAGGCCCGGACGGAGCACCCCTTCGACTACGTGAGCAACCCCGAGTTCCTTAAGGAAGGAGCGGCGGTGGAGGACTTCATGCGTCCCGACCGGGTGATCTTCGGGGCCACCAATCCGGCGGTGGTAGAGATCATGAAGGAGCTTTACGCACCGTTCATGCGTAAGGTGGAGCGGTTTCTGGTGATGGACCCGGCCAGCGCGGAGATGTCCAAATACGCGGCCAATGCCATGCTGGCCACCCGGATTTCGTTCATCAACGAGATGGCCGGTCTGTGCGAGCGCTACGGGGCCGACATCGAGTGCGTCCGCCGGGCCATCGGCTCGGATTCGCGGATCGGGCCGGACTTCCTGTACCCCGGCGTCGGGTACGGGGGTTCCTGCTTTCCGAAGGACGTGCAAGCCCTGGCGGCGATGGGGGAAGCGGTGGACTACCCGCTGGTCATCGCGCGGGCGGTCCACGAAGTGAATCAGCGGCAGCGGGTAGCCTTCGCCCAGAAGGTGCTCAACTACTTCGGGGACAGGTGCGCGGACACCACGGTGGCGGTCTGGGGGCTGGCCTTCAAAGCCCGGACCGATGACGTGCGGGAGTCGCCCGCGATCGACGCGGTGCGTAGGTTCCTGGCCCAGGGCATGCGGGTCCAGGCCTACGACCCCGAAGCCATGCGGAACGCGCGGGCCGAACTGGGCGATACGCTGCAGACCTTCGAGGACTGCTACCAGGCCCTGGAAGGCGCAGAGGCCCTGATCGTCTTCACCGATTGGCCGGAGTTCCGCATGCCCGATTTCGAGCGGGTGACGCAATTGTTGAAGAGGCCGGTCATCTTCGACGGCCGCAATCTGTTCGACCCGGCGGTAATGAAGAAGCACGGGTTGGAGTACTACGGCATCGGCCGGCCGAACGTGACCCAGCGGGGTCCCCGGAGGAGTGATCACCCTAAGGGCTGAGTGCGTGTGCGAGAAGATGTCTAGCGCGGGGTGGCATGGGTCCGTTACGGTCCGAGCCTACGGCGAGGCCGGTAATCGACCTGTGGGACAGGCTTTCTAGCCTGTCGCTGACCGGCTGGAAAGCCGGTCCCACATCTTTCTGTTAGACGCGGTTAGGGCGTTGGACTGATGCCGAAAGTTCTGGTCACGGGCGCGGCGGGCTTCATCGGTTCGCACCTCTGCGAGGCGTTACTGGGGCGGGGCGATGTTGTAGTCGCGCTGGACGACTTCAACGATTTCTACGCCCCGGCGACCAAAAGGGCCAACCTGGCCGCCTGCCTGGGCCACACACATTTCACGCTGGCTGAAGGCGACATCCGCGATGCCGGTTTGGTGAACGAGGCGGCCCAGGGCGTCGACGTGGTCGTCCATCTCGCCGCCCGGGCGGGCGTGAGGCCGTCCATCGCCCAGCCGCTTCTGTATGAGAGCGTCAACGTCGGCGGGACGCTGGTGGTGCTCGAGGCCGCCCGCAGGCACGGGGTGCGGCGCCTCGTCTTCGCGGGCAGCTCGAGCGTCTACGGCAACAACGAGAAAATCCCCTTCAGTGAATCGGACAACGTCGATTCTCCTATATCGCCCTATGCCGCCACCAAGAAAGCCGGCGAGCTGCTCTGCCACACCTATCACCAACTGTACGGGATCGGCGTCATTTGCCTGCGGTACTTCACCGTCTACGGCCCCCGGCAACGCCCTGACCTGGCCATCCACAAGTTCACCCGCCTGATCGAGGCCGGTGAGCCGATCCCCGTGTTCGGCGATGGGAGCATGGCCCGCGACTTTACCTACATCGACGACATCGTGGCGGGGACGCTGGCCGCCATCGACCGCTGCGACGGATACCATATCTACAACTTAGGCGAGTCCACGCCCATCAGGCTCAACGACCTGATCGGCGCGCTCGAGAAAGCTTTGGGCCGAAAGGCCCGGATCGAGCGGCTGCCTCGGCAGCCGGGTGACGTGGAGCGCACCTACGCCGACATCACCCGGGCGCGGCGAGAACTGGGCTACCAGCCGAGCGTTGATCTGGATACCGGCTTGGGCCGGTTTGTCGAGTGGTTCCGCCGCCAGCCGTGCTGAGCGGCAGGAAACAGGGGACAGTCACCTATTTCTTGGGGAAACAGGGGGCAGTCACCTATTTCTTGACGGAGCCATCGGTGTTGGGTAGGATGGAGCCATGCCGCGTGTCGCGAGAATCGTGCTTCCGGGCCAACCGCACCACGTCACCCAGCGCGGCAACAATCGGCAGGATGTTTTCTTCGTGGACGA
>JAZDKM010000193.1:0-4249 GCA_043803085.1 Planctomycetota bacterium
GGGTGAGTTGCATGTAAGTCGACCAGAGTTGCTCGGCCGTCCAGTCCGTCTGGTCACTCAGGAGCAGGTATGCACCGTCGCGGCCCAGGGCGGCGCGAAGTCTGAGGCGATCGTAGATCCAGGTGACTTTCGCGGCCTGGCGGCGATCCCCGATGCCGTCGGGACTTGCCGCATCGCGCGGTACCTCCACCTGCACGAACCTGGAGGCCGCCGGATAGCGCTCGCGAAGCCGACCTACTTGTTCGAGGACTTTGTCGGCGTTCTTGAGATAACCCTTTGAGACTCGCGCCGCCAAGCTCTTCAGTTCACCGTGCAGACCCAGCAGTTGCCGCCGGCGAATGGCCCGCTCCTTGCGGCGACGTTGCGTGCTTCGCGCCAGCACATAGGTTTGACCGTCGCGCTGCACGGTCTTGATCTCCACGGCCTCACGAACACTCTGCCAATCCTTCGTGCACAGCTCGGCCTCGAACTCGCTCAGTTGACTGCGCGGCGTGCCCACCAGGTACGATTGCTTCCGTTCCTTCAGATACGCGATGTTCTCGCGCGAGGCGATGCCGCGATCCACCACCCACACCCGCCGCGCCGATCCGAACCGCTTCTCCATCGTCTGCACGATCGTGGGGAACGCCGTCGCATCATTGGTGTTGCCTGCGAACACCTCGTGATAGAGGGGGAACCCGTCGGGCGTCACCACCAACGCCAGGACGACCTGCTTGCAGTCCGCGCGGTGGTCGCGCGAATGTCCCCGCTCGGCCAGATCGTTGTCCTCCGCCAAGCCCTCGAAGAAGCTGCTGGTCAGATCGCAGAGGAGTAGATCGAAGTTCAATGAGAACAGTTCTCCCAATCGCTCCTTCAGGTCTTGCTCCATCTTCTCCTTGCCCGAAAGCAGGGCGTCCAATGTGCGATAGAGTCGATCCTTGGTCACCACCTCGTCGGGTACGCCGACCAAGTCTTCCAGGGCCGTGCGGCGATATCCGGGCGATCGAACGAACGCTGGGTTCAACGCGAAATACATACGAAACTCAGGGGTCAAGGGCAGTCTGCTGCTGATCCGCCACCTGGCCGATGGATCGATCATCCGGGTGAAGAGTAATGCCATGACGGGCCTGTCGGTGGGTGAAAGCAGGAATACACCTGCGTTAGGCTGGGCGACGATCACGGGCAAACGGGTCCTGCTTCAGCGCCTCCTTGCACAGCCGGGCCAGGCCATCGATTCCCTTGCGGAAATCGGCGGCCTCCACCGCCACCAGGATACGCATCTGAGGCGTGACTTGGATCATGGCCCGGCGCCGATGAAGACTTGGCTCAACGCCGTCACGATCTCCGGGCTCTGCCGCCCGGTGAGACGAATGCGCATCTTCGCCCCACGCGGATGCTCAAGCTCGATCAGGCACTCAGACTGGCCGACATGTTCCGCGGAGGCCAACTCCACGAACGTCATCGCTGGGGTCTGTCGAGGCGGCTTCGGAATGCGTGTCGTCGGCTCGGGATTCTTCGCGGCAGGCGTGCTTCGAGCGGGCACCTTCCGTCCGGGCGTCGGCCCTGCCGGCGACTCGTTCAGGCCGGCGTACTCCACGCGTCGCTTCAACGCGTGGTAGCCCAGCCGGAGCATCCGTGCGGTTCGGCACAATCCGTACACGGCGGCCAGCTTCGCCGCCGAGGTCCACAAGCCTTCGGGAATCCGCCCCCGTCCCTGGCGCGTTCCGCGCCAGAGCTCGAATCGCCGCCGAACCGCTTCAAACCGTGCCCGCTCCGCACCTCTGCTTCTCAATCTCATCAGCCGTTCTCCAGACCACCATCGGTCGGCGGCTGACCATACCGGGTCGATCAAATCGGTTCATGCAGGCTTGCCGCAAGGACACCATGCACCACAACCTCGTGGAGCAAGGAGCCTGGCTTGCGTCTATCGTGAGAGGGTATTTTGCCTACCACGCCATCCCAGGAAACTGGGAGGCGATCGGGGCGTTTCGTACGCAGGTCGCCCGGATGTGGTACAGGACCCTCCGGCGGCGTAGCCAACGGACCTGCATCACCTGGGACCGCATGACCAAGATCGTCAATGCATGGCTCCCGCGTGCCCGTATCCTACACCCCTGGCCTGAGCAGCGCTGTGCCGCCATCATCCAAGGTAAGAGCCGTATGCGGTCATTCCGCTCGTACGGATCCGTGCGGGGGGCCGCCCGAAAGGGCGGTCCCTACCGCGACCGCTTCACCGAACGCATCCTCACCGTCGTGCAAACGTTACGCTTGCAACACCGCCCGGTCCTCGACCACCTCCGCCAAGCCATTACTGCTCACCGCGCCGCAACCCCGCTTCCTGCCCTGTGTCCAACGGGGGTGTGAACGGTTACAACATTGGAGCGCCACCCCGCCGGC
This sequence comes from Planctomycetota bacterium, assembly GCA_043803085.1. GTDB lineage: Bacteria > Planctomycetota > Phycisphaerae > UBA1845 > UBA1845 > JAAEQG01. The sequence continues at coordinate 2,377 of JAZDKM010000193.1, forward strand.
GGATCACTAGTATACTTGCCGTTGTCACGAGAAGTGCCATGACGAGCAGACCCCAGTCGGAAACGACAGGAACTCGCGGCGTTACCGTTAGGATGCAGGGCGGCCCGACTGAAAACGGAAGCGGGTTTCCGGCTGCGTCTAACAGCGCCGAATCGTCGTACGGGAGCACTGAGATCTCGAAGGTGCTCCCAGCCGCTGCATCACTCGAAATATTGAGCGTATAGCTTGAGAGATAAGCCGGTGTTGCACCTACGTTGACACTTCCGCTGAGCAAGGAGGACGCAGCCCGGAGCCCGGAACAATCGATCGCGGGGAAAGAGCTCCCCGCTCCGAGGAAGACCCAGTCACCCCTGGTTTGGTTAATCACGACCCCGCCCGGGCAGGCAACCGAAACCGTCCCGGTACCTGAGGTTCGCGCGATCGCTATGGTAGTCTGATAAGCGCGTAGACCGTCCACGTTGGCGATGAAGACAACAAGTGGCACACTGCTGTTCGGCGGGGCCGTATTGCTCTGCAACTGGCAAGTCATCAACGCTCCCCAGGCCGGCAAAGCAGAGCCAAAACCTGCGAGCAGGTACACGCTGACCACCCTGAGTACAGAACACATCCGTGGCACTGGTGACCACACAACCCTGAAAGTCGCCTCTCTCATCCTCATGGCTCTCGCACTCCACTCGTAATACCCAAAACTGACCGATCCCCCGGGTGATGCTGCATAGGGCAAGCCAACTGCAGTGTTTCTGGCCGATTAGCGAGGTCATAAACAACCTTCATCGGGAGAACCACCGGATGACTACTGTTGGCCGCACACCCGCCTACCTCCGTAGTCTGTCTCGTCCGCACCGCCAACATTTTCCGAAGTGCGCAAGGCGCCGCTTCTGTGCGCTCGTTACGGCCATCGCCCTCGGGACGGCGCACGCGGTCGAACGGCTTAACGCGCTGCTCCGCGGCCAAGGCCATGGAACCAACGACGGCGAATTGCTCTGGGGCGGCCACCGAGATGAAGCCGGTGTCCTTTAGGACAACGCATTGCGCCTGCTTAGCTCGACTTTGGCCCTTTTCGTGGTAGCGGATTTTCTGAACTACAGCGGAAAACAAGCATGTTCGGAGTTTTGCAAACCACGGCCAATACGTGGGTGTCGCAAAAGTCGGTGGCCTGCATTCAGAATTCGCGTAAAACTGGGTAGTTTTGGTCACATAAAAAGGGCAAAAGTCGAGCTTAGAGCCCATCCCAAAAACGGGTAGATGGTCGATAAGCCTTTCGGGCATGGATGCCCGGAAAGGCAGATGCAGGGATGCAATCGGATCGGTGGCGGTGTTCGGATGAGTTTTGGGCGTTTGTAGAGCCGTTGTTGCCGGTGCACGTGAACGAAGACCCCCTGGGGCGGGGGCGGCCCAGGCGAGACGATCGGGAGACGATGGACGCGATTTTGTTCGTCGTGCGAACCGGCTGTCAATGGAATGCGTTGAATGCCACAGGGATTTGTTCGAGCTCAACCGCCCACCGGCGGTTTCAGGAATGGACGCAGGCCGGCGTATTTCTGCAACTCTGGAAGAGCGGACTGGAAGTGTACGACGAACGGAAGGGGTCGAACTGGTCTTGGCAGAGCCTGGACGGGGCGATGACCAAAGCACCGCTGGGTGGGGGAAAAAACCGGTCCGAATCCCACGGATCGAGCCAAATCCGGCACCAAGCGAAGTCTGCTGGTCGAGGGCAACGGCGTCCCGGTGGGACTGGCCGTCGCCCGGCGAGACGCCCGCGTCCTGGAACACCGCCGTCATCGCGTCGCTCACGTCGCGCACGCTCAGGCCCTTGACGTAGAACTGGGGGATCAAAGTCTCCAAGGTTTCGCTACGACGCCGATAGGCCTCC
>JAZDKM010000194.1:0-3036 GCA_043803085.1 Planctomycetota bacterium
CTGTGGGACCGGCTTTCCAGCCGGTCAATGTCGCTTCTTGCCCCGAAGAAGACCGGCTGGAAAGCCGGTCCCACAGACCAAGGCCGTTTCACCACAGGCTGCTAGAGCGCGCCGCCCAAGCCGCCGAACAGCCAACTCAGCGCGACGTTCTCCAGCACGCTCAAGGCTAGGGGGGCGAAACTTGTCGCACACCCGGCCGTCTGCAGCAACATGCCTCCCGCGGCCACCGCCGCGGTGAGGCGGATCAGTTTGCGCATCGCCATGGGTTGGCCCCCATAAGCAGGTCCGAGACTCCGGTCACCCGCTCCCCGCAGCTCCCCGCCCCGCCGCACGTCCGCCGGACCGACCCCGCCGCTCCCTGCGGTATGCAGATCAACCGGTTCACGTTCAGACGCGGCCCTACGGAGTGTTGCCCGGCGTGTGCGGATAGACCGGTTGATCCGCACACCCTCCGGTGGGAACCTCTCCTGGATTCGCAGTGAAACCGAATCCCGGAATCGTACACGTCGGGTCGTATTCCCAATCGGGGATGTCCGTGAACAGCGTGTCGATGTCCGTGGCGGACACGGAGCCCAAAATCGTTCCGCCCGGATTAAAGGTCGTCAACACGCCCCTGCACGACGGCAAGAACCCGAGTTGGAAAACGCACGCGGACAGAACCGCCGCCGCCGCGAGCCACCCACGACCCCTCGGTTTTCCTTGTCTGGACATATCTGGCAACTCCATCTTTCACCTGTTGCAGTAGCCCCGGTCACGTGGCGTCTACCGCCCACTCCGACCCGCCGCCGGAAAGCATGGACCGGCTACGCCCATGACCCCGGGACCGGCCCGTCGGCCCCCTACGGGGTAGTCTGCGGGCAATCCGCCAACAGCGATTGTTCCGGATTGTTCGGATCGCAGAATTTAACCAGCCCTCCGAAGGCCCCGTTCTGGCAGTCGAACAGGAAGCAGAAGTCGACCGACGCGGCCGCCTGGTCGAACCCCAGCGACGCGCACGCCAATCCCGACCCCGCAAACAACATACCGGTGGTGGCCACCAAACCCAACACGACCAAAGTTCGAACACGACGGTCCCGCATGGCCGACTCTCCGTGTTGCAGTCCTTCCCTGCCGGCGCTGACGCTTTTACCGCGCCACGGCGGCAGTATAGCGCGCCCCGCCAGGCCACGCAACCGCCGCCCGCCGCTGAAAGCCGAGCCGAACAACTTGGCGGACCGGCTTTCCATCCGGTCATGGGACAAATCCGAAAACCTGTCCCACCTTATCCAGATCGGCTCTTTAGCAGCCCGGGCCACACCGCTCTTGGCCGCCTTCACTGCGGGCTGCTATAGAACATCGACCGCGCCGCTCCGGGCGCTGTAATCCCATCATCCCTGGTTCAGAATGTCCAGCCAAGCTCACCCTGCCCCACGTCCCAGCACAGCCGCGATGGACGCAGCCGACACCGGCTCGATGACTCCGCGGTCGGTGATGATCCCCCGGATCAACTTGGCGGGGGTCACGTCAAAAGCCGGACTGTAACAGGGCACGTCCGGCGGGGCGATCTGACGCCCAAGGCCCCGCCGGATTTCGTCGGGGTCGCGTTCTTCGATCGGGATGCCCCGGCCGTCCGGGAGGGAGAGGTCAAAGGTTGAGCTCGGGGTCGCTACGTAGAACGGAATCCCATGAGCGCGCGCCAGCACGGCCAGACCATACGTGCCGATTTTGTTGGCCACGTCCCCGTTGGCGGCGATGCGGTCCGCTCCGGTGATGACCAGGTTCACCCGGCCTTGCCGCATGATCACGGCCGCCATGCTGTCGCAGATCAAAGTCACATCGACGCCGGCCCGTTGCAGTTCCCAGGTCGTCAGCCGCGCCCCCTGAAGCAGCGGCCGGGTTTCATCCACGTAGACGCGGAACGAGCGCCCCAACCCGTGGGCCACGTACATGGGGGCCAGGGCCGTTCCGTATTCCGCCGTGGCCAACGCCCCGGCGTTGCAGTGGGTGAGGACCCCGCAGCCTTCGGTGATGAGCGGCGCCCCATTTTCGCCGATCTTGCGGCATGAGGCGGCGTCTTCGTCGCGGATGGCCTGGGCCTCACGAAGGAGCGCAGCTTTGATCGCGGCCACCCCCGAACCGGCGTCGGCCTCGGCACACTCGGCCATACGCTGCAAAGCCCAAAACAGGTTGACGGCCGTCGGACGCGCGGTCCGCAGGTAAGCACATACCTCCGTCAGTCGTCGCCCGAATCCGGCCTCATCCGTGTAGGCACATTCTCGTACCCCCAGGACCACACCCATGGCAGCCGCAATCCCGATGGCCGGCGCACCCCGGACGACCAGGCGTCGGATCGCGTCCCACATCGCCTCGACGCTTTCCACGCGGACCAGCTTGAACTCCTCCGGCAGAAGCGTCTGGTCGATCAGGGCGACGTAGCCGTCGAGGCCGCCGAGCCATTGGACCGGTCGGATTGTCTGATCATCGCCGATCATCTATTCTCCCGTCGCGGCCGTTCCATCGGATCGAGACATGACCAAAGTCCAAGGTCCAAGGTCCCGAGGGAGGATGCCCGGGGACAAAGAACAGGGTCGTTCGGCAATCGGGCGCTCGTGGGTCCCATGTCCGTATTCTGACGTAACTATTTCTTTTGCAGTGTGTTGCGTTTCGAGTAGTCCATGGCGAGGACCGGAGAAAATGGGTTCGTTTGGGAATCCGAAGGGAGGCAGCAGGCAAGAGGCAGCAGGCACGGGGCAAGAGGCAAGAGGCAAGAGGCAAGAGGGGGAGGCCACGGGGGAGGTTAAAGTTGGACTGAAACGACTTAGGCACCAGAATGGGTTCGTTTGGAAATCTGAAGAGAGGCAAGAGGCAGAAGGCAAGAGGCAAGAGGCGGAGGGCACGGGGGAGGTTAAAGTTGGACTGAAACGCCTTGGGCAGCAAAATGGGTTCGTTTGGAAATTCGTGTTCGGTGGGCATCCTCGATGCTCCCGCGGTCCCAAGCGGGGCTCCACCGTTACCCGGAGGGGCGCGTGGATTCCCTGCTATTAGTACATGGCGCGT
>JAZDKM010000195.1:0-6590 GCA_043803085.1 Planctomycetota bacterium
GAAAGGCAACGGGCGAAAGGTAACAGGCAACGAGGCACGACGAAAAACCTCCGAAGAGCCGAGCGGAAGCTCCATAAGCGTATGGTGCAATCTTCCTCAATCGTGAATCACCAATCGTCAATCGTCAATCGTCAATCGTCAGTCTCCATGCGTTGGGCACTGGGGTTGGATATTGGGGCGTCGGCCACCAAGGCCGTCCTCTTGGACGGCGACGTGGTCCGGGTGCGGGCTCTGCGCAAATCGGGCGCCGACTTCGGCGGAGCGGCGAAGGCCTGCGTGGTGGAAGTTCTGACGGCTGCGGGGATCCCCTCCGCCGATGTCGGCGGGATCGTGGCCACCGGATACGGACGCCGGCGCGTGGACTTCGCCCACGAGACCATCACCGAGATCACCTGCCACGCCCGCGGGTGCTATGCGAGCTTTCCCCGGGCGATCACCATTGTGGATATCGGCGGGCAAGACAACAAAGTCATCTCCTTGGCCGAGAATGGTGAGCGTCGTAACTTCAAGATGAATCGCAAGTGTGCCGCCGGCACGGGAGCCTTTCTTGAGGAGCTCGCCGCCCAGTTGGACACGCCGCTCTCCGCGCTGAACGATCTGGCCCGCCAGGCGACCGGGCGCGTCGAGCTGGGTTCGTTCTGTACCGTGTTCGCCAAGACGGAGCTGTTGGCGCTGATCGCCCAGGGCACGCCGTTGCCCGAGATGGCCAGAGCCGCGTTCCGCTCCGTAGCCCGGCGCATCCTCGAAATGGATCCGCTGGGGGGCGAAGTGGTGATGACCGGCGGCGTGGTGGCGCACAATCCGATCCTCGTCGAGCTGGTGTCGGAGGCGCTCGGGCGCCCCGTGTTGGTGCCCGAACACCCCCAATATACCGGCGCGCTCGGGGCGGCCTTGAGTGCACGAGACGTCTGAGTAGGTCGGGTCATTTGACCCGACGCCGTGGGGCGTGGATTTGTCGGGGCTGCGGACCCGACCTACGGTTGCTTTTCCTGCCAGGTAGGATAGCACGATCTGCTTTAGAGGCGGACCATGGGACTTGACACATTGTTCGCGCCGCGAGCGGTGGCCGTCATCGGGGCGTCCAACCGCGAGTTGACCATCGGTTACCGCATCATCGAGAACCTGCTGGACTTCGGCTACACCGGACCCATCTACCCCGTCAACCCGAAGGGCGGAGAGGTCCGCGGGCTGAAGGCCTACACCTCGATCCTAGAGACGCCCGACCCCGTCGACGTGGTCCACGTCGTCATCAAGAACACCCTCGTGCCCGCCTGCCTCGAAGAGTGCGCCAGGAAAGGCGTCCAGGCCGTGATCGTAAACACGGCTGGCTTTCGCGAGACCGGTGGAGAGGGCGCCGAACTGGAGGCACGACTCGTCGCCATTGCCAGGAAGACGGGAATCCGGGTCTTCGGCCCGAACTGCCAGGGGATCATCAACACCGAGCCGGCCGTCCGCGCCTACTGCAACTTCACGTTCACCCGACCGTCCTGCGGGCACATCTCGATCGTCGCTCAGAGCGGCGGGGTGGGTGAGGTGATCCACCAACGGCTTACCGAGCTCGGTGTCGGCATACGTCTGTACGCCAGCAACGGCAACGCCTGCGACGTGTCCATCCCCGAAATCATCGAGCATTACGGCCGGGACGAGCGAACCCGGGTCATTGTCGTGCATATCGAGAGCCTGCCGGCACCGCGGGCCTTCCTGGACGCGGCGGCCGCGGTCGCCCGTCAGAAACCCATCCTGGCCATGAAGGCCGGGCGAACCGCCGAAGGGGCGAAAGCCGTATCCTCACACACCGGTGGAATGATGACCCAGGATACGGCCATCGAGCTCGTTTTCGAGAAGGCCGGCATCGTCCCCTTCCGCAGTCTCGAGGAGCTCTGCGAGGCGGCGGTCGGTTTTGCGTCCCAGCCGGTCCCCAAGGGCAATCGTGTGGGCATGATCGCCAACACCGGCGGACCCGCGATCATCGCCACCGACGAACTGATCGAGGGCGGCATGGTCATGCCTCCGCTCTCGCAGCAGACCGCCGCCTTTCTGCGGGAAAGGCTCTACCCAGAGGCCTCAATCAACAATCCCATCGACGTACTGGCCACCGCCGGTCCCGAACATTTCGCTGCGGCCATCCAGGCCTTGCTCGAGGATGACTCCATCGACGCCGTGTTCTTGAACTTCATCACCCCGTTCTTTGTGGATACATTGGGCGTGGCCCGCGAAATCGCCGCTGCCAACCGCCGGTCGCGGAAACCGATCGTCGCCACCGTCATGACCGAGAAGAAGGGCTGGGCCGAGACGCTTAAAGTGATCCGTGACGGCGGCGTGCCAACCTATGACATGCCGGAGACGGGTGCGCGAGCCCTCGCGGCTATGGGGCGCTACGCCGCGTTCCTGAAGCGACCGCTCGAGTTTTCTGCTTCGTTCTCGGATGTGGATGCCGTGCGCGCCAGATCGATCCTCACGTCTGTGGGACCGGCTTTCCAGCCGGTCAACGACCGGCTGGAAAGCCGGTCCCACAGGCCTTCGGATAGGCTCTTATCCGCCGCGGAAGGTTACGAGCTCCTGACTTGCTACCGCATCCCCGTCGCCCACTTTCGCTCGGCAGGCACCGCCGCGGAATGTCTCGCGGCCGCCAATACGCTCGGCTATCCAGTCGTACTCAAGGTCGATGCCCCGACGGTGGTCCACAAGACCGAAAGCGGCGGCGTCGTCCTCGGTATCCGCGACCCGGACGTCCTCCGCGCGCAAGCGGAACGCTTGCTTGCCCGGTTCGCCGGGGCGTTGCCCCGGCTCCTCGTGCAGGAACAGTTGCCCGCAGCCCTGGAAGTCATCGTGGGGGCCAAGGCCGTCGCGGGTCTCGGCCATGTGGTCATGTTCGGTCTGGGCGGCATTTATGTCGAGGTGCTGAAAGACGTGAGTTTCAGGATCACGCCGGTTACCCCATCGGAGGCCAGGGGTATGATCGAATCGCTGCGCGCCTTTCCGCTGCTGGCCGGTGTACGCGGTCAGCCCGGCGTCGATCTGACGGGGCTGGCGGAGATCATCCAACGCGTCTCGCAGATGCTTCTCGACAACCCGGAAATCCGCGAATTGGACATCAATCCGGTTTTTGCTTTCCCGGCCGGTGCCAAAGCCGCCGACGTGCGCGTGACGATTTGAGGTTCTCTTCCGGTCCGCGAGGCGGGGAACTGGGGAGGAGCTCGGGATTGGGCCCCGAATCGCCCAAGGAGACGATCATGTCGAAGAAACTCGTTTCGGATATCAACGTTCGCAGCAAGCGGGTGTTGGTGCGGCTCGATTTGAACGCGCCCCTGAATGACCAAGGCGAAATCACTGATGATCGGCGTATCGTACAGGCCTTGCCGACCGTGCGGCGGTTGCTCGACGGCGGCGGGCGGCTCATCCTGTTGAGCCACTTGGGCCGCCCCAAGGGCGACGACCCTCTCAAAGACAAAAAATATACCCTGGCCCCGGTGGCCAAACGCTTGAGTGAGCTGCTCGACCGCAAGGTGCAACTGGCGCCGAATTGCGTCGGACCCGAGGTAGAGAAGATCGTCGCCGGCCTACGTGACGGCGAAGTATGCCTGCTGGAGAACCTCCGCTTCCACAAGGCGGAGACCATCGAAGACAAAAAGGCTAAGGACGATCCGGTCTTGCGAAGGGCCAAGGATGACTTCGCCCGCCAGATTGCGGCGCTGGGGGAGGTCTACGTCAACGACGCCTTCGGGACCTGCCACCGCGATAACGCCAGCATGCTCACCGTGTCGCGGATGATGAAGGGGAAACCCCGGGCCATCGGCTTCCTCATCAAGAAGGAGCTCCAGTTTCTGGGCGACGCGGTGACACATCCTAAGCGGCCGTTCGTGGCCATTCTGGGCGGAGCCAAGGTCTCCGACAAAATCAAGGTCATCGAGGCCCTCGCCGCCAAGTGCGACAAGGTTCTCATCGGCGGGGCTATGTCCTACACCTTCTTTGCCGCCGCCGGGATGGCGACGGGCAAAAGCCTCGTCGAGCCCGACCGTCTCGAAGACGCCAAACGCCTGCGTACGCTGGCCGGCGATAAGCTGGTGTTGCCGACGGACTCGGTGTGCGCCGCCGAAATCGCTTCGGGGGTAAAGACCCAGGTGTGCGAGGGCCCCATACCGGGCGATTTGATGGGCCTGGACATCGGCCCAAAGACCGTCGCCGCCTATCAAGAGGTACTGCGGACTGCCAAGACGGTGGTGTGGAACGGCCCGATGGGTGTGTTCGAGACCCAGCCGTTCGACGCGGGCACGCTGGCCATCGCCCGTACCTTGGCCGACGCCACCGCGAAAGGCGCGGTGACGGTCATCGGCGGCGGCGACAGCGCCGCCGCAGTGGAGGCCGCCGGCCTGGCCGAGAAAGTGACCCATGTATCCACCGGCGGCGGGGCCTCGCTCGAATACCTCGAGGGCAAACCCTTCAAGGCTCTGGACGAGATTGACGAGGCGTAGTACCGTCCTCTTGTGGCGCCGCTTTGCGGTGGCCCGCGTCCCGCAGGCCGTAGGCTGGCTGGCTAAAGGCGAGACCAAGTAGGGAGCCCGAAGTGCTCCTACAGGCGAAACTGACCCTTATGCCCATAGGCGGTAGTAGTGTTCCGAGACTAGATTCAGAGAGGGCATGCAATGCTGAAGAAACTCCGACTTCACAACTTCCGCACGTTTTTGAATGCGGAACTCACATTCACCCAGCGCCACCTGGTAATCGGGCGGAATAACAGTGGCAAGACTAACCTGTGCAGCGCACTTTTCTTTTTGCGCAGCACGGCGATCAATGATCTTGCGACGGCGGCGGCGATGGTTCCCGGCGGCATGGTGGAGCTCAAGAACTGGGCCTTCAACAGCCCCGAAATCAGACTCTCCTGCACGTGCGCCCTTCCCTTCGCCGGAGAAGTACTCGACTTTACTTACGATTTGACGCTGAGAGTGGAAGCGCCGCCAAGCCCTATGGAATCGTGGCGCGTGAGTCTGCGTCTGGCGGCAGAGCGCTTGACCATCGACGGTCCCGGTTTCCCCAGTGTGGTGCTGCTCGAGAACGATGGCAGAGAAGCGCAGATGCTCCATGAGGAAGATTCTGCCATCCGGGGAGATAACCACACCGTTAAGACACTTGCACCCAACGATGCTACTATGCTGTCCAGACTTTATGAAGCGGCGACCAACCGCCGCGCGATTCTTTTCCGTAAGTATCTTTCATCTCTCTCTTATCATGCGTTCAGCCCAGAGCATATCAGGTTCGCTTGGCAGACGTCTTTGCCGCCCTTACTCGGACTGATTGGGCGAGGGGATAATCTCGCAACGGTTCTGTATCAAATGAAGAACATGGACGAACAACGATATCGACGGGTCGTCGAGCACGTGCGCATCGTTGAACCAACCCTGGAGGCCGTCAACTTCTTTCCAGTGCCCAACCAAACGCCTGTTCCGCTCGTGGCTTTGCGTGGCCAGCCGCGAGCCTCCTGGCAGGGGCTTTCCGACGGAACCCTTCGGTGTCTGGGCCTGGCATTTATCATTGAAGCTGCGGCGGGTTTCTCATCAGACACTGGCCTGCCTCCGCCTCTCGTAGTAATCGAAGAGCCCGAGAACGGCATTTATCCAGGCCAATTGCGGAATATTTTCGATTTATTCGAAGAAAGGGCTCCCCAGGTACAGTTCATACTTACCTCTCACAATCCCTATTTCATCAACTTCTTTGACGGTTTTCGTGAATCGGTCACCATCCTGCGCCGCACGAATGGGACAACGGAAATTATTTCACCGCCTCCCGCCAGTGATGATCCTGACCGGCTCATGCTGGCCGAGCAATATGCGCTGGAGTTGATCGGTTGATCCGCAGAATCGGTGTCATTTGCCAGGACCACAACAGTTTCGGCTTTTTGCTGGGCTTGCGCGACCGACTGAGGTGCGAAGCGGAGTTGGTGGAGCCTCCAGGTCCGGTGGGCGTGCAGAAGCATTTGACACGCGCGAACGCCAAGCGGGCATGGGAATTCTTCAAGACCCAAGGTGTAGATATTGTTGTCCGGTTCACTGATGCAGACCGCGATCTCTGGCAGGAAGTCTCCAGAAAGGAGTGGGAAGTTTTCCCATCAGAAGGCGCCACAGTTTTTATATGCGGCGTGGCCGTGAATAACACGGAGGAATGGCTCGGCCTGGACGCAGACTATCTTGTCCGTGTCTTAAGTCTTCCGCGTGGGGCGCTGGATGACGCGACAGCCCGCACGGGCCGGATTAAGAGTGCACTGGCTCAACTTGCCCGTGGCGGCGATGACAAGAGCGCCGTCGTCGCGCGGCTGGTCCGTAACGCCCCTCCCGACGTGTTTCATCGTTGGCTCCGGGTTGATGAGGCCCTGCGACACTTTTACACCGAGTGCCGCAACGCCGCCGCCCGCGAAAACTGCGAGACCCCCAACGAACTGGAACCCGCCGAATGAGACCCTTTCCTCGCGAGCCTCGGTTACGTATCGCGCCTTCGATCCTCTCAGCGGATTTTGCCCGGCTGGCGGAGTCCATCGCCATCGTCGAACGCGCTGGGGCCGACCTGCTGCACCTCGACGTCATGGACGGCCACTTTGT
>JAZDKM010000196.1:0-6932 GCA_043803085.1 Planctomycetota bacterium
TGTGGTGCGCTGACTTCGTCCGCGACCTGGAGGAAATCGAAACGCGGCTCGCCCGCCTCCGCTTCCGCGGCGTCAAAGGCGCCACCGGCACCCAAGACAGTTTCCTGAAGCTCTTCGCCGGCGACCAGCGCAAGGTCCAGCGGCTCGAACAACGGGTCGCCCGGGCCTTCGGCTTCGCCGCGGTGGAACCGGTTACCGGGCAGACCTATTCCCGCAAGGTGGACGCCCAGGTGGCGGCGGCGCTGGCGGGCATAGCAGCCGGCGTGCACAAGTTCGCCAACGACGTCCGCCTGCTGGCCAACCTCAAAGAAGTCGAGGAGCCCTTCGAGCGGACTCAGGTGGGCTCCAGCGCGATGGCCTACAAGCGTAACCCCATGCGCTGCGAGCGTGCCACAGGGCTGGCACGATACGTGTTGTCCGCCTGCGGGTCGGCGTTTCAGACGGCGGCGGAACAGTGGCTGGAACGGACCCTGGACGACTCGGCCGCCAAGCGGATCGTCATGCCGGAGCTGTTTCTGGCGACCGATGGTATGCTGCGGCTGGTGACCAACGTGGCCCGGGGGTTGGTCGTGTACCCCAAAGTGATCCGCCGCCATGTCGACGCGGAGTTGCCCTTCATGGCCACGGAGGAAATCATCATGGAGGCGGTGGCGGCCGGCGGCGACCGGCAGGAACTCCACGAGGCCATCCGCGTGCATGCACAGGCCGCCGCGGCGCGGGTCAAGCGCGAAGGCCGCGAGAACAACCTGCTCGACCTGCTGGCCGACGACGAGCGGTTTGCGAGCATCAATGTTAAGAAGGTCTTGGACCCTAAGCGCTACGTCGGCCGCGCCGTGGAACAGGTTGAGGCGTTCAATAAGGTATACGTCGTGCCCCTCCGCCGGCGCTTTCGGAAGGTGCTCGACGCCGACGCGACGCTGGAGGTGTAGACGCTAGTGTTCCGTCAACGCTGAAAGTGCGGGTAGGATCGGGAGGGCAATCCCCAGAGAAGTAAGGCAGGTCGGGCTCCACCCGACCCAGAATAAGGTAGGTCGGGCTCCGCCCGACACGAAAACATGTCGGGGGAAGCCCGACTACAGGGCCAGGAACGCATAGGGACACGCGGCCCATAGCCGAAAGGAGACGCTCATCGTGGACCGCCAAGCTCTCGCCGCCGCGATTAAAGAGGCTGCGTATCTGGAAGGCGATTTCCTTCTGCGCTCAGGCAAACGCAGCAATTACTACATTGACAAGTACCGCTTCGAGACCCAGCCGCACATCCTGGCCGAGCTCGGCCAGCGCTTCGCCGAGCACGTCGCGGAGAGCACGACGCTCATCGCCGGGGCGGAACTGGGCGGGGTAGCACTGGCGGCCGCAACGTCACTCGCCTGTCATCGGCCCTTTATCATCGTGCGCAACGCACGGAAAGACTACGGTACGGGGAATCTGTTCGAGGGGGTGCTCAACAAAGGCGACCGCGTCTTGATCGTCGAGGACGTGGCCACCACCGGCGGGCAAGTGCTCGAAGCCGCCAAGGCCATTGTGGAAAGCGGCGCGCACGTGGAAAAGATTGTCGCGGTGATCGACCGCCTGCAGGGTGCCCGCGAGAATATCGAGAGTGCCGGATTCAAGTTCGACGCCCTGTTCACTTCCACCGACCTGGGTATCGAGACACCGGACTGAGGACGGTCCGTTTTTGATTCGGGCCTACGGAAGTGCTATCATTCTTACGAAGAGCGGGCGGTGGGGCCGTCTGCTCCGCGGCCCTTGCGCCCCCGCGGTCTCGCTCCGGCGGATCATCATGCGTCAGCTTACCCACACGACCCGACGACCGGCCTTCACCCTCATCGAGATGCTCGTCGTGGTCGCCATTATCAGTCTGTTGATCTCCATCCTGATGCCCTCCCTCGGCCGGGCGCGGGACCAAGCCAAGGGCGTCCACTGTCTCGCCCGGCTGAAGGAGTTCGGCAACGCCCTCGCCTCCTACGAGAACATCTATAAGGACATTCTTCCTCCGGCCGAGTGGGAGCCCGACGAGCACAGCCCCACCCCCAAATACGGCTGGTGCGAGCTGCTGTGGCCGTTCGTCTACCGAGAGCAGGTCTACGACCTGAACCGCCCGATTCTCGATCCGACCGATAACGAGCCCGCCGACTTCCCGGTCCAGCGCAACCTCGCCGCTGAAAGGTGGGAAGAGTACTTCCTCTGCAAGGCCAGCGCCTTCCATGGAATCAATAGCGGGCATTATCGGGTCTATCTGCCGTCCTGGTCGGCCTCAAGCTATGCGATTCACGCCGACGGCAAGTTCGGGGACGACACGGTGCCCAACCCCCGTCAACCGGCCTCGCGCTCGGCCATCCGGCCGAAGCTGCCGCTCCTCGGCGACGCCAACGAGGAGTCCTACCGTGGCGATGGCCTGGGCTCCGACGATTGCAGCTACATCGACGCCGGGGAAGCAAACGACGCTGGGATCGGCGGCAACGGCAACCGCTTCTCCGACCGCCATTTTGGCGGCACCAACTATCTCTATCAGGACCTGCACGGCGAGTGGGACCAGGGCTTGCGCCGGCGACTGGCCGTCGATTACGACCTCAACGGCATCGAGGACGTGGCGGTCGCGCCGTAGCTCACTCGATTTGACACGCTCACCCGCACCTCTATACTGAAAACCGCCTTTCGGCCCGGTTGTGGACATGGCGCGGAACTTCCGGCGGGATAGACGCTAACGTCGTGATCGCGGTTCTTCCCAAATCCCCTTGGCTGCTGGCGGGTTGCCTGGTATCGGCGTTGGCCTCGGTCGCGTCGGCCCAGCCGCTCGTCCCCCTCACCGACGCCGTCGAGGAACCTCTTTTGCCCACCGGCATCATGACCGACGACGTCGAGATGTTCGGCGTGCTGGTTTACCTCTGGCGCGATGAGCACCAGACCGATGTGATCCATTTTGTCGGCGATTTCGAGCTCCATTTGGGACCGCGCCGGCTCCAGGCCCGCGAAGCCGTCCTCTGGATGACCCCGCGGACTTACGAAGGCACCAGCTACCACGCGTTCGAGGTGTTCTTGCGCCGCGACGCCCGCGTACTCGAGCCGGCGGGCACGGTGACCAGCGCTCCAGCTCTGTTCGTTACTCTCAACAGCACCGGCAAGGTCCGGGTTTCGGCGGACAAAAAGACGTTCGCCTCGTCGGCAGACACGGTGGTCTTCCAGGAGGCCGCCCAGGTCCGCGCCCAGCTTCAGGCCGCCGGCAAGGCGGGCGCCGCGATCACTGCCCCGTTCGCGGTTACCGACACCGGTCCCCTCCCGGAAGCCAAACCGCCCGTTCCCCGGCCGGTGGTCAACTACCGGGCCCGGGACCTGACCGTACAGCAGGTGGAGGGGCGGCGGGTAGTCACGGCGATCGGCGACGTTTACCTTTTCCGGACGACGCCCGGCAGCGAGGACTTCCTCGAACTCCGGGCCGACGCGGCGGCCATTTACTTGGCGGAGGAGCAGGAGTCGCCGCCCGAGCAGGTCCAGCCTCCGCCGGCGAACCTGACCGAGCGCCCCACCGGCGAGGACGTGGGTTTGGGTGAGGCGTTGACTGGCGCGGCAGGCGCAGAAGAGACCGGTCGCGAGGACCAGGGCCTTTATCGATCGGCCGACATCGAAGCGGTTTACCTGGAAGGGGACATCGTGATGACGCGCGGCGAACGCATGATCCGCGCGTCCCAGTTGTACTACGACTTCCATAACGATCAAGCGGTCATTCTCGACGCGGTGTTCCGTACCTACTTGCCCGAGCGCAACGTGCCGGTGTATGTCCGGGCGGAGCGGGTACGGCAGCTCTCCAGCCGCGCCTATCAAGCCGATCACCCGCTGATCACCACGAGCGAGTTCTACACGCCTCACTATCACATCGGGGCGGCGCGCATCGACCTGGAGGACAAGACCGAGAAGGAACTGGCCGGCCTGCGCAGCGGCGCCTACAAAATGACCCACACTACCTTCAACGTCGGTGGGGTGCCGCTGCTCTATTGGCCCTATACGCAAGGCACGCTCAAGGAGGGGGAGACGCCCATCCGCAGTGCCCGGGCCGGATACAGCGACGACTTTGGGGTGGAACTGGAGACCAAGTGGCGCTTGTTCAACGTGCTCGGGTTGGAGACGCCGGTCGGTTTCGACGCGACGCTCGGTCTGGACTACTTCTCCAAGCGCGGGCCCGGCATCGGCCTCGACCTGGACTACCAGCGCGACAACTACTTCGGGCTGGTCCGCGGCTACTATATCCACGACACGGGTCAGGACACCCTGCCCGGGCTCTTCCGCGACAACGAGCCGGATACGCAGAACCGCGGGCGGCTGACCTTCCGTCACCGCCAGTATCTGCCCGATGATTGGCAGTTGACCCTCGAAGCCTCCTACATCAGCGACAAGAACTTCCTCGAAGAGTACTTCGAGAGCGAATTCGACAAGGGCAAAGAACAGGAAACCCTGTTCTATCTCAAGAAGCAGCGCGACACCTGGGCCTTCACCCTCCTCGGCCAGTGGCGGATTCTGGATTCCCTGACCCAGACCGAGCACCTGCCCGACCTGGGTTTTCGTCTGCTCGGCCAGCCCCTCGGCGACTTTGCCACGCTTTACAGCGAGAACCGGGCCGGCTGGGTCCGCTATCGGGCGGCGGACCGCAACCTCTATGACTTCTACCGCTTCTTCCAGTGGGGCCCACGCGTCGACTCCTCCGGCGTGACCGGGCGGGTGGACTCGCGGCAGGAGGTGGACACGCCGCTCACCTTGGGGCCGGTCAAGGTGGTTCCGTTCGGCGCGGTCCGGGGATCGGCCTGGGACGACTCCCCGCAGGACGGCGGCTTGACCCGGGTCTTCGGCAGCGGCGGGGTGCGCGGCAGCATGTACTTGTGGCGGCTGTACGACACCCAATCGGACCTGTGGGACATTCACGGCATGCGCCACATCGTCAAGCCCGATTTCACGGCATGGGCCAGCGGCAGCACCCGCACCTCGCACGAACTTTACCCCTTCGAGGCCAACGTCGAGGACATCGACGAAATCGACGGCGTCACCCTGGGCCTGCGCCAGCGCTGGCAGACCAAGCGCGGCGCTCCCGACCGGCAGCGGATCAGCGACGTGTTCCTGTTCGACGTTGAGGTGGGCGCCTTCAATAACGCCCAGAACTTCGAGCGGACCTACGGCTACACTTCATACAGCCGGCCGGAGAACAGCATCTCGCGGAACTATGTGGACGCCGCGGGCGCCTGGCGGATCAACGATACGACCTCGTTGCTGTCCGAGGCCAATGTCGACCTGAACGATCGGAAACTCGACGTGTTTAACCTCTCGTACGTCGTCGAGCGCACCCCCAGGCTGAGCTACATGATCGGCCATCGCTTCATCGGAGATACGGACTCCAACCTGCTGGCCGCCGGGGCCAATTACCAGATGACCGAAAAACACACCCTGGCCATCCGCGAGGAATTCGATCTGGACCGTGGCCAGACGGCCGAGTTCAGTCTGGGCGTCATCCGTAAGCTACCCCGCTGGTATATGGCGATGACGTTCGATCTAGACGAAATCGAAGAGGACATCGGCGTATCGATGAGTGTCTGGCCCGAAGGCTTCCCTCGTACGGTCCTCGGCTCGCGCCGTTTTACCGGCGTGGCCACCTCCACCGCCATCAGCCCGGATTGAAAAGCCGTTACGTCCGCCGCCGGCGCCGGCCCGCTTTGCCGTCGCCTACCTCTACCGCCGCAATCAGCAGCGGATCAATGTATTTGAACGCGCCGTTCGGAACCGCCACCACGATCGTGCGTGGCGTGGTGGGAGGCATCCACATGAACTCGGGATGAGGGACGCGGACGTTCGTGCCATCGGCCAGTTGTAGCGTAAACGGAAGAAAAGGCCGCGCGGCGTAGATCGTTGTGAGGGATTCGATCGTCATACTCAACCGCTCCGCAATTTCGTTTATACTAGATGCATGAGAGGTCTATATCAAGGGAGGCTACGCTGGGTGGGAACCCAAAGGTGGTTACCAGGGGCTTGCGTCTCCGGCTACCGAATTCCGCCCCCAACGGGGGCTCAGGCGCCCCCCTGGATTGAGCATTGATGATGGTCCTTCAGCCGGTTCTGGTCTTCATTCCTGAAGACCGCACCTTGACCGGGCCGGAACGCGTGGTTCGGCAGCGCGCGTTCGCGCGGCGGGCCTTGGCGGCCTGTGCCGAACGGTGCGGCCTGGCCCACCTGGAGTGGAGCAAGGACGAGAACGACGTGCCGCAACCCTGCTCCGGCTACCATTGGTCTGTTTCACACAAGCCGCGCTGGGCGGCGGCCGTCATTGCCGACCGCCCGGTCGGCATCGACCTCGAGCAGGTCAAGCCGCGCGGCGAACATCTATTTGATGAGATCGCCGATGACCCGGAATGGGCGGCGGTCGGCGGGCAGTCCTGGCCCGCGCTGTTCCGTGTCTGGACGGCCAAGGAGGCCGTACTCAAGGCCAACGGCGTCGGGATCGGGAAGCTGGCGAGTTGCCGGATCATCGATGCCCCCGATGCGACCCACCTGACTCTGGACTACGAGGGGCGACGGTGGTGCGTCGAGCACTACCTGCACGGCGATCACCTCGCGGCCGTGACGGTGGACGCCGACCCGGTGGTGTGGCTCGTCCACGAAGAGAAAAGCGGACATTCCTAACCTCGCACCATCCTGCAGTCATGTAGGGCAGGTCGTTCGGCGGCCGGATGGCATGGCCAGGCGCAGCGCGGCCATGTCGCATGTATCGGCCGGGTGGCATGGCCAAGTGCAGCGCGGCCATGTCGCATGTATCGGCCGGGTGAACCTATGAAGCAGGAGGTCGAGCCGATTCACGGTGGCTTGCGTTCGTGGTAAACCAGCGGTTCGTGTTTCGAGATCCGTCGGTTTCCACACAAGGAGCGAACCATGAACTATGTCGGCATCGACCTCCACAA
>JAZDKM010000197.1:0-3441 GCA_043803085.1 Planctomycetota bacterium
AGCAGGCGTTGAAGGTGTTGGCCGTGACGGCAGACGGGCGCCGGCCCGGTGCGTGCGTGATCGTGCTGATGCCGACCGCCGACGTGCAAGACCCCAACGTGCCCGGCCCGCAGTTGGGTGTGTCGTTCACGATTCGGGTGATCGAGAACCCCACGATCAACCTGGGGGATGACGGGACCAACAAATCCGCCGAAAGCCTGGCGCTCTTCATCGCGCGGGCGTTGCACGGGCTCGCGATAGAGGGGCAGTTCTCGACCCTCTACGGTGATCGGGACGTGCTCCGGCCTGGGGACGAGAAAGACCTTGTCAGCTACGATGTGACCGTACATGCACGGCTGGGCCAGAACCCCGAGAGCAAGTGCGCCGCGGTCGCGCTCGCGGCCGCGGGCGGGAACTTCACCGCGACATGCACAACGTCGGGCTCCGAGATTTGGTACACCACAGATGGCAGTTTTCCGTTTCGCGGTCTCATCGGGAAGCAGGTCTCGACCGCGCTGCTCTACACCGGCTCAACCGCGCACGAGGCTGACGTGCTGATTCGTGCCGTGGCCTACGCGAGCGGCAGTTTGCCAAGCGACATCGCAGAACTTCAAACCTAAGCGTCAACCTTAACCTACAAACTTTATGGCTACAGTAAGTCGAGCAAACCTCAAAGGCGGTCCGGCAAAAGTGACCTGGAACGGCATCACGATGTTCAGCCGCGATGACATTAACGTGCGGCATACGCCGGTGATGGTTCCGGTCCAGACATCCATGCATGGGGTCATTGACCAGGTCCGAAAGGATTTGGTCATCCGAATCCCGTTGCGGTTGTGGGGGGCTTGGGAAAACTTGGCAACGCTTTTCCCAGCGACCGTTTTGACTCCGAGAATCGGCACTCGAATTTTTGGTACTACGGATGTACCGCTGGTGCTTGCGAGCAACAATGGAGGTTCAACTGGCGATACAATGACATACCACAACGCCCAACTGACGCGGTTGGCAAACCTTTACCTGGGTGTGGATGCGCCCATCTTCGCTGCGGACGTGGAATTCACGGCATTGATTCGCAACAACACTGCACCGACTAATGCTGCGGCGTACTTCACGTCTGCCATCGGTGTAGCCTATTCGGACGCGACCTTTGTCAAAACCAATTTTAAGCAGCAGGTCTATTCCGGCGTCTGGGGTGCTGTGGGCGGGTTCACGGCCATCCAAGCCAAGCTGGGCTGGAATATCGAATGGGAACTGGGGCTTGAACCTGAGTATGTCGATGGCGTCGGCACGGTCGATATGATTCTCACGGATTTTCTTGGCCGCGCTCGGTGCATCCCTATCGAAGCCACGATGGCCCAAATCACTGCGGCCAGCAAATTGCAAGACTCCGGCGGCGGGCCTGGCAGTCTGCTGAGCCTCAGCGCTGCGGACTTGGTTCTCACCGGAACGGGTGTCAGCGTCACGCTCAAGAATGCCGGAATGACTGACCACGGCATGAGCTGGGGCATGACGCCCCTGCGAAATGGAGAAGTCGCCTGGGAAACCACGGTTGCAATCTCGTCTGGTACCGCCGCCGCCCGCGCGGTCATTTCTTAAACATGTCAACCCTGAACGCTCAACCCAACTGAACTATGGCCGATGCCACAATTACCCTCCAGATGTCCGCCGTAAAAGGCGCTCAGTCCATCGCGATGCCCACAACCTCGTGGGCTATCACGATGGCAAATAACGTGTTGTTCACCAGCCGCCAAACGATCAACTTTGCGGCGGGCGAATTGGTCGTAATGCCTGGTGACATTCAAGGACCGTGCGCGGCGTTGCTTTTCTATAACGCCGATGAAACCAAGGGGATTTATCTGGCCTTGGATGCGCCAATGGCCAATAAGTTTGCGACGATTCCTCCGCTGGGCTTTGCGGTTGTTCCGCCCAACACCAATGTGATCTATGCCCAGACCAACGACGGCGCGGCATCGTCCGATTTGGTCATCTATGCCATTGACCTTTAATTCGGTACCAGCACCGTGAAAGTGTCCTTCACCGCGAACGGTACCACGACATCAGCCGAGCTGGCTGATGACGAGGAAGGTGCCCGCGTTCGCTGGGGAAGTCCGCCTGACGTGCAGGCGATGGTGGACACGTTGACCTACCCGGAGGCCGCGACGGCTGACAATGAACCGCGCGGCAACCTTCAAGCCGCGTTCAGCCTTGCGGTTGGGCGCCAGCATGCGTCACTCGGGGCCGCAATGCTGTACTGCGTCCAGGAATGCTTCGCGCGCGCGGGCCGGAAGGGCACGCTCACCTGGACGGAGACAGGCGCGACTCTCAACCTGCTCAACACCACGCTGGCCCGCGCTCATGTGGTTATGCAAATCGGCGTCTATGTCGTAATCGAATACCAGTTTATCGGGGGCAACCTATGAGCCAATTAGCCAGAACAATTCTACGGGCGAAGCTCCAGCCCTACGAAATCGGTAAAGCGTTCACGCTCCAGGATGGCAAGACCTTTCGGCTCTACAAGGGCGGCGGCGTCGATCTGTGGCTGGCCCTCTATGAGGATGCCTCGACGCCGTTCGATGTCTCGAACGTCGGCCTGCTCCAGCTCCTGTGCCGGATCAAGGGCGGTACCGGGGCTTGGTCGGTGTTGGGCTCGACCACGTCCATGAACCCCGCGATGACGGCCGCGCAGTGGACGGCGGGCACGGCGGCGCACGCGGTCATCACGCTGCTCGGAAGCGCGACGTCGATAGCGGCGGGGAACTACGATGTCACGATCAAGGGCTGGACGAGCGATGATCCAGCGGACGTGGATGTCTTCGGCAAATCGGACCTGGAAGTCCTGGACGTTGGGGCCACGGAAACGACCACCGCGCTGCCCGAGGGCCAGACCCCGGCCACGATTGAAGAGTTGGCGGCGCTCATGACCGGCTACGCGCGGGTCATTGGGTTGCCGGGCCAGGAAGACGTCAAGGTGAGCCCCAATGAGCACTGGCGGTGGGTGCGGGGCATTGACAATAACGGGGAGACCTATGAACGCATCGAAGAGGTGAGTTGACCATGAAAACTTTACGAATCTTTGCCGTGCTGTGTTTGCTCGGATGGACGGCCCAGGCGGCCAGCTTCCGGGTCGAGTGCGATTTGACCGTCACGAACCTGCCTGCGGTGAGCAACACGTTCACGCTCAACTCGCAGACCCGGACGTGGACGAACAACACGCTGGCCTCAACCAACTTCATCATCATGACCAATGATCTGGGGTGGACGGCCACGAACCTGCAACAGAACCTCGCGCTGAATCCGTTGACCAACGTCGTGCAGGTGGACGTGCTGTCCAGCAACTCAATCCGCATCTACGGCGCGGTGGATTATTACTTGACCGTGTCCCTGGCGGCGGGTTGGGCGACGAACATTCTGCGGACCAACACGCTCTACAACAGCGCGGCGGTGTGGATGCCGTATCCGACCAAC
>JAZDKM010000198.1:0-13769 GCA_043803085.1 Planctomycetota bacterium
CGGGTGGCATGGCCACATCTTCGTGGCCATGTTCCTCGCTGGGTGCCGCTGCCGGCTTGTCCACCAGTCCCTCCCGGTCTTCACGGGGAGACAAGCTTTCCATGGTACCCGAAGGTGCCACGCCGAGGCACTCCAGCAGCGCAGCTCGCAGGGCCGCAAAGGCCTCCCGCGCCGCGGGGGGCACGTCCGGTGGAGCGTCGAACAGCCGGCGCAGAGGCGTCGCCAGCCGCGCAGATGGCGGCACGTTTTCCTCCTGGACCTCCTCGTTCATGGCTATCCGCGATCCGCCTTGCGGTGGATCGCGTGAAGCCATGCCACCCTCTGCGCCGTCCCCCGCTCGGGCCGCCGGCGCGCGTCCCACGCCCAGGCTTTCCATCACGCGTCGGGCGGTCCGCGGGCCGATCCCGGGCAGCAGTTGGAGCACCCGGAACCAGCTCATCTCGTCGAACGGGTTTTCGAGAATGCGCAGGAAAGCCAGCATGTCCTTGATGTGGGCCGCCTCGATGAACTTCAGCCCGCCGTACTTGTGAAACGGAATGTTCCGGCGGGCGAGTTCCACCTCCAACTGGTCACTATGGTGGCCGGCTCGGAACAGCACCGCCTGTCGCCGTAGGGGGATGCCCTGCTCGAGGTGGGCTAAGATGCGATCGCAGACGGCCTCGCACTGGTTCGGCTCGTCCAGGCAAGTGAGCAGCACCGGTCTTTGCTCAGAGCGCCGCTCGGACCAAAGCTTTTTGGTGTAGCGCTCGCGTGCCTGGGCCATCACCGCGTTCGAGGCTTCGAGGATCGGCTGCGTCGACCGGTAGTTCTGCTCCAGAGTGACGATGCGGGTGCCGGGGAAGTGCTTGGGAAAATCCAGGATGTTGCGGACGGTGGCCGCCCGGAACGAATAGATCGACTGGGCGTCGTCACCGACCGCCATGATGTTCTGATAGCGCTGGCGCATGCCGCGGAGCAGTTCGCTCTGGATCGGGTTGGTGTCCTGATACTCGTCCACCAGAATGTGCTCGAAGCGGTCCGCGACGGTCGCGCCAACACCGGGCGCGGCGGCCAGTGCGTTCCACACGAGCAGCAGATCATCGTAGTCCAACAGGTTGTGGTCCCGCTTCCGCTCGGTATAGACCTCGAAGATCCGGCGGATGCCGTCGATGTCCTCCACGCACCAGGGAAAGTTCCGGCGCACCGCATCGCTGAGCTTCTCCTGGGCGTTGACCATCCGCGAGTAGAGGTCCGCCAGGGTCCGCTTGTGAGGGAACCGGCGTTTGCTCTTGGCCAGCCCCAGTTCGTTGCGGATCAGGTTCATCAGGTCGGCGGCGTCGCCCTGGTCCATCACGGTGAAGTTGCCCGTCAGGCCCAGCGCCCGGCCGTAGATGCGTAGCAGCCGATTAGCCACGGCGTGGAACGTGCCGCCCCAGACCTTGCCGGCGGCCCCACCCTGCCGGCCGCTGATCAGGCGCCCGGCCCGGGAGAGCATCTCAGCGGCTGCCCGCCGGGTGAACGTCAGCAGCAAGATGCGCTCGGGCGATACACCTTGGTCGATAAGCCAAGCCACCCGGCAGACCAGGGTCTTGGTCTTGCCGGTCCCCGCCCCGGCCACCACCAACAGCGGCCCCTCGCCGTGCGTGACGGCCTCGCGCTGCGCAGGATTAAGCTCGTCTAACCAGGCTACGGACATCCTCCGCCCCCCACAATCCCCATGATGGGTATCTTAGTTGGGTTCGGCGGTCTCGTCAGCCCTTCACGCGTGTGCCCAACCGCGAACGCGGCCCGGGGCGAAATCTGAAAACCCATAGACGAAATCCTCCCCTTGATCCGTCATAATTGGTGAGTGGACACTCAACCTCCGGTCATGAGGATGGAAGCCGATGACGGACGACCAGGACCTGGTCCGAAAGCTGCGAAACGGCGATCAGACCGCATTACGCTCCATCTATGAGCGGTACAAGAACGACCTGGTCACGGTGGCGGGCTGCCTGCTGACGGACGGGGCGACGGCCGAGGACGTCCTGCACGATGTGTTCGTCGCCTTCGTCGCGCAGGTCGTGCAGTTGAGGCTCCGGGGCAGCCTGAGAGGCTATCTGGTGGCCTGTGTCGCCAACCGTGCCCGGGACGAACTGCGCCGAAGATCGTGCCGCCCGGCTTCACTGGAGGAGATCGATAAGTTTGTCGGTGCACTCGAAGGACCGGCTGAGGCCGCCATCGACTGCGAAGAAGCGGGACGGCTGCACGCGGCCCTGGCGGAACTGCCATACGAGCAGCGTGAGGTCATCGTCCTGCACCTGCAGGGCGATCTGACGTTCAGGGAAGTGGCGCGGCAACAGGGGGTCTCGCCCAACACCGTCCAGAGCCGTTATCGATACGGACTCGACAAACTGCGGTCCGTCTTGAATGCAGGAGCAAGAACATGAATCCCGCAGACAACATAGAACGGTCGATCAAGGAGTTGCGTTTCAGCACCACCGCCGCGCTCGACGAGCGCATCCTTGCGCATGCCCGCGCAGCGCTGGAGCCATCCAAGTCAATCGCGCTCGACCCGACGCGGTCGAGCGCCTGGAGGATCATCGTGAGGAGTAGATGGACAAAACTCGTCACCGCCGCGGCGGTGATCGCAATTGGGGTGACGCTGTCGCTGACGGCCGTGCACGAATCGGCCACGCCGGCGTATGCCATCGAACAGACGTTGGAGGCTAATCGCCAGCTTCGCTACGTCCACATCCGCGTCGAGCCGGCCGGTTCCGGTCTGGCCGAGGCCTGGGTGGAGCTGGGCGAACAGGGGGACCTGTTGCGGCTGCGTATGGATTTTCCCAGCACCGAGGACGGTCCCAAGGTGGTCATCTGGCAGGGCCTGAAGGCCGAGGTCTGGTTCAAGGCCAAGGACCGTGCCGTGACCATGCACGCGGCGGATCAAGTGGCCCGCTTCCCGAAGATGCTGGAGATGTTCGACCCCAAGCGCGTCGCGGACGCGTTGTACCAGGCCCAGGCCGATGGACGGGTGAGCCTGGAAACAAAGCTACCTTCTACGCATGGGGAGCCGATCGTGCTCGTGGCCACCTCCCTTCCGACACCGGAGCAGCAGGACGTGTACCAGGTCGATCCGGTGACCAAGCTCGTGCAACGTGTCGAGAAGTATCGCCTGGAAGACGAGCAATACCGGTTCGAGTCGCGCTGGGACTATCTGGACTACAACCAGACGCCCGACCCGAACGCGTTCGTGCTGAGCCTTCCGCCGGACATCATCCGCATCGACGAGACGACCCAGGTGATTGGTCTGGCCAAGGGGGACCTCTCCGACGCGGAGATCACCGTCCAGGTGGCCCGTGAGTTCTTCGAGGCCCTGATCGCCAAGGATTACGCGAAGGCGGGTCAACTGGCCGGCGGCATGCCGGCGGCCAAGATGGAGGAGGCGTACGGCGACGCGAGCTTCGTGCGGATCGTCTCGATCGGCGAGCCAATACCGCAACCGATCCCCGGAGTCGGAGGGATGGTGGTGGTCTGCCGCGTGGAAGTCGAGAGCGACGGGCTCCGGCACGTGGCGGAGCGAAGACTGGCCATTCGGCCGGTCTACAGCCAGCCGGACCGCTGGGAAATCCACGGCGGCGTTTGAGTGCGTCGGACGCTTCCCGCCCGGTGCCTTGTTGCTCGGAGACGTCGGCCCACGCTCGTCATCACGGACCCCCGCTGCCAGCGGGGGTCCTTTTGTTGTGTCGACTCGTCGTCGCCACCATTCCAGCATGTTGCCCGCGAAGGGCGGTCCGACAGTCCCGTAGTCACGATCTCCCCGATTACCGTTTCGAGAACTGGAACCGCCGGCGGGCGCCGGACTGGCCGTACTTCTTGCGCTCCACCCGACGCGAGTCCCGCGTCATGTACCCGCCGTCGCGCAGCACCTGCTCGTGCTGACTATCGTAAAGGTAGAGAGCCCGGGCGACACCGAGGATGATAGCGCCGGCCTGCCCGCTGGTCCCGCCGCCGGAGACGTTCACGAACACGTCCAGCTTCGCGAGCATGTCGCTGGCCCGGAGTGGGGCCCGAATGGCCAGGCGATCGACCTCCCTGCGAAAATACATGTCCGCATCCCGCTGGTTCACCTTGAACTCGCCGGTCCCAGGACGAATGCGCACTCGCGCCACCGAAGTCTTGCGCCGCCCTGTCCCCCAGTAGTAACCTCCGGGTGTCGGCTTGCTCGAATCCTCTCGCCCATCGGTCGGCGTCGGCCTCACAGCAACCGCGGACGT
Organism: Planctomycetota bacterium; assembly: GCA_043803085.1. Lineage (GTDB taxonomy): Bacteria > Planctomycetota > Phycisphaerae > UBA1845 > UBA1845 > JAAEQG01. The sequence goes on from JAZDKM010000198.1 coordinate 4,236, forward strand.
CACCGGGGGTGCAGTCTCGGGCGCCGAGGCCTGAGGGGCGCCGGATGGGGGCGTGGCTTGGGGCGTTGAGGGGGTCGCGGATTCGCGGGTGGGTTCTTGAGTCACGTATCCAATCTCCGAGTTAGGCCAGCATCCAGGGTTTGGGTTGCTGGGCGGTGTGCGGATGGTTCTCGCCGCGATAAACCTTCAATTTCTTGAGCATCTTCCGGCCCAGGGCACTTTTGGGCAGCATGCGCCGGACGGCTTCGGTGATGATCCGTTCCGGGTGCGTGGCCAGCACCCGGGCGTAGGGGAGTTGCTTGTACCCCCCGGGGTGGTAGGAATAGCGGGCATAGCGTTTGGCCTCGGCCTTGCGGCCGGTGACGCGCACCTTCTCCGCGTTGGTCACCACCACGAAATCGCCCGTGTCCACGTGCGGCGTATAGCTGGGGCGGTGCTTGCCCATCAGGACGGTGGCAATTTCCACGGCCACGCGGCCGAGGATTCTTCCGTCCAAATCAAGGTGATGCCACGCGGGGTGTACCTCACCACGTTTGGCCATGTAGCTGGGTATCCTGCCGACCGGCATAAACTCGCGCCTTTCCTGGTTGCAACAACCTATAAATCGAGCCCCATATTCTAGGGTTTTCCATCAGATCGTCAAGCTCCGCTGTGGGGCCGAAAAAACGTTCTTCGTCCTCCCTAGCGTCCCCCTCCTATCGGCCCCACGTTTTTCCTTCAGACCCCGTTTGCCTGCCGGCGTTTTCAATTGGAAGTTCGTCTGGGGCGCTGACAACGGCTTCGGTAGCACCTGATCGGCCCGCGTGGTCGCCACCGCGACCCCGTGGGGGTCTCCGAGGCGGGTAAGCCTCGGCTCACTTTTTGGGGGACCGCCTGTGAATCTCGGGGGAATGCCATATACCATCGTGACGCTGGTCTGCGTGGGGATCCTGCTTCCTTGGGCGCTGGCACTTCAGCCCGGCTGCGGCGCCGGTTCGTCGGGCAGCGTCTCCGGTTCGGCTCCTGGCGGTGGTTCGACGGATGCCGGGTCGAACCCGGCCGACGTGCCGGAGACGGACGACCCCATCGCGTCCACCGTCATCGGGGAGGGTCCGTTTGAGAGTTACAAAACCATCGCGCTGGCCGACGACCGCACCGAGACCCTGGACGGGGATATCCAGACCCCGCAGACGGTCGAGGTCTTCGACCTCGGGGCGGTGGCCGTCGGTGACCGCCTGGTCATCACGGCGGACGCCGTCGATGAGCTGGACCCGGTCGTGGGCGTCTTCGACGCCAACGGCGACGCCATGATCGTCAACGACGATCGCAATTACTACGGTGGCGATTTCGACGCTGCGCTCGACGTGCAGTCCCGCCGCCTGACCGACCATTGTTACGTCGCCGTGGCCGCCAGCGACGGAAGCGGGACCACGGGGCGTTACGTGTTGAGCCTCCGGCGCACGCCGGGCGGCACCTTGCCCGAGCCCCAAGCCCAAGTGATCTACCTGAATTTCGACGGGGCCGACGCGATTCTCATCGGACGCCGCCCGCCGGTGGAAATCCCCGTTTTCGAAGGCAGTTTGATCGGGGCCGAGTTCGGCGACCGGACCGACGAGCTGATCGAGCAGACCGTGGCCCAGATCCGGCGCAATTACCGCGGGCTTAACGTCGAGTTCGTGTCTTCACGGGAAGGGCCCGAACCCACCGGACCCCACACCACGCTGCACTTCGGCGCGTACGACCCGGGCCTGCTCGGGCTCGCCGATTATGTGGACGAATTCAACCAGGCGGTGACCCAGAAGGCCATCATCTTCGTCGACACCTTCCAAGCCTTCCTGCCGCTGGATCCCTCGGTGGAGGAGATGGCCAACGCGCTGGCCAACGTCGCCGCGCATGAGGCGGGGCATCTGCTCGGGCTCAATCATACGGTGGACCCGCGCGAGATCATGGACATCACCGCCAACCTGCGGCAGATGCTGGCAAGCGAGGCGTTCCGCCGCTCGCCGCTCCACTCGGAAGTTTTTCCTGCCGGTTATCAGGATGCGGCCCAGCTCTTGGTCGAGGCCGTCGGCGGCGACCTGGCCGTGGTCAAGGCCGCTGCCGCTGAACAGCTCACCCTGCGAGCGGCCTGGTACGATGAGGGGGAGCCGGTTGCCGCGCGCATGCAGGTGGATCGGCCTTTCGGCACCTGTTTTTGCCCCTCGTGCGCAAAACACCGCTCGTCTGCGGGACACTGACCCTCGAGCGCGCGCCAAGTAATACTGATGGATTTACCGGCCGCCCACCGGCGACGGCTGTGCTGCGCGCACGCGGGAGAGCCCTCCCGTTCCGGTGCCCTGCCGCGCAGACCGCCGCCTGGCGCGGGGGATGGAGGGTGATATGAGAATGCGAAATTACCAAACAAACCCATTTCGCAGGGTCCAGGCAGGGCACGACCCGAAGCGCAACACTCGCACGTTGCGAGAGTTACGGCTCAGAGCCGACGGCGAACGGGTGACCGCAATCCGACGAAACCACGCCAAACGAAGCCATTTTCTCATGGTGGTTTTCGCTGCGCATCCCGGTTACTATAATGGGTCTGTGGTCACGGATCGCGGGAGAGAGTTCCGCTCCTTTGGGAATGGCGGCGGGATGAACCCATCAGCGGTGGCGACCGATAAAGAGCGCAGGCGTCGGCCGGTTCAGCCAAAGAGACGCCGAGGTTGAAGGACGAATAATGAGCGAGAATCCCTATCCAGCGGAGCCCCTTTCTGAATCAGCGGGTGACTTCTCCACTTCCCATGCCGGTCGGTTGATGGACGAGACCCTGGCCCGGGAAGTGGAGGAAGCCATGGCCCAGATGTCTGCCGGCGAGCTGGCGGCGCTGACGCCGGACGGCGCTCGGCACCCGTGCGATTCGGGAAACGCGGTTCGGCGCGGGACGGTCGTGGCCATCCACGGTGACGACGTCTTTATCGATCTGGGCGAGAAGGACCAGGGGGTGGCTCCGCTGGCGCATTTCGGCGGCAAGCACGCCCAGTTATCCATCGGGCAGGCCGTCGAAGTCGTCGTCGACCGCTACGATCCCGAATCCGGGTTGATCTTCTGTTCGCGCGAGGGAGCGGCCCGGCCGGCGGACTGGGACACGCTCAAGAAGGGCATGATCGTGGAAGGCCGCGTGATCGGTATGAACAAAGGGGGACTGGAACTGAGCCTCAAGGGCATCCGCGGCTTCATGCCCGCCTCGCAGGTGGCCGACCGGCGTATCAAGGACATCTCCTGCTACATCGGCGAAACGCTGCGCTGCGAAGTGATCAGCATCCACCGGCGTGACAAGACTGTGACGCTCAGCCACCGCAAAGTCGAGGAACGCGAGCGGGCCGAGGCGCGGGAAAAGCTCCTGGCCGAACTGGAGGAAGGCCAGGTTCGTACCGGCGTGGTCAGCAATATCATGGACTACGGCGCCTTTGTGGACCTCGGCGGCGTGGACGGCCTGGTGCACATCAGCGACCTGAGCTACACGCCCGTGGAGAAGGTGTCCGACGTGCTCGCCCCGGGGCAGACCCTCGAGGTCAAAATACTCAAGATCGATCCCGAGCGGGGGCGGATTTCGCTCGGCGTCAAGCAGGTGCAGCCGAACCCCTGGAGCACCGCGGAAGAGAAATACCCCGTGGGTACGCAGCTCAAAGCCCGGGTGACCCGCCTCACGGACTTCGGCGCCTTCGCGGCCTTGGATGAGGCCATCGAAAGCCTCATCCCCCTCAGCGAGATGAGCTGGACGCGGGTCCCCAACGCCGCGGCGGTGGTCGCGGTCGGGCAGATGGTCGACGTGATGGTCATCCGCGTCGAAGCCAACAAACGGCGTATCGCCGTGAGTCTCAGGCAGGCCCAACCCGACCCCTGGGCCGGCGTGTTCGACCAGTTCCCCGAGAAGGCGGTGGTGGATGGCAAGGTGACCCGCCTGGCGGACTTTGGCGCGTTCATCGAGTTGCTGCCCGGCGTGGAGGGGCTGGCCCATATCTCCGAACTCTCCGAGCAGCGGATCAAGACATGCGGCGACGTTCTCCAGGTGGGACAGGAAGTCAAAGTCCGCGTGCTCAAGGTCGATTCCCAGCAGCGGCGCATCGCCCTATCACTCAGGTTGCTGGACGCCGAGTCCGCTACCACAGAGCCGCAAGCCCAGGCCGAGCGGCCGACCGCCCCGAAAAAACGCAAGAAATCCCTCCGCGGCGGGCTCGAAGCGGACTGGGACTGGATGGGTGGCTCCGGCTCAGGTCGCCCGCACTGAATCACGAGAGTAGGAAATACAGAAACACGAGGGCATGGCGGCCGGTGTTTGCGGCGGGGGGTTCACGCAAAGTGGCACGGCTTGGCCAGCGCCGCCGCTAGCCGTTGCATGTATTTTTCGTGAGAAATTTCCACGGTGCCGAACTGGCGGAGATGGCCGGTCATGAACTGCACGTCCAACAGGGTCATCCCGCGTTGATTCATTCTCTCAACCAAATGGACCAAGGCCACTTTCGAGGCATTGGACGCTCGATGGAACATGGATTCGCCGAAGAACGCCCCGCCGAGACTCACGCCGTATAGCCCGCCGGCCAGGACGTCGCCCTGATAGGCCTCCACGCTGTGGGCAAAACCGAGTTCGTGCAACTGCGTGTACACGCGGACGATCTCGGCGGAAATCCACGTCCCCTCCGGACGGTCCGCGCAGGCCTCCATCACGGCCCGAAAGTTACGGTTGACGGCCGACTCGAACCGCTTTTGACGGTAAACCTGCCGCAGCGTGCGCGGCACGTGAAACTTCGACGGGTCGATGACCGCCCGGGGATCGGCCGAGTACCAGTCGATCTTCCCCCGGCGGCCGGCCATGGGGAAGATGGCCTGCGTGTAGCCCCACAAGACCTGTTCGGGGGTCAGTTTGGCGGACATCGACAGGCGTACAATTCCAGGATGTGGGGAACTTCTTGTAACGTGCGCACCGTGTGGTCGGGGCGCCAGCAGCCATCCACCGTCGCACCCGTCGGGGCTTTCAACACGGTCACCATACCCAGGCGCGCGGCCCCCTTGACGTCGATCTTGACTTTGTCTCCCACGAACAGGGTCCGGGCGGCGGACGAGCCGATCCGCTCCAGCGCGATCTCAAAAATCCGGCGGTGCGGTTTCATGTAACCCACCGCACAGGAATACACCCGCATGGCAAAAAACTCCAGTAGGCCTTCTTCCTCCAGATGGCGATCGAGGGCCGGCGGGGGGGTGGCGGTGTTGGAGATGATCCCCAGCTTATACCCGCGGGCCCGGAGCTCGAGCAGGACCGTGCGGGCATGGGGGTCGGCCCGGCCGACGCGACGCATGGGCAGACACATCTGCCAGGCCAGTTCGGCGGCGCTGTCCGGGTCCAGGCGGATGCCCAAGGCGGCGTGCGCGGTAATCATGCTCTCGAAGAGCTGCATCTCGCGCCGCATCAGCCGCGACCAGAGGAACCGCCACATGATCCTGCGACCCATCCCGCGCGCGTAGCGCTCGAAAGGAGGCAGGGCATGTCCCCGGGCCGCGAGATACTCGTACCCCAGACGGAAGCCCTCGCCAAGGAACGGACGCGGGTCGAGCGAGTCGAAGTCGAGCAGGGTGTTCCCGATGTCGAACAGGACCGTATCAATCATCCGCGGTGCAGTCACGTTTGCACTATCAGCTTTCAGCCTGATGGAGTAGGCGATGCCCACCCTACAAGATCGACGCTCCGCGCATGTCTTCCGGGATGGGCAGCCCCATCAGGTCCAGGATCGTCGGGGCCACGTCGTATAGCGTAGGCCCGTCCACGCGGCCCCTGGCCGGCAGCGACGGATGGCTGAGCACGTACACGCCCTCCTGAGCATGATTGGCGTCGTCGGGGCCGGTGTCATTCTCGAAGGTGTGCCAACCGGGGTGGCCGACCGTGCCCACGCTACGCCAACGGAGCTCTCCGAAGATCACCAGCAAATCCGGCGGCACGCCGTTCGTCGCTTTATACAGGTCCTGCGGGCGGTGGGCCGCGTTGCGCATCGGCCGCCCTTCGTGGTCGACCATCGCCTCGATCTTGGCCTTCAACTCGCTGCGGAAGGCTTCGTACTTCTCGGGCGGCACCTGACCGTTGGGCTCCCGGCCTTGGACGTTGATGAAACACCGCCCGTAGTAGCCGCCGTCGCCCCAGGCCGTGGTCTTGTTCCAGTCCACGTTGGCGACGTCGAATCTCTCCACACCGCGCGGTGCTTGCTTGAGGTGCAGGTAGCCCTGGTCCATCAGCCAGGTGTTGAAGCACACGCCTCCAACCATGCTCTGGGCCCCGTGGTCGCTGACGATCATGATCGCGGTCTGCTCGAGATCGAGCAGGGCGACGACCTCCGCCATAAGCCGGTCCGTGTGGACATAGTAGTCGTGGATCGCGTTTTGGAAGGGGTTGTTCGGAACGTGGGCGTGGTGGGTAGGATCCATCTGCGCCCAAAACCCGTGCTGGATGCGGTCGTGGCCCATCTCCACCATCCAGAACAGGTCCCAGGGCTTGTGCTTGAGCAGGTGCTTAACCAGTTGGAAGCGTTTATCGGTCATCGCGTAAATCTGCTCGAGCAGCCACGGCTTGTCCGCCGTGCGGAAGTCCTTGACGTCCACCATGTATTCGCCGACGAGGGCCTTGATCTCCGGCTTCAAAGACCTCGGCCAGGTGTAGTCGCTCTTCTCGGCGTCGGGCGTGAGGAAGCAGGAGATCAGATGGCCTTTCATGGGTCTGACGATGGGATAGGTGCCGGGGACGCCCACGATGATCGACTCCTTGCCGTGCGCGCCCAGCATGTCCCACAGGCGTTTTTCGGCCACGGCCAGCGATGTGGCGATGGTCAACCGGTCGTAGGAGTAGTCCGCCCGGTTGCGAAAACCGTAGATGCCCAGTTGCCCGGGGTCCTTGCCGGCGGCCATACACGACCAGGCCGGCACGGTGATTGGCGGGATGCAACTGGTCAAGGTGCCGTAGGTGGACTTGCGGAGCAGTCCGCGGGTGAAGGGCAGGTCCTCGACCCACCGGTCGAACATCAGCGTGGGCTCGGCACAGTCCAGCCCGAAAACGGCTACCTTCTCGATCGTGGGCACAACTCCCTCCATTGTGCGACGGAGCGCGCACATTCCCGATCAGCCCCGTCAGGGGTGTTAGAGAATAGCCCAGGGGGTCGGCCCTGGGAAGCCGTGTTCGACCGCTGCCGACGGGGCGGGTGGGGCAAGAGATTTCGGCAACCTGGGAGGGCGAGGCTCCTGCCGAGCCGATTGATTCGGCTCGCCGGGAGCCTCGCCCTCCCCAAGCGGACCGGTTGCCACTGGTGCGGATGCCATCGTGTCGTGGAGTTTTCTGCACATCGTTCACCTGGAGAAGATGAAGGCGTATAATACGGTGAATAGGTCGCTGGGTTACGAGAACCTGACCATTGTTACCCCACGGGAAGTCGCCCATGGAGCGGACGAAGAAGATTGAGAAGACCTTTGATTGTGTCGAATTCAAACGCCGCGTTCAGTCCGGAATCTACGACGACATCAAAGGGATGACCTTCGAGGAGGAGCAGGCGTATTTTGAGCGCCGGGCCACCACCGGGAAGCTGGGTGAATGGTGGAAGCGGATCAAGGCCGCCAGCGAGCTCCCGCAACGGTAAGGTAGGCCCTCAATAGGTCAGTAGTACCAACGTGGACCGCGACACGCTTCCGCGCGGGGCGCAGGCGACCAGAGATCCCGTGAAAGGAGACGCACAATGAGCACTCGATTCAGTATCAGGTGGACAACAGCGCTTTGTTTGATGGCGCTGACGTTAGGCTTGGGTCAGTGCTCGAAAAGTCGATCGTCCGCGCCGTCCGGACCCCCGGAAACCTTCTCCGTGGACTTGGGTGGCGGGGTGAAGATGGAACTCGTGCTGATCCCGGCGGGCGAGTTCCTGATGGGCTCGCCGGAGAGCGAGAAGGACCGTACTGACTTCGAAGGCCCTCAACATCGTGTTCGGATCAGCAAGCCGTTCTACCTGGGCAAGTACGAGGTGTCGCAGGCCCAGTGGCAGGCGGTGATGGGGAACAATCCGTCGTGGTACAGCAGCGCGGGCGGCGGCAAGGACCAGGTCTCGGGGGTCAATACGTCGAACCATCCGGTGGAGGGCGTTTCCTGGGACGATTGCCAGGCGTTCTGCCAGAAGCTGTCGGCCAAGCCGGGGAAGGCGATTCGGCTGCCGACGGAGGCGGAGTGGGAGTACGCGTGCCGTGCGGGGAGTACGGGGCAGTTCTGCTTCGGGGATTCGGACGGGCAGTTGGGAGAGTATGGCTGGTACGCTGGGAACTCGGGGAAAACGACGCATGCGGTGAAAGGGAAGAAGCCGAACGCGTGGGGTTTGTACGATATGCACGGGAACGTGTGGGAGTGGTGTCAGGAGTGGTACGGAGCGTACCCGCCTGGTGTACAAGTTGATCCGAACGGTCCAAGCTCGGGTGTGAACCGTGTTCTGCGCGGGGGCAGTTGCAGCTTGGGCGATATCTACTGCCGCTCGGCCTGCCGCCGCAGGAGTGCGCCCCCCTACCGCGGCTGGCTCACGCCCGACTTCCTCTCCAGTTTCTACGGGTTTCGTGTCGTGGTGGACTCAAAATGACCCTTTTTCCTCTTACCCTTTGCGGGGAGTCCAGATGGGCGAAGCCCTTGGTCCCGTGAGAAACGGAGAAGGCCGTCCTGGCACGCCAATGGCGTGCCGGCCTCCAGCCCAGGGTTGCGCCGGAGGCGTTACCATGGGTCGGCGCTCCTGATCATGACCCACCGGACGGTCCGCTGGAGGCGCCTATGTGGGCCGTGCGCGCTCCTGCCCTGGCACGCCAACGGCGTGCCGGCCTCCAGCCCAGGGTTGTCCCGGCGCACCGGGACTACCCTGGGATAGGAAAAGCACACACCAAATCAACCCCCACGGGGTTGTGTCGGTTGGCGCGACAATGCCCTACGTCTGAGTCGCAACCCCGTTGGGGTTGGGTGTGATCGCGCCACGCCGACCCAGGGTAGCGCCTTCGGCGCAACCCTGGGCTGAAGGACATAGCCCCGTTGGGGCTGGAGCGCGTTGCCGCATGGGCGTGAATGATGCTTGAACGGATAGACCGTTGGAGTTGGCGCACGGATCCGCGTGGGCGTGGCCCTGCCGGGAACCGTGATCCTACGCCAAAGGCGTTTGGGCCGTCAGCCCAGGGTTGCGCTGGCACGCCAACGGCGTGCTGGCATCGAGCGTGGCGAACTGGAACTGACTGCCGCGTGGCTCGAAGGTGCGCTGGCACGCCGACGGCGTGCTGGTATCGAGCGTGGTGAACTGGAACTGACTGCCGCGAGGCTCGAAGGTGCGCTGGCACGCCAACGGCGTGCTGGCCTCCTGCCCAGGGTTGCCGCGAAGCGGCTACCCTGGGACTGGGGTTTGGCCCTTTTGTAACCCGCCGGCAGTTTGCCTGAGTGCAACGGTGGGCGGCAATCGTCAGCCTGCGGCGGCGTAGAGCAAGGCCGAGACCGCAGGCAGAATCGATTCCGAGCACTTCGTGGACGTCGCCAGG
>JAZDKM010000199.1:0-10707 GCA_043803085.1 Planctomycetota bacterium
GGGCGTCCGCCGAGGTATGAGCAGATTACGAAACAAACCCATTGTACAGCGCCACTTCATGCCCTCTGCCCCACTTCATCGTTCCGTCGCTCCCGCTCCTCTTTTTCGACGTTTCGACGTTTCGGCTTTTCGGCGTTTCTGCTTCCTGCCTCTTGCCTCTCTTCAGATTTCCAAACAAACCCATTGTACAGTCGGGCTTTACTGTTCTCGCAAGCCCGCCGTTCCTGCCGGACTCTTCTCTGGTGCCTCCTGCCTTCTTCGAATATTACCAAACAAACCCATTGTACAGTCGTACTTCACGGGGCGCCCGGTGGCTGCTCCCCAACTCTTGCCTCTTGCCTCTTGCCTTTTGCCCCTTGCCTTCTTCCGACCAAGGAGTTCCCGCGTGAAAAACGTGTGCCGTTCTGCGATGGTCGCTTCGCTGCTTGTAGCGCCTCTGGCCGTCGTCGCGGCTGCCTGGAGTCCTGCACCGCCCACCGCGCCACCGGCCGCGCCGGGCGCCGAACTGCCCGGGCTGAAGTACGACGTGCCGTTTTTCCCCGGCGCTCAGTACGATCCGGCCATCCCCACGCCTGACAGTGTTCTGGGTTTCGAGGTTGGCTCCCGACCGGCCTCGCACGCCCAGATCGAGGCGGTCATAACAGCGCTTGCGGCGAAAAGCCCCCGGGCCAAGCTCTTCGAATACGCTAAAAGCCACGAAGGCCGCGCGCTCTACTACCTTGTGCTTTCCTCCGAAGCGAACCTCAAGGGCCTCGAACCCATCAAGGCCGACGTGGGCAAGCTGGCCGATCCGCGGTCGGTCTCCGCGGAAGAAGGCGACCGCCTGGCCGAAACGCTCCCGGCCGTTGCGTGGATGGCCTATGCGATCCACGGTGACGAGATGTCCGGCTCGGACGCAGCCCTGGCGCTGGCCTATCATCTGGCCGCCTCCACGGACGAGGCCGTCAGGAAGATGCTCGACGAGCTGGTGGTCATCATCGACCCGTTGATGAACCCGGACGGCCGCGAGCGGTGCCTCGCTAACGTCACCCAGAACCGCACCGTCCAGCCCAGTGTGGATGACCAATCCATCATCCATACGCAAGTCTGGCCCTGGGGCCGGATGAATCACTATCTCTTCGACATGAACCGTGACTGGATCTACGGGACCCAGCCTGAGTCTCGCGGCCGCATCGCCGCGGCAGGTCAATGGCATCCGCATTTCTTCATGGAAAGCCACGAGATGGGTTCGCAGGACACGTTTCTGTTCTTCCCGCCGCGCGAACCGCTCAACCCGAATATGCCCCCGAACATTCGCAAGTGGTTTCCGGTTTTTGCCCGCGACCACGCCGCGGCTTTCGACCGACTCGGTTGGCGCTACTACCACGGCGAGTGGAACGAGGAATGGTATCCGGGCTACTCGTCCACGTGGGCCGCCCTGCGCAACGCGGCCGAGAACCTCTACGAGCAGGCCCAGATCGTCTCCGACGGCGTCCGCCGCATGGAGGGCACGATCCAATCCTATCGTGAGGCCGTGCACCACCAACTGGTCAGCTCGATCGCGAACCTGCAAACGCTCCAGGCCAACCGCCACCAGGTGCTGCGTGACTACTTGGCCGAGCGGCGCAAGAACGTCTCCGCCGAGGGTCCGTACGCGGGCCGCACGTTCGCCATCCTCCCCTCGGCCAACACCGGCCGACTGCGGACCTTCACCGACCTGCTCACGTTACAGGGCTTCGAGATGTACACGCCCGACCGTGACTTCACCGCTTCCGGCAAGGATCGCCTCGGGCGCGAGTTCAACGACCGCACGTTCCCCGGGGACACCATTCTGGTTCCCAACCGCCAGCCCGAGGCGCCGCTCGTGGCGGCCCTGCTCGAGTTCGATCCCCACATGACCGTGGAGTTTCTCAACGACGAGCGGCGCGAGCTGCTCCGTTTCGGTCGATCGAAGTTATATGACGTGACGGCCTGGAACCTCGCGATGATGTTCGACGTGGAGGGCTATGAGCTGGCGATGGCCCTGCCCGAAGGGGCGGTTCGCTTCACCGGCATTGCTGACGGACTCCCCACTCCGCGCGAGGAGGCCAAGGCCCAGGTGGCGTTGGTCATCGACGGCGCGGACGACCGCTGCATCACCGCGGCCGGTCGGCTTATGGAGCGGGGGGTCCACGTTCGCGTGGCCGACAAGCCCTTTCAGTTCGATGGACGCGACTTCGCCCGCGGTTCCGTGGTCATCACGTGGAAAGACAACCTGAATTTTGCGGGTGATCTCGACGAAACCGTCGCTCAGGCCGCTGCCGAAGTCGGTCTGCGGGCTCTCGGAGTCAAGTCCGGCCTGGGTCCAGGCGACTTGCCGGACTTGGGCGGGCAGCACTTCGTGTTGCTGGAGCCGCCGCGCATCGCGGTGCTCGGGCGTGATGCCTTTAACCCCTATACGTATGGTGAGATTTGGCATCTGATCGACCACGTGCTGGGACTGCGGGCCTCATATCTTAACGCTGATCACTTCGGAGGCGCTGATCTCCGGCGGTACAACGTGGTGGTGCTCCCTGATACCTTCGGCGACGCGCCCAAAGTCCCGATTGAGGGGTGGAAGGCCTGGGTCGAGGGCGGCGGCACCTTGATTGCGATCGGCTCTTCAGCGGCGGCTTTGACCAAGGAGACGGAGGGGCTGGGGTCTACTCGGCTTCTGTCCGAAGTGCTCACCCAGCTCGATGAGCATCGGCAAGCCATCGTGCGCGAATGGGAAGCCCGCATGAGCACCATCGACCCGTCCACGGTATGGGCCCGGAATCCGCCGGCGGAGCTTTCCTACCCCTGGCTTATCGGGCAGAGCGGCGACAAGCCCGACGAGGACGAACTCAAACGACGCGATGCCTGGCGGGCGCTCTTCAGCCCGCAGGGCGTGATCCTGGCCGGGCGTGTGGACGATCGAAGCTGGCTCACGGCGGGGTGCGGCGATTACGTGCCGGTCCTCTGGTGGGGCGACACCGTGTTCGTGGCGTTCCAAGACGTGCAGGCCCCGGTGCGCCTGGGGGTCTACATTCCGGACACCAAGCCACGTCCCGCCGAAAAAGCCGAATCCACCCAGCCGGCTCAAACCGGCACCACCCAACCGGAAATCGACGGCTCGAAGAAGGAGGCGCACCCCGCCCAGGAGGAGAAAGGCAAGCCCGGCTGGACCGTGGCCCCGCCGGGATACGAGTTGCGGCTGCGGATGAGCGGTCTGCTCTGGCCGGAGGCGGCAGACCGCTTGGCCCACTCCGCGTATGTGACGCGTGAACGAATCGGGTCGGGGCAGGTGATCTTGTTCGCCTCTTCGCCGACCTTCCGTGCGGCCGCCCTGGGTACCACACGGGTGTTCGCTAATGCGGTGGTCTGCGGCCCGGGGATGGGGGCCGCCCATCCCATCCGGCCCTGAGGGACGGTAGGTCGGGCTCCGCGCGACATTCTGCTGCACCGGCACACCGCGAACCGCCTTATGGACCGAACTATGCTCTATGACATCACACCGCCGCTTTCCGAGCTGCTTAAAGTCTGGCCGGGCGATGCCCCGCTGAAACGGGAGATTCACACGGATATCAAAGCCGGCGACGAGGTGACCTCGTCGGCGCTACATGCGACCGCGCATTTAGGCGCCCATGCCGATGCCCCGAGTCACGTTGGTCGCTACGGGCGGTCGATCGACCTGCAAAGTCTGGAGCTCTACCTCGGCCCTTGTCAGGTGATCTGTGTACCGGGGCGGCCGGGCGAGTCCATCACATCAGTGCTCGTGCAGCAGCCTATCCGCGCCCCGCGCGTCTTGTTCGCCACCGGCACCTATCCCGACCCAACGGTCTTCAACGAAGACTTTGCGGCTTTTGCGCCGGAATTGATCGACTGGCTGCACGCCCAGCGCGTGCGGCTGGTGGGGATTGATACGCCGAGCCTGGACCTGTACGCCGCACACGATCTGCCCGTCCACCACCGGCTCGTCCGCTACGACATGGCCGGCCTGGAAGGCTTACGGCTCGAAGGAATTCCCGAAGGGCTGTACGAACTGATCGCCCTGCCGCTTAAACTGGTCGGCTTCGATGCCAGCCCGGTCCGAGCGATACTCAGAAGAAGAAGCGGACATTCCTGAATTCGCAATGTGCTCGCGGATCGCCCGGGTCGCTTGCAAGGACCCCAGAGGCGCGGTACAAGGCCCCCGCTCTGGGGAGCAGGGCGGGTTTGATCCCACCCGTCGTGGCCCGGGCGGGGGCAGGCCGGCGGGAGGCTTGACCTGCCACTCGACGAGGCGATACTTTCCATCGGGACGTTGGGGAGTCACCTGTGGCGGTGCGGCTTATGTTACAGTGGGACGACCTCCGACCACGACGGCGGAAGGACGGGGCGGTCATGAGTGGGACCGGGCATCACCGAGAGGCGGTCGGACGATCGTGGTTTCAGGGAGCGAGGTTCGCCCTGCTGATCGCTCTTTCGACGGCGGGTTGTTCGGCGCTGAATCCCTCAGCCATCAATGTTCTGTTCCCCGCGGACGTGGCCGCCAGCATCGGAGGGGCGACGACCGAAAACGCCCCGGGACACGTGGTAATCATTTTCATCAATAATACGCACTTCGATGGCAACGTCTTGAATTTCCTGCGGAACAGGGGCATCGACGTCGACAGCGACCCCAATCTGCGCCCGCGGGCGCGGTTCCAGGTGCAGGTGCTGTTCAGCACCAACGTGATCACCACTTTTGAGTTCGTAGACGGCTCTGCTGTGTTCGACGGGGTGGTGACGACGGTGGACGCGAATGGTGTTGTCACCACGACGGCCGCAACGCCCCCGCCGGATTTGACGGAGAACACCCTGAACAACATGGTCGTCCTGTGCAACGTGGCCGCCGTGGCCCCGGCGGTGGAGATCACGGAGACGACCTCCTCGCTCGAGATGTTTGTACCCACGTCTCTGAAGGAGATTACCGTCACCGCCACGGAGTTGGGTCTGATCCGCCGGGAGCTCAAATCGGTGACCCCGCCCCGCTTTGTCCCGCTGGTGGTGGATGCCGTGGACGAGACCGGGGCAGTCACCGAAGTGCATAACTTCGGGACGCGCGACGTCCCGGGCTTTCCAACCAATCTGACCTGTGGGTCAGTCGTGACCTTCGTTCTCAATGGCGACCTGACTTTGCCGTTCGTGGTGGACGAGACCAACGCCAATGTGCCCGGGTATCTCGACACCGATACCCCGGCCCAGGCGGCGGTTCCGGGGCGTTTTGAGCTCATCGTCTCGGTCCGATGAAGTCGCGCGCTCCCCGGGGTGCACCGCAGAGCACGCAGAGAAGCATGGAGAAACGGAGAACCCGATATGCGTCGGAATCGGTGGCAGCTCGGGGTGGCGTCGGCTGCGGCGGTCCTCCTGGGTGTGGGTTGTGGCGAAAACGCCACCCTGTTCAACCCGAGCTTCATTAACTATACCTTTGGCGGGATCGTGCCGCTGACCCCCGGCCCCAACTCCGGCTTCGTTCTGGTCCGGGTGGTCAATAAGACCGCGGTCAACATCCGCTACGTCGTCACCGCCGAGCGCCAGGTCGAGACCATTGACGACCAGGGCCTGACCATCGTCACTACCCAAAACGAGACCGTACGCCTCCAAACCTTTCCGGAGGGTCTGGCCAGCGAAAGCGGGATCCTGTTCAACTGTCCGTTGGTCCGCATAGGTCTGGGGGAGAACATCGATTTTCCGACGACCGAACCAGGTTTGTTCCTCAATGCCGTCCCGGGCCAGGCCGAGGGCTTCGGCGTCCCAGGCTTTGTGAATCCGCTGAGTGCCGCCGCCGGCAATTTTACCTGTGGGGACACGCTGATTTTCGAGACTTCACCCGAGGCCGGCACCGTAGGCAATGTGCGGGTGGCCACCTTCGTCCTCCGGGCGGCCGAACAGCCCACCGTGGTCAGTGGACCGGACACCTTCAACAACGCGCGGACCGTCATTGAGGAGTTCTCCTTTCAGGAGTGACCCGCCTCATTGGGAACGGCCAGCGCTGGAGAGTGCGTGCCATGAGAGCCTCAAGAACCAATCTGATCACGCGGTGTTGGCTGGCTGCGGCGACCCTCTTGGCCGGCGGCACGGTCTTGAGCACGTGTGAGTTACGCGTCCGAGACGCATTCGTCTCCAGCACCAAATCGACCGTGCTCGGCCTCTTTG
Source organism: Planctomycetota bacterium (assembly GCA_043803085.1). Lineage (GTDB taxonomy): Bacteria > Planctomycetota > Phycisphaerae > UBA1845 > UBA1845 > JAAEQG01. The sequence continues at coordinate 6,157 of JAZDKM010000199.1, forward strand.
ACACGATGCTGCAGGACCTCGCCGGCGATGTCACCACCGACGGGAACGGGCAGAGCACCACGCCATAATCCGAACCGAGACGCGAGCGTCAGGGAGTGTGACACCCCCCGCAAGCCAATTGCCCTCCCCTACCCGCCTGTGGTGAAAGTCTGTGGGACCGGCTTTCCAGCCGGTCAATGTCGCTTCTTGCCCCGAAGAAGACCGGCTGGAAAGCCGGTCCCACAGGCCAAGGCCGTTTCACCACGGGCTGCTACGGTCGGTACTCGGACAGGGTGCGATCTGCATCACTCACTACCGTAGGGAGGGCGCGCGGTGCGCTGGTTCAGCGCCTCGTCGAGGTATTGGCGGGCCGGCGCGGAGTTGGGATCGATCTCCAACGCATGGCGATAGGCCGCGATGGCTTCGTCGAGTTTGCCCTGCCCGGCCAGTGCCAACGCGAGGTTGATCTGCGAGATGACGTTCCGCGGGTCAAGCCGCAGCGCTTCGCTGAACTGGGCGATGGCCTGATCGAATTGCCTCAAACTGAGGTAAGCCGCTCCCAGGTTGCTACGCGCCTCCGCGTAGGCGGGCCGCAACCGTACCGCTTCGGCAAGGTGCTGCATGGCTTCCGCGGGTTTGTTCTGCGCCAGTAAGGCCACCCCGAGGTAGTTATGCGCCTCGGGGTAGTCCGGCTTGAGGCGCAGAGCGTCGGTCAAGGGCGACACCGACTCAGCGGTCCTCCCTTTGTGGATCAGGGCCACGCCGAAGTTGCTGCAGGCCTCGGCGTAATCGGGCCGCAGTTGGACTGCCCGGGCGAAGTGCGTCACGGCCTCGTCTAACCGGCCGCGCTCAAGCAGCGCGCTGCCCAGGTTGTTGTGGGCCTCGGGGTAGGCGGGCCAGAGGGTCAGCGCCTGTTCATAGAGTTCGATGGCTTCGTCCAGGCGGTGTTGTTCCACGAGGAGATTGGCCAAATTGAAACGGGCGGGGGCATGCCGCGGATTCTTGGCCACGACGTCGCGCCACACGGTCTCGGCGCTACGATAGTCCCGGTTGCGCTGCCAGGTGCCGAAGCCCAGCGCCCCCGCTACGGCGAGCACCAGCCCGCCGGCGATCCCACGCCGGACACGCGCCGCCCAGGACAGACGCCCGGAGGCATACTCCAGGGCCCAACGAACACCGAACACCGCCAAGACCACGACCGCCGCTAGTGGCAAATACATCCGATGCTCGAAGGCGAGGTCCTTGATCGGAACGATACTCGAGGTGGGCGCGAGAATGAGAAAGAACCACGCCCCCACAAAGCCGAGCGGGGAGTGCTTGCGAAATGCCCACACGGTGGCGACCAAGAGGCCCCCGATCACCAAGCCCGGCCCCATAACAGCTAGCTTGGTCTGGGCGAGTGGCCGCCAATACCACAGGCAAAGCGGGCGCGGCCAGAACGATAGCTGGAGGTAGTGCAGAACGACACCCGGCTGAGCCAAGGCGTATTGCAGCGGGGTGATGCCCTTGATGCCGAAGCCGACCGCGGCAGCGGCTTCGCCGGGTGGCGCTAGCACGCCCCGAAAGACCCCCACGGCCGCCAGGATGCCCCAGGTGGCTGCCAATCCGGCGTACAAGCCCCACCGCCAGCGGAGTATCTGTCCGAACGACGACGAGAGGAATGCCCGGTCGTACAACAGCATCACCATTGGCGCGGTGACCATGATCCCTTTGCTGCCCATACCCATGGCGCAGCAGACCACCGCCGCCACGTACCACCCCCACCCGCGGAGTGAATCCGCGCCGCAAATCACGCAATACAGGGTCAGCAAATAAAACAGTCCCATCATCGACTCCGCCCGCTGGATGACGTAGGTGACGCTTTCGGTTTGGAGCGGATGAACCACCCAGATCAGGGCCACCGTCAGCGCCAACCAGGGCGCTTCCCCGCGGTAGGTTTCACACAAGGCCTCGTGCGACAGGGTGCGCCGGACAATGCCGAACAACGTAAGGGCCGCGAGGAGGTGAACGCCGAGATTGACTGCATGGTAGCCCCAGACATTGAGCTCGCCGAGCGCGTAGTTGACGGCCAGCGACAAGCTCACGAGTGGCCTACTGGCCGGAGTGCTGCCCCAAAGCGGCCACAGACGGCGAATGCGCTTGTCATCAACGATGTTGCGAATGTCGTCGAAGACGAACGCACCCGAAAAGCTGTTCAGGTAGACCGCCACCCCAGCGGCGATGACCAGCAGGGGCAGCCAGCGTGCGTAATGCCGCCCCGTTTCGGTCGGGTCAGGGGTGGTGTTGATCGGTTCCAATGGCTCCATGTCCGTGCGGGGGTATGGGGGCTCTTGGGCTCAAGTCGCTTGCAGGGCGTCAACGATGTTATTTCTGGCCGCGTGCCGCGCCGGACCCAAGCCGGCGAGCAAGGCGATCAACAGCGTCAGGGCCGCGGCCCCACCCACCCGTCTCCACGGCACCGCGAAGATCAACTCCACGCCCACTAACTTCTCAGTGATGGTGTTCATCGAGTCGGCCGTGTGCATCCCCAATAGAATGCCGAGCACGCAACCCATCACGCCCAGGGTCAGGGCCTCCGTCAAAACCAGGCGCAGGATCTGCGACTTCACCGCCCCGACGGCGCGCAGCACCGCGATCTGCCGGGTGCGGGCGTTGACGCTCACCGTGATCAGGTTGGCCACCCCCAGGGCGGCGACGATGAGCGCGATCACCGGAATGATCGAGACCAGCAGCGTCGCCCGGCGAATGTCGCTGTCGATGCTCTGCTTGAGGCGGCGAAGGGAGCCGTTCTGGGCGTCGGGCTTACCCACAGCGTAGCCGACCTTGAGCAGGACCAGTTGCTCGCGGAACAGGTCCCAGCGCTCCGCCGGGGCCAGGTCTTCCCAGTTCTCCGCGACGAAGAGGGCTCCGCTGCGAAGTTCCGGAGTGGGACGGTCGCGCGTCTGGGCCACGAAGGCCAGCGCCCGCCGAAAGCGGAACACTTCCTGCTCGGCCGCGGCAGGGAGCGGAGCGCTCACCGCGAGAAACGCAGTCAGGTCGTCCGCCATGGCGGCCAGGCGCTCCGCCTCGTGGGGCAGGCACGGCACCCATTCCAGCATGAGCAGGGCGACGGCTTGCGGGTCCAGCAGCGGCGGGGCGCCGGCCTCGAAAGCCGGCGGAGGCGCCGCCAGCGGCAGATCAACGTTCAAGAGAAAGGTGGAGAGGTCGTCGATCTGGAACTGATCGCGCACGTCGTCGAGAGTCCCCAAAACGGCCCCGCTGGCGGCCAGGGTCATATAGCTGTCCGCCTGAAAATAGCTGACGGCGATGTCCATCGCGGGTGACTGGGCCACACCCGCGATCTCGAACAGCGCGGTACGGCCGCCGATGGTCACGTCCACGCGGTCACCGAGGTGCAGGTTCAGTGCCCGTGAACTCTCCGGCGGCAGCAGCAGGTAGCCGCCCTGCCGCATCTTGGCCTGGGCGTCCTCCAGGCTGCCCTCCAGAAACTCGAGCTTGGCCATGTTGAGAAAGCCATCGGGATCGCCCGCGACGAACATGGTGAAAGGCTTAAGCAAACGCAGCAACGCGCTCTTCTCCCGACCGACCGTACACACGATGTTGTGGATGGCGGTACAGCTAGCGACGCCGGGCAGCTTGCGGACCGCCTCAAGCCGGGCACGCGGGACGGGCTCCTGCGTCCAAACGAAGGCCTCGGCCAGCTTGCTGGGGAAGTCCCAGGCGGCGATGACGCTCTCCCCGCGGACGGCCAGATAAACGATCAGCGACAGGCCGACCATCAACATCCAACAGATTCCCGCGCTTCGCCAGGGCGCCCGGGCGATCTGATCTCGGGCCAGCTTACGGTGGATGCCCAGGAGCGGTCCGACCACACTGACCACCGCCCAGCCGACCAGCGTGACCAGGGCCGGCACGACCAACACGTACGCGAAGTAGATGGTGACCGTTCCGCACAACGCGATCACCGGCTTGAACCATAGCGCCGACTCAACGGAACGCAGCATCCAGTGGTGCGCGCCGAGCGAGAGCAAACCCACCACGCCCACGATCGCGGTCCAAACCCATCGCGTGGGTTGGGACTCGGGGTTTGCGGCGCTGAGCGGCGAGACCCGCCCCACCTGCACGACCAGCACGCCGCCACCCACCACCGTAGTGAGCAGCCCACCGGTGACGGCCAGCCGGATGCCCCACGCGCTGACGAGTACCTGCTGCACAAACCCGGGCACCAGGCACGCGCCCAGGTGCGTCAGGACCATCCCGACCGGAACACCCAGGGCCGTCCCGACCACTCCGATCGGCACCAACTCCGCCAACACCAGGCCGGTCAATTGCGCGCGGGTGACGCCGATGCAACGCATCACCCCCAGCGATACTACGCGCTCGACGATACCCATGCCCATGGTCGTGACGATAATGAAAAACGCGGTCAGCAGCGCAATGAAGGCGACCAGAATCAGAATCAGTTGCGTGATCCGCTGGGCCTCTTCCAACTGCTTCAGGCGTGCCGCCGAGGTGAGCACCTGCAAGCCCGGTCCCTGCTCCAACGCGAGCTGGGCGATCTGTTCCGCCGTC
>JAZDKM010000200.1:0-8801 GCA_043803085.1 Planctomycetota bacterium
GGTGATATCTAGTTATATACATAGATATCACCTGCGGCCCGAACCGTCAAGGCCGCGGCCCGTCCGCCGCATCCCCGACCGCGGGCACCTGGTCACACGCAATTCACTCCGGGATGACTACGAAATGGCCAAACCCCAGGCCCAGGGTTGCCGCGAAGCGGCTACCCTGGGAGAATAGGGTGGTTCAATCCAGTCAACCCCAACGGGGTTGTGGCATTCGGTCCGATGAGGCCGGCGCGAATTCGTTGGCTGGACGGGCGCAGAACAAGGCCAACGATCTCGCCATCCGGAGCCGCCTATGCCCCAATCTCTCTCTGCGGTTTACATTCATCTGGACTTCTCAACCAAGGAGCGTGCCCTTTCCTGCGCGACAAGCCCACCCGCGACGCGCTGCACGCCTACCTCGGCGGCATCAGCAAACAGCTCGAATGCCCGCCGATACGCGTCGGAGGCGTCGAAGAACACGTGCACATTCTCGCACGCTTCGGACGCACGATCACTCAGGCCGAATGGGTGAAGGAGCTGAAGCGCGTCTCGAACCTGTGGCTCAAGAAGAACATCACCGCAAGATGACGTTTCAGGACGAACTACGCATGCTGCTCAACAAGCATCAGATCGAATTCGATGAACGGTATGTGTGGGATTGAGCCGCAACCCCGTCGGGGTTGCGTGGGTTTGCGCCCGGCAGCCCAGGGTAGTCCCGGTGCGGCGGGACAACCCTGGGCTGGAGGCCGTGGCCCCGTTGGGGCGATTAGTGTCGTGTCCCTAACGGTTCTTTACAACGGGAGCATGGATGCCCCGCTCATGGCTGCCCGCATCGGGTCGTCAAGTTTCCTCTGGGACATGACACTGGCGCCCACGTCCGGGGTCCGGTTGAGCAGGCCGGTGTTGTGCGTGGCGGGTCGTGGGGCAGCGTCGAGACGACCCTGCGTTGCGCGCGCCGCGACGGCGACGCGCCCGCCGCTCGGGCCCTCAGCCGCGGGTTTCGATTGGCCCTGGACTCTGAGTAACCCTTTGCTCTTTGTACTTCTGCCCTTTTTGGGGTCCCGGGGCGAAACCCCTGGTCGCTGCCCGCACGGCCGTGGCGCGCGTAAGAGGAACTCAATGGCATTCGCCGCGTATCGTGGAAATGCGGATCGGCCAAAGCCCCGAAAGGGCGAGATGGGAAAAACGACCTCATGGGACCGGTGTTCGCTTCGAAGAATAACGGAATCTATGGATGGTGAGCGCCAGGCCTGCCATCGGGCCTAGCGCGCCCTTTCAGGGCTTGATGGTCCCGGCGCGCTGGTTACCCAGGGCGTTACCCTGGGCTGACATAGACGGCCCTTTCGGGGCGGGGGATCACCCACGGCTTCGGCGGAACCGGCGAATGGGAACCAACGGAGGCGGCGCTTCCGGGCACGACATTGCCGCGCCGCCCGGCGCGGCGGGTCCACGCCCGATTTCCGCCACCCCGGCCTCGGGCTTCGTGTCGCGGCAGAAAAGCCCATTACCCCTCGAGGGCGGGCAGTCCCCCGGCCGATCGAGAGGCTTGTTCTAGACGGTTCAGATAGGCTTCCGCCTCGGGCAGCACGCGCGGGACGACTTCATTCAGCGTGCCCGGAACGATCGCCCCGGCGGCGCTGCCGTGACCTCCGCCGCTGAAGGCCTGGGCCAACTCCAGCACGCTCAGTCCCCCGTCGCCCCGGAAATTGATCCGCGTCTGACCGCGCACCCCTTCCGTAAACAGCATGGCCAGGCGCGTCCCGTACAGCGCCCGCGGCACGGAAACCTGGTCATCGATGTCCGCGGCGGCGCAGCCGGCCTCGGTGATCTCGCGGTGGTCGGCGGTGCTATAGGCGATGCGACCGCCGGCGGCGAGTCGCGTGTTGGCATAGACGGTGCGCAGCAGCTTGAACTCGCTCAGCCGCTGGCTGCGGCACAGCCGCTCCCCCAGATCGGTCACGTCCGCGCCGCGGCCGACCAGTTCCGCCGCGGCGGCCAAGGCACTCTTCGTGGTGTTCGGCAGCGAGAACCCCGCCGTATCGGTGTGGATTCCGGCGTACAACAGCGAAGCGACCAACGGGTCGATCGACCGCCCCCAGGATTTGATAAGATAATAGATCAACTCCGCCGAGCTGCCGGCGTCACCCACCACCCAGTTTATCGTGCCGAACCGGGTGTTCGAGGCGTGGTGGTCGATATTGAGCAGGGGGCGTCCCGCGTCCCAGTCTTCGGGTAGGTCCTTACGGAGGTTGCAGCGCGATTTCGTGGCAGTGTCCACGACGACGAAGCCGTCCGCGGCCGCGAAATCCTTCGGCTCGGCGACGGGAAGCCGCGCCCGGTCGTACAGGAAAGCCAAGCGCTGCGACAACGAGTTCTCCGGCAGCGAGACCTTCGCCGACCGCCCTCCGCCCTCACTGAACACTTTGGCCAGAGAGCACATCGACCCCAACGCGTCGGCGTCAGGCGTCACGTGGGTGATCACCACCGTCCGTTGCCACGACTCGAGGGTTTCGATGACCTCGGTGGGTACGGTACACCCTGGTACGGACCCTGCACTGGAATGGGACAACGCAGCCTACCTCCCGGCCTGCTCGACCGGCCATACGAAAAGCACACTGATCTTGCCCCCACCACCGGTCAGGGTAGAAAAGCCACGAGAACACGCGCGGCCCGGAACGGGCCGCTTCCACCATAGCAGCCCGTGGCACAAGTTGTGGCATAGGCTTCCAGCCTGTGTTTTCACGGGCAAGATGCCCGTGCCACACCGCTCTTGGCCACTTTCACCACGGGCTGCATAGGGTCCCGTCAACAGAGGGCCGTCCAACGCGCCCACAGCTCGAGCGGCCTCAGCCCTAACTGGACGCGACGGGCACGCTCGGGGTCTCGACCGCCGGACGGTGGTCGGACCCGGCGGCCATGACCGGCGCGGACGCGACCGGGACTTCCGGCCGGGTCTGTGGCTTCGGGGCGGTTGACGGCTTTGGGGGCTTCGGCGCTTTCCCCGCCTTGACGGGTGCCAGCACCATGGTCAAACGGCGTCCTTCCAGGTGCGGAGGTCGTTCGATGCGTACTTCGTCGCCCAATCCGGCGACGATCTCGCGGAAGACCTCCAAACCCATGTCCTGGTGGGCCCGCTCGCGTCCTTTGAAGAGCATGGTGAACTGGACCTTGCTGCCTTCCTGGAGGAAGCCGACCGCCCGCTTGATCTTGATGTCGCGGTCATGCGGGTCCGTCTTGGGACGCAGGCGGACCTCCTTGGAAACCGCTATGTGCGTCGTTCGTTGCTTCTGTTTTTTCTTCTGGTCGTACTTGTACTTGCCGTAATCCATGATCCGGCAGACCGGCGGGTGCTCCGTGGGGGAGATTTCCACCAGGTCCAGCCCCAGCTCTCGCGCGAGCGTTTTCGCCTCTGCCGTAGACACCACGCCGCGCTGCGCGCCCTCGTGGTCGATCAGACGGACCGGAGAGATGCGAATCTGGTCATTCAGACGAAGCGGCTTAGCGATTGGACATCACCTCACTTTCTCTCTAATTGAAAATGAAAAATGAAGAATCTCATCGTCCGGTGCACACCGCACCCATGCGTCTGCCCTGCAAACGCGTTCTTCTTTTTCTATTTCCCATTCTCCATTTCCGTTGCCTCTTGCCTCTTGCCTCCTGCCTCCTGCTGACGATGCCCTTTGGTCTCGATTTCCAAACGACATTCCCCGAGGAAGCCGCTCAACGCATACGTCCCGAGGGCCTTGGCGTCGCGGTCGTTGACATTGACCGTCCCACTCCTCGCCTCCTGCTCACCCACCACCAGAATGTATGGAACGCGCGTGCTGCGGAAACGATGTTTCTTGGGGCCGATCTTTTCGGCGGAAACGTCCAGGGCCGCACGCAAGCCAAAACTCAGGCACTTCTCGTAGACCTCCCGGGCATAGGCGGCACTCTTCTCGCTGATCGAGGTCACGCCGACCTGCACCGGCGCCAGCCACAGAGGGAATGCCCCGGCAAAGTGCTCGATGAGCAGGGCGACGAACCGCTCCAAACTCCCGAACGGCGCCCGGTGAATCATGATGGGGCGGTGGGGCTGATTGTCGGGACCGACGTAGCTCAAATCGAAACGCTCGGGCAGCGTATAATCGACCTGCACCGTCCCTAGTTGCCATTGCCGTCCCAGGCAATCGCGCACCAGAAAGTCCACCTTTGGTCCGTAGAACGCCGCCTCGCCGGGTTCCTCGGTGCACTCCAGGCCCATGGCCCGGACCACGGCGCGGAGGTTGCGTTCGGCCAACGCCCACTGTTCGACTGAGCCTACCCACTTGTCGGAAGAAGCATCGCGCAGCCCGAGCCGCACGCGGTAATCCCTAAAGTCCAGCGTCGCGAGCACCAGTTGGGTCAACTCTATGGTGGTGCGCAGTTCCTGTTCCAACTGCTCGGGGGTGCAGAACAGGTGGGCGTCATCCTGGGTGAAGCCGCGGACCCGGACCATGCCGCCCAACTCGCCACTCTGCTCGTACCGATGGACCGTGCCAAACTCCGCCAACCGCAGGGGCAGATCGCGATAGCTGCGCGGCTGCGACTTATAAATGTGCACATGATGCGGGCAGTTCATCGGCCGGAGCAAATAGCCGTCCTCGGACTCCAACGCGCGCTGCAAGACCGTGATCATGCGCTCGGCCGGGGCGTCGACCTCGAACCCCTCGATTGGGCCCCAAACGGCCAACACCGCCTCGGCCAGCTTACGGATCGGCGGCATTGCCGCTTCCCGGCGGTCCGGGGCGTGCTGGGCGGCGCGTTGGGTCAGATGCAAGAGGCTGAGCAGCGTCCGCCCGCGGTCCGTCTCGTGCATCGGTGGGAACTGGGAATCTTCGTAGTACGGGTAGTGCCCGCTGGTGCGGTAGAGGTCCAACCGTCCGATAACCGGCGTATAGACGGGTTGATAGCCGCGGCGGATCAGTTCGGCCCGCATGAAGTCTTCGAGCAGCATGCGTACGCGGGCGCCATGGGGATGCCACAGCACCAGGCCGCTGCCCACCTCCGGCGCGACGCTGAACAGGTCCAACTCCCGTCCGATAACCCTGTGATCGCGTTTCTTGGCTTCTTCCAATTGTTGGAGGTAGGCCTTGAGGGACTTCGGCTGGAAAAACGCCGTCCCGTACACACGCTGGAGGGGCTGGTCATGGACATCGCCGCGGTAGTGTGACCGGCTCACTTGGCGAATCTTGAAGGCACCGATGCGACCGGTGCTCGGCAAGTGCGGTCCGCGGCACAGGTCCTCAAAGTATGCGCCCGGCCGGTCCCCGGTCACATAGAAGCTGATGGTAGCGCTGCCGGCGCGCTCGGCGTTGTCGATCTTGTAGCGGTTGTTCTCCGCCTGGAGTTTGCCCAGGGCTTTGTCCAACGGCAGTTCATAGCGGCGGAAGGGCCGGTCCTCCGCGATAATCAGCGCCATCTCCGCCTCGATGGCCTCGAAATCGTCCGGGGTCAGGGAACGGTCCAGATCGATGTCGTAATAGAACCCGTCCTCGAGCGGCGGGCCGTAGACCAGCCGGGTCTCGGGGAACAGCGTGCAGATGGCTTCGGCCATCACGTGGGCAGCGCTGTGCCGCATGACCCGCAGACTTTCGGGGTCATCGTCCTTGGCCGTCAGGATTCTCAGTCGGCAGTCACCCGGAAGGGGGCGGGCGAGGTCATAAACCTCGCTGACGCCGTTGACCGTCACCGCGGCCGCAATCGCCATTCTGGCCAGACTGGGGCCGATTTGGGCGGCTACGTCAGCCGACGTGGCGCCGTGAGCAACCTCCAGTATCCCGCCGTCAGGAAGCGTGATTCTCAGGGGACTCAACTCCCGCTGCAAACCGGCCCGGCGAGCTCCGAGACCGAGCCGTAAAAAGACAAACGACCTGGATCCCTTGCCACATCCAAAGCCCGCCCTTCTGGCGAAGAAGCTGTTCGCCACGGTGAGGCTGTCATGAGATGGATGTCATCAGTTCCAAGTCGCTGGCCAAACCTGATCGCTACCGTACTGGGTCGCGTAACTCTATGCTACTATAACATTTCCTGCAGCCAGGTCAAGCTGGTGTCTGGCGCCAAAAGGCTTTGTTCCCCGACCTCTCCCCGGTCACCGCAGTTCCTGGTCCCCATTCTGAGGTACACCAATCGCGGTTTTCCCGCGTGGGTGGGGAGCGTACCCGTCGGACAGGGTTTCCAGCCTACTCAGGGGTTTGAGTGTATTCTGAATGATGATTTCCTGGTAAGCCGGTCGCCAGACACAGTAGACCGCCGTGATGATGAGTCCCACCACGGCCGTGGCCCAGAGCACACGCTTGACCTTCACGATCAAGCGGTGGAAGCCCTCGGCGGCAGCGGGGTCGCCGGCCTGGGCCATCAGAAAACGCATCCGGCTGGCGATGGAGGAATGTCGCCAATTCCGTTCCTCGTGCGGGATGCCGTTCAGGGCCGCCACGCGGTCCAGCGCCGCGACGAAGACTTTGGCGGCTCCCACACAAACCGCATGCCCTGATGCGGGAATGCCGCCGTCGGACAGGTGGACCCCGCAGGCCACGTTGCACGTCGGACCTGCTGAACTTACGCAATGCGCGCCGAAAACGTCCGCCTGCCGCTCGAAACGCCGCGACAGCCAGCCAAAGGCGGTCCCCCAGACCACCGCCATCAGTCCCAACCCGATCCCTTGCAGAGCGGTTTCGTTCAATTTCAACCGCGAGGCGGGGCTCTCCGTCAGGCGAATGACGACTTCCATGACCCCTGAGACCAACAGAACGCTCACCAGGGCAAAGAGGAGGAAGTATTGCATGTGGTGATGACGTACGTGACCGGTCTCATGTCCAAAGACGGCTTCGATCTCGTCTTCGTTCAGCCCGTCCAGGAGCCCGTCGGAGAGCAACACGTAGCGGAAGGGGGCGAAGACGCCCATGACCGCGGCATTGATCATCATCCCATAGCTATCCCAAACCAGGATGTCGCGGCAGCGCAGCCCGGTGCGCCGGCAGACCTGCTCCAGCCTCCGCCGCAGGGGACCGTCTTTCAATGTCGCAGTCGTCCAAAGGGTTTTCAACAACCACGGGGAGAAGATGAAGACCGCCGCCGCGACCAGAGCGAGGACGGCGTCCGGTACCCAGGGAAACAACAGCGTGTCCACCAGGCGAGAACGGTGATAGCCGCAGAGCCGGTAGGCGACGACGATGATGGTCATGGGCACGGCGACAGTCAGTATCTGGTGGCGAACGTTGAAAGACAAATACTCCGCGACCGTCCATACGCGAGCGAGGTGTACAGCTTCCCAGCGGCGGAATCGGGCCGCGTGTTCCCGCAAGGCCTGGTCAACAGGAAACTGGGCATGCCAGACCGCCACCAGGGCAAGGAAGAGGGGGCTGATGATCATCAAATCGGCGATTCCCGACCACGGCGGGATCGGCTTGAGACTGTCGACGATTTGCGGCCAGCGCGTCAGGAAGAGGTCGCCGGCAAACCCCGCAAACACCAAGATACGCAGCAGGAGCGACGCGCGATGGTAAGCGAGTTGCGCCGCATCACGACCGTCGCCCTTGGCCCGTAACCGGCGTGAGGCGTACGCGGAGCACAGGCGTGCCGCGGCCCACCACAGCAGCGGCTGAAACGTGACCAGAACGATACAGAGGGCGGGGTCGTGGACGAGCGGCGAAATGGGTTGTGGTTCGCTCCGCCAGATCAACAGTCCGAAGGCGATTACGATCAATAAGTGCATATTTCACAATAAATTATAGCTACGTTCCAGTCGCCCGACCGAAGCCCGGGCGGCACAGGTCGAGCAGGTGTGCAGGCTCTGCGGCTCCACGTTCTTCCGCACGGCACGCCGCGGCGCTAGTGTATCGTCGGTGTAATAATCGTCGTGGCGTCGTTTTGTTGTTAGAATACCGGCTTTAGAATGCCGTGCCAAGTTGAAGGAAGCCTTTTTACCTGGGGAGTGATCCGATGAGAAGTCAATGGCTCGTGATGGTGACACTGGGCATCATGGTTGGGGTATTCTGTGCCCCCGCCATCGCAGGAGACGAAGAAGGCAATCCACCGCAGCCGCGCGACCGCGGCCCGGGGTTCCGCCCCCCGGAGCAGGACCGCGATCCCGTGGGCGACGAAACGCGATTTACCGAGCAACTGCGCGACGCGGCCATGGCCGAGTTAGAACTCGACGAAGATCAGCAACCCGCGATCGCGAAGTTGTTCGCCGATCATCTGGAAGCGGTCAAGAAGATGGGAGCGGAGCGGCCGGAAAAGAGCGAGTCGGAGGACCAGCGGGAAAGGCTTCGGGAGTTGGAGCGCGAAGCCCAGGCGGCGCGCGAGGCCGGCGATCGGGAGGAGGCCCGCAGGCTCTACGGGGAGATTCGTAAACTCCGCGAGCAGACCCTCAAAGCAGACACCGCCGAACTGAGCCGCCTGAGTCGCGAGTTCATCGACACGGTGACCGAGGCCCTCGAGGAAGAGCAGGTTCCGAAGTTCCAGCGTCTAGTGCGGGACATTCGCGCCCGCCTCGAGCAGGGCGGACCGATGCTCCAGTTCCGGCGGGCCCTGCGTCGGGTTATGACCGAACTCGATTTGACCGAGGACCAGCGCGAGACGGTCAATACCATTGTCAAGGACGCTCTCAAGAAAAGTGGGCGGGCGGAGGACCATCCCGAGGCGGTCCAGGAAGTCATGAAGCAGTTGCATTCCGGACTGCGCAGCGAACTGGGACCCGAATTCAGCGACCGGTTCATGGCGGCGGTAGACAAGGCGCAGCGCGACATGAAGTCCCGCGAGGGAGTCCGGCGTCCCCCTCCGCGCGGCGATACGCC
>JAZDKM010000201.1:0-9635 GCA_043803085.1 Planctomycetota bacterium
TTAACCCAAGTTGAACACTTTTGAGCGTTTTTGGGTTTTCTTGCCGCTCGGATCGGTGCTTGTTGGCCATGAGCGTGGTTGCTGCGTGCGAGTGGCCGTGTAGTCACGACCTACACCGTTGCCTTCGCGTGTTTTCATGGCATTCTTGTTGCAGAGGGATTGACTCTGCGGCAGGGACGCGATGTTTCTCAAACGCCTCCAGCGACGCAAGAATGGCAAGGGGCACACCTACTGGGCGCTGGTCGAATCGATCCGCACGGCCAAGGGCTCGCGACACCGCGTCGTGGCTTACCTCGGCGAACTCAAGAACAGCGAGAAGAACGGCTGGGCCCAGCTCTGTCGCCGGCTTAACGGCAGAGCGCGTCCGCAGCCGTCGCTGTTTGATCCGCCGCACTATGCTGATCCCAGCGACGACGAGCCGGTGCTGGTCAAGCTCAAGAACATTCGCCTGCAACGGTTGCGGGATTTCGGTGACGTCTGGCTGGCGTTGGGACTCTGGCGGTTGTTGGGTCTGGACCTGCTCTTGTCGCAGTTGATGCCGTCGGGCCGGGAGGAGGTTTCCTGGGAACAGGTCGCGGCGATTCTGGCCATCGCCCGTTTCTGCGAGCCCTCCAGCGAATTGCACATCGCGGATACCTGGTATCGTCGCACGGCCTTGGAGGATTTGCTGGGCGTAGCGGTGGAACAGGTCCACCACCGCCGACTGTACGCGGGCCTCGATCAACTCCTGCCGTACAAGGAGGCGATCGAGAAGCATCTGAAGGAGCGGCTGGGCGACCTGTTTGACCTGGACTACGAACTGCTCTTGTACGACGTGACCAGCACGTATTTCGAGGGCGAGTGCAAATCCAACCCGATGGCCCAGCGCGGTTATTCGCGAGACGGTCGCCCGGATTGTCTGCAGGTTTGCATCGGTCTGGTGGTGACGACGGACGGGATCCCGCTGGGCTATGAAGTCTTCGCCGGCAACACGAACGATTCCAGAACGGTCGAGACGATCGTGCAGGCCATGGAGGCCAAGTACGGCCGGGCGAACCGCATCTGGGTGATGGATCGCGGGATGGTCAGCGAGGACAACCTGAAGTTCCTGCGCCAGCGCGGCGGCTCGTACATCGTCGGCACGCCCAAGGCGATGCTGCGGCGGTTCGAGCAGTACCTGACGGAGAAGGAATGGCACGAAGTGCAGGCCGGAGTCGAGGTGAAGCTGGTGCCCGGCCCGGATGGCGACGAGACGTTTGTTCTGGCTCGCAGCGCGGACCGCCGGAAGAAAGAGCAGGCTATGCATCATCGCTTCCTCGATCGGATGGAAGAGGCGCTGACGAAGATGCGCACTTCGGTCGAAAGCGGCCGGCTCAAGGACGAAGCCGTGGCGCAACGTCGGCTGGGTCGCTTGCAGGAGCGTTACTGGCGGGCGGGCGGAGCCTTCGAGGTCAAGATCACGAAACGCAAGTCCTCCAAGAGCAAGGCCCGCCTGTCAATCACTTGGAATCGTCGGCAAAGTTGGAGCGACTGGGCAGCCTTGTCAGAGGGATGCTACCTGCTGCGGACGAACCTGAACGAGTCCGATCCGGCCACGCTATGGAAGCAGTACATCCAACTGACAGAAGCAGAGTGGGCCTTCCGGATCGAAAAGGACGAGTTGGGCATCCGCCCGATCTGGCACCAAAAAGAGGATCGCGTCCTCGGACACATTCTGGTCTGCTTCCTGAGCTACGTCCTGTGGAAGGCCCTGGGCCAGTGGATGCGGCGGGCCGGATTGGGCGATGCCCCGCGGACGTTGATCGAAGAGTTCGCCAAGATCCAGAGCGGTGACGTGGTCCTGCCAGCCCAGATGGCCGACGGCAGCCAGCGAACGATCCGGCTGCGCTGTGTGACGACGCCGGACGAGGCTCAGAAGGTGCTGCTCAACCGACTCGGCCTGACCCTTCCCCAGCGTCTCCGGCGCATCGACGAGGTCGCCCAAATGTAGTCACGACTCTCGCCCCCAAACGGCCCTGGCGCCACTACCAGGGCCACTCAAGCATCACAACTGTTCAACTTGGGTTAAGACCCCCCCCGACCGGGTCGTTTTCCGGCGTGTGGAGTAACCCCCCGCACCGGTTCGCCCCCAAACAGGGCTGCCCCCCCCGCGGCCGGGCAGCTTTTTCGGGCTTGACACTTACGACAACAAGGCTATATTGGAACTAAGGTTGGGGCGTGGGGTTGAGTGTTGCGCCTGTAGATAATGACAGACCGGGCGCGTGCCAAGCGTCTGTTCACTTGTCCGGGCGGCAGGGCTCCATGGTCTCACGCTCCTTCGGCTTCCAACGGACGAACCTAAGGAGGCTATCATGTCGACGACCCTTTTGATCCCTACAGCGACCGACGGCGCCATGGGCGTGGCCCACCAGATCGCCAGCCGGCAACGGGCGATGGATAGTATCGAAGAGCGACGGCGGTGGCCGCGCAATCCTTTGGCGGTGACCACCACGCTGCGGACGCTATCCGGCGTAGAGATTCCGGCTTGCCCGACGGACAATGTCAGCGAAGGCGGGCTTCGCTTGACCATGCCCATCGGTTTCGGGCTGGCGGTGGGGCAGCGGTATGAGGTGCTGTTGTGCCAGAGGGGCCCGGACGTTGAGTCCGCTGATTTGGTCGGCGAAGGGCACTACGGTACGGTGGTGCGGACCGAGATCATGCTGGGAGGCGAGGGCGACGATGATCGCGTGGGTATCGGGTTGCGCTTCGATACCCCGATCGCCTTCTAGCCATGGGTCCTGCCTAGCGCGGCTTGCCTCGAGGGCACCCGGTGCGATAGGGCGCATCGACCGGGATCCGGCCGCGGCGATTCCAGGCGGAAAGAGGGAAGGCGAGGGAAAGAGGGTAGCCGCGCCGGTGCCATGAATTGGGGGGTTGAATCATTCGCCATCCTGCGATATACGAGAGCACCATTGGTGCGGGAGTGGGTCCAGGATTCGCGGTGAGTTTCCGTAGCGACCCGCCGTTTCGGTGCGATGGCGTGCGCTTGACCCCCTGCCTCTAGGAGATTGGCCTTGAGTCCGCTGACGAAGATCTTCATCGTGCTACTGGCGGTTTTCAGCATTGCGTTTGCCATGTCCACGATCTCGTTCGTGAGCCAGACCAACCAGTGGAAGAAGCTGGCTGAAGGCTACCGTGCCGCGCAAACCATCGTGGAAACGAAATTGGTGAATCAGAGTGCGGGACACGCGGCCGAAAAGGCCAACTGGCTCGATGCCCGCCGGGAACAACTGCGTCAGACCGCGGAGTTGGAGACCAGACTCCAGGACAAAGAGCAGGACTTGGCGGCGCTCAAAGCCGAACTGGCCCAACTCAAGGCCGAAAAGAGTTCGGCCGAGGCGCTCGCCCGCAACCTCACGGGTCAGTTGCAGTTGTGTGGGACCGGCCGGGACAACGAGCAGAAACAGCGGGAGACGTTCCAGCAGCGGAACATCGAACTGGAGAAGCGGAACCTCGACTTGAACGAGCGGGTGAACGAGCTGACCGCCCAAACCGTGGTTTTCGTTCAACAGCAGCGGCAATACGAGCAGCAGATCAACATCCTGCGGGAAGAGAACCAGAAGCTGGCGACGGTCACCCGCCGCGCCGCGGCGGGTGAGTTTGACGTGGGCGGCGGCGACGCCGTAACCCCGGTGGAGCCGGTGGCCGGCACGCCGATCCGCGGGCACGTTCTGGAGGTCGACGGCAAGCTGGCGACCATCAGCGTGGGTTCGGCCGATGGCGTACAGGAGAATATGACCTTCGTCATCTACCGCGGCTCGGAGTACGTCGGGGATCTCAAGATCACCGACGTCGAGCCGCATCGTGCGGCGGGTACGATCGTCCGGGCCCGCGGTACCCCGCAGGTGAACGATCTGGTGGCGGATGAGGGTCGGTTGGGGAAGGCGAGGTAAGTTCCGCCGCGGTGCGGGGGTCGGCGGCAGCCCCGGGGCTCGAATCCCGGCGAATGTGAGTGGAGCGACCTTAGATGAGCGAAGGCGGTCCCACACCCACCAGCCCGCAAAGCGACGTCTACACGATCCTGGTGATTATCGCGACGTTGTTTTTGGTCGTGGCCACGGTGTTTATTTCGGTCCAGGCCCAGCAACTGTTCGGCCGCTGGCTGCCTTTGGGTCTCGGATGAATTTCCGGGCCCTTTCGCTTCCGGGTACTTCGCGTCCACGCCGAAACGCGGTAGACTGAGACCGGACCCGACCCGCGAACCGGGCTGCTGTACCGCTCTCGGTGAGGATAAGGTACTGTGATCTTCGACTCATTGCTGGGCATGTTCAGCGTGGACATGGGTATTGACTTGGGCACGTGCAATACCCTGGTCTGCGTTAAAGGCCAAGGGATCGTCCTCAACGAGCCGTCCGTGGTGGCGGTGAAGAAGGGGACGAACCGGGTGCTGAACAACGGGAACGCGGTGGGCCTGGTGGCCAAGGAGATGCTGGGCAAAACGCCCGGGTCCATCAGCGCGATCCGTCCCCTGAAGGATGGGGTGATCGCCGATTTCGATATCACCGAGGCCATGCTGGGCTACTTCATCCGCAAGGTGCACGGGCGGCGGAACTTCTTCAAGCCGCGCGTGGTGATCGCGATTCCGTCGGGCATTACCGCCGTCGAGAAACGCGCGGTTTACAACTCCGCGGAGCGGGCCGGCGCCCGGCGGGTCTACTTGGTCGAGGAGCCGATGGCGGCCGGGATCGGGGCGGGCTTGCCTATTGCCGAGCCGACCGCCTCCATGGTCGTCGACATCGGCGGGGGCACTACCGAAGTGGCCATCATGTCCCTGGCCGACATCGCCGTGTGTGAATCGATCCGCGTGGCAGGCGACGAGATGGACGAAGCGATCATCAACCATATGCGGCGGACCTACAACCTGATGATCGGCCACCAGACGGCCGAACGGATCAAGATCGAAATCGGGTCGATCCATGACGACGGTGTGGAGAGTTCCTGCCAAGTCCGGGGGCGCGACCTGATCAGCGGCTTGCCCCGGCAGTGCATGGTCACCAGCTCCGAAATCCGCGAGGCCCTGCGCGAGCCGATCGGGCAGATCATCGAGTGCGTGACCCGCACGTTGGAGCGGGCCGAACCCGAACTCTCCGCCGATTTGGTCGAAAACGGGATTTACCTTGTGGGCGGCGGGGCGTTGCTGCGGGGCATCGACAAGGTGATTGCCGAAGCCACCGGCTTGCAGGCGATCGTGGCCGACGACCCGTTAACCTGCGTGGCGCGCGGCACCGCGGTGTACCTCGAACACCTGGCAGTTTGGAAAGACACCATGGAATCGGATGACGACGAACGCTGATCCACCCCGCGGGTAGTAGCGATGCGGATTCGTCGCAGAGGAAAGCATACCACTCGCCGCAGAATCTTTGCCGTCTTGCTGCTCTGTTCCCTCGTCGGATTGCTTCTGCCCCGGTCGGTGACGGGCCGCTTGCTCAATTTGGTCCAGGTGCTCGTCCCGTTGCAGGATGCCGCCGGGCGCGGCGCCGACGCACTTGGGGCCGTGGTCGGAGGGGTGCGCAAACACGCGGTTTCGGCGGCGCAGTTCGAGCGCCAGGTGGCCCAGAATGAGGCCCTGCACCACACCGTCGCGGCGCTCCGGACAAAGATCGGCGCCCTCGAGCAATCCGTCGGCGAGTTGGCGGGTATTCGCGGCCGAGGAATGCCCGGCAAACTGATCCCCGCCCGGGTGGTGGCCCCGGACGTGTCGGTCTGGAGAGAATCGCAGCTCCTCGACGCGGGCTCTCTTCGCAGCGTCCGCCGCAACGCGGCCGTCGTCTCGGACTACTTCGCCGTCAACCTCGGGACCGTCGAAGGCGGCCGGATGGGACAGGCCGTACTGGCCGCCGAGGTGTTCGTCGGCACCATCGAGACCACCGGGACGCACACCTCGCGCGTCAAGCTGGTGTCCGATCCCACGACGCGCATGGGTGTCCTGATCGCGCGGGACCAGGGCAAAACGTTCGCGGCTTTGGACGAGAGATTCTGGCTGGTCGGCGCCGGCGGGGACCACGCGCGGATCGAAGACGTCGATCATCGGTATATCAAAGACGGGCGGATCCACGTGGGCGACTGGGTGCTCACCGTGGACGGCGATGAACGGCTGCCGGTCTCGATGGTGATCGGCACCATCACGTCGATCGCGCCGGACCCGGACAATCCGCTGTTGTTTATTCTCGACGTCAAAATGGCCCTCGACCCCGAACGGCTGCGGCGGGTCTATGTGGTGGACCCGCTCGGCGAATAGGATTCCCATGCAAGCGTTTTTGAACAACCCATGAAAGGTATGGTCATGGTCCCGTATCACAGGTTTGCATTAGTCCTGGTGGTCGTGGGCTTGCTCAGCGGGTGCGAGAAGCAGACGCGGACCGCACCCGAACGGCCGGTCGATGCGCCGACGGCGTCAAAGGCGCCGACCTCGGCTCCGGTGGCCGCGGCCCCGAAGCCTCCCACCGAGCCCAAGCCCGGCATGCCTAGCCCGCACGGTACGCAGATGCCCCCCGGACGTCCGGGCGACACGCCCGATCCGCACGCGGGCATGGCGGACCCTCACGCACCGCGCGGCGGGGGTGACGCGGTGGGACCGCAACTGATGGAGACCAAGCTGGACGGCATCACCCTGAAGGTCCCCCAAGGCTGGGTCTCCGAGGTCCCCGACGTGAATCCGCAAATGCCCGCCATGGGTGCCAGGGCGGTCTTCCGTTTGGCACCCGTCGAGGGCGACGGCGAAAGCGTCTATGTTCGCATCACCCATTTCCCAGGCATGAACGTCAGCGACGACCTGAACCTCGACCGCTGGTACGCTACGTTCACCCAACCGGACGGCACCCCGACGAAAGACGCCTCTACCGTGGAGCAGTCCGAGGTCGGCCCCGTACGGATCGTGCTGGCGGATATTCCCGGGACCATGACGGTGGCCGGAGCGTCCAAACCCGGTTGGCGTATGCTGGGGGCGATCATCAAACACGACCAGGGGCCTCACTTCGTCAAAGCGGTCGGTCCCGCCAAGAGTGTCGAGCATTGGAAAGAGTCGATCGTCGCCTATCTCAAGAGCGTGCAGGTGAACTAGGTTTGTGAGGCGTGGAGACGCTAGGCTCCGGGTATCATGTCGAGTTTCCCGCCTGAAGCTGACCGACCCGAGGAGGCCTCCGCCGGTGTGCCGATGGGCTTACCCGTCGCGCAGCCGATCATGGCCCCCGCGCCCGTCCCTTCCGGTCGGCCGGACCCCATGCTGCTGCGTGAGGTCGGGCGCTGGGGCTGTGCACTCGATGTGGGTGTGTTCGTCGGGGTGCTGGTGGCGTGCCTGGTTTTTGTGGGCAGCGTCGTCAGTCTGCCCTGGCAAAGGGCGGGCGGTGACGCGCGACTTCTAAACCTGCTGATGGTGCTCGTAAACGGCGTGTTCACCGTGGTACTGGCCGTGGGTCTCACCAGGTGGCGCGGATTGCGGCTCGCGAGCTTGGGGCTTTCACGGAAGAGACTCGGCACCCACCTGGCGCTGGGCGCGGCCACGACGGTCGCCACGTTCGCCGTGTTCTGGCTGGCCGTCGTGGGCATGTTGCTCTTCTGGCCCGCGGGTTACCAGGCCCTGCTCAACAACCCGCAGGAAATCTGCAAGGAACTCCCGCGAATGGGGCCTGCGGCGCTGGTCGGGTTTACCGCGGTCGTGGGCCTCTGGGAGGAAATGACGTTTCGAGGCTTCCTGCTGCCCCGGCTGCGGCGGCTGACGGGGAGCTGGGTGGTGGCGGTGCTGCTCAGTTCGGCGTTGTTTGCGATCCTCCATATCGAGTTGCAAGTCGTGCCGATCACCGTCCCGCTTTTCGCCATCGCCGTGCTGTGGTGTGGGGTCACCATCTGGCGACGCTCGCTGCTCCCGGCCATCGTCGCCCACTTTGTGTTCAACCTCGTGCAGCTCCTGTGGATGACCGCGACCACGCCGGAGTGGCAATAGGTCCGAACCGTCCACCTTACAGGGCGACTCGCCGAAATCCTCGATGGTTTGGTATCGCCTGAACCGGCGTACAGCGTGGCGGGTATTCCCGTCCAAAGGGGAACAGGGTAGCATCTTGCAATCGGGACGACTTCTGGCATCATGGTGGGAGATGCACGCCGCCGGTTCGTGGGGCTGGACAGGAGGCTGATCTTGGAAACGGCTCGCGACATTCTCGAACGCAAAGGCCGAGATGTGGCCACTATTGAAAGCTCAGCCTGGGTTCTGCAGGCGGCCAAGAAGATGAACGAACGGCACATCGGCGCGCTGGTGGTGGTGGATGGAGAGCAGGTCGTGGGCATGTTCACCGAGCGGGACATCCTTAATCGCGTGGTGGCGGAACAACGGGACGCGGCGACGACGCGCGTCGCGGAGGTCATGACCACGCCGGTGGCGTGCTGTCGGCTGTCCACTCCACTTTCGGAGATTCAGGGCGTGATGACGGAAAAGCGTCTCCGCCATCTGCCCATCGTCGAAGACGGCAAGCTGCTGGGCATGATCTCCAGCGGCGACGTGCTTGCTTCACAGGTCACCATCCAGCAGACCACCATCGAGTACTTGAACGCCTACCTCTACGGACGAAGATAGGCTCCCCAGGCGAGGGTGACATGCTCATCGGTGTGATATCGGATACCCACGATCGCCTGCCGCTGATCGACTCCGCGCTGGGACTTTTTGCGGCGCGCGAAGTCGAGGCGGTGATCCACGCCGGTGATCTGATCGCGCCTTTCGCGGCCAAGCGGCTGCGGATCGCCCCGGCCCCGGTCTCCGTGGTCTACGGCAACAACGACGGCGAGCGCGACGGGTTGAAGTCCGTGCTGCCCCAGATTCAGGACGGGCCGCTGTTCGTCGTCCTCGACGGTCGCCAGGTGCTGGTGCACCACTTCATCGACTGGTGCAAGCCGGCCGACCTTGCCCAAGCCGAGGTGGTGATCACCGGCCATACGCACGAAGTGGTGAATGAGCGCCGGGGGAAAAAGCTCTTTCTCAACCCCGGGGAATGCTGCGGCTGGGTAACCGGCCGATGCACCGTGGCGATCCTGGACCTGGACCGACTTTCGGCCGAGATTTGTGAGCTGCCGGTGTCATGATACGGACACGCCAAACACGATACTGCCTGGTGCGCGACGCCTCTCCGAACGCGGCCCGAGTGGGTCTGATGTTGGGGCTGTTGGTCTTAGGGCTGTTGGGTTGCGTGCGGCGGACCCTGACGATTCAGACGGCCCCTGACGGCGCCCTGGTCTACTTGAACGACGAGGAAGTCGGACGCTCGCCGGTCAGCACCGACTTTCTGTGGTACGGCGACTACGACATCGTCATCCGCAAGGAGGGACACCAGCCCTTGCGTACCCACGAGCGGCTCCGGCCGCCGTGGTATCAGGTTCCTCCCATCGACTTTTTTGCGGAAGTTCTTTATCCCGGAAAAATCCACGACCAGCGCTTCCTGTCGTATACCCTCGAACCGGAACAACTGCCCGGACGCGAGGAACTGCTAGAGCGCGCCGAGGACCTCCGTCGGACCACCCTTTCCGAGACACGCTGAGCTTTGCCTGTTATGTCTTCAACCCTGTAGGCTGGGTGGAGCAATGTGGGCTGGGTGCAGAAATGTAGGGTGGGTGGAGCGCCGCGAAGCGGCGCG
>JAZDKM010000202.1:0-2503 GCA_043803085.1 Planctomycetota bacterium
AATCCCAGCCAGGCGGACTGCGACGGCGACGGCATCGGCGACGCCTGTCAGCCCGGGGCCACGGACTGCAATGACAACCACATCCCCGACGGTTGCGACCTCGCCGCCGGCACCAGCGAAGATTGCCAATCCAACGGCATCCCCGACGAGTGCGACCTCGCCGCGGGCAGCAGCAATGACTGCAACACTAACGCCGTGCCCGATGAGTGCGACCTGGCCGCGGGCACGAGCCTGGACTGCAACGGTACCGCGGTGCCGGACGAGTGCGAAGCCATCGCGGGTGGTGATTTCGACGCCGACGGGGCGGTGAACCTCGACGACTACGCGGCGTTCGCGGATTGCCTGGCAGGTCCAGGGGCCGTGCCGGATCCTGCGCTGCCGCAATGCGTGGGCGCCTGTCTGGCGGCGTTCGATTCCGACGGGGCCGGCGACGTGGACTTGGAGGATTTCGCCGTGTTCCAGATGGGCTTTAGCGGACCCTAAGGCGCCGCGCGCAAATAACGTGAATGATCCGGTGATACTCCACCACCTAGCCGGGGACCCAGATTCATTCATGTTATCTTTGCGCGACTCCTAAGAGGGCCTAACAAGGTGGGGTGGCCCACCTCGTAGAGCGCGCGCCCGCGCACCACGCCAGCAAGGTAGGTCGGGCCTCGCCCGACAGAAAACGGTCCGCGAGCGCGGATCGTACGCCAGAATCGCGCCCCCAGGGTCTGAAGACCTGGGCCACCCGTCGGGCAGAGCCCGACCTACTTGGTCCGCGAGCGCGGACCCTACCGTGCAAAAACCTCCCGCCGATCAAGATATCATTCTCAAAAATGGGAAATCTGTGGTACAATCTGGCAGGTCTAAGAGGAGGTTGAGCAAGACCAAGACTATCCGGTCTGGCTGCTCAGTAACGCTAAGGTGGGTCCGTTTTACTCGTACTACTTGGCCGCGTCGGTACGGAACTGGTCGAAAAACAGGTCCAAGCCCGCGTTCAGGACGCCCCGTGACGCGGTCTCGATGGCCGCCACGCTCTCGTCCTGGAACTCGGGACAACCGCCCATGAGGATGGGCAGCAGGAGCAATAAGGCGGCCATGGCGATTCGGCCCGAGGTACTGCGGCGTAATGGTAGATTAGGTCTCACGCGAGAATCTCCATCGATTTCGGGCTTCCTTGGCGATCCACCCAGCGGGCCCAAGGTATCGCGGACCGGCAGACTGGGCAAGCGGTGTGCCATGCCTTCGAGGGGGTTGATCTCTACGGCCGGCGGTACACCGCAGATAGCGGCACGAAACTTGCTTCCCTGGGCATAGTGCCCGGGTGGGAGCATGCGCGTTTCGACTGCTCCGGCTTGCCGCGGAGGACGTCGAGCGTGTGGGGCGATTATGGCGACGAGCGGATGAAGTTGAAGCAGGACATCCTCGTGGGTCAAACGTGCGGGACCCCAGATGAGGAGGCCTCGGGGCCGCCATCTCGGGTGGAGGACTCCTGCGTGTGCCCGGCGAAATCCGCGGCCCACGCGCCGGTACTCCTCAAACGGGCAGGTCCCGTCGAATCGCCGCGATGGCGGTTACGCCAGGCTTCGCGCTGGCTCATGCCGCTCGTGGTGTTGTGT
This sequence comes from Planctomycetota bacterium, assembly GCA_043803085.1. Classification (GTDB taxonomy): domain Bacteria; phylum Planctomycetota; class Phycisphaerae; order UBA1845; family UBA1845; genus JAAEQG01. The sequence goes on from JAZDKM010000202.1 coordinate 1,602, forward strand.
GCATTCGCGGTGCTGTTCGTGGGCTGGGAGGTGGTTGAACGCCACCTGCTCCCCTTCATTTCCATAGGGGTGCAGCACGCGCTGCTCACCGTGCGGGCCGCCGTGGCGACCGCCTTGTGCTGCGTGATTGTCTACCTGATGATGCAGCGCCAGCAGCAGCGACTTTCGGCGACGGCGGAGCAGCTCACCCGCCTGCTCGCATCCTACAAGGCGAACCCGTCCGTCCCCGAGCGCTTCGAGAACCCGCACCTGGTGCACTGCCGGGAGGTCCTGAATTGCCAACGGATGGACTGCCCGATGTACAGCGCGCCGGGCGAGCGCTGCTGGCAGGTCATGGCGTTGCAGGGGGTCGCCCCCGACCAGCGGGATCCGCCCATCGCCCTCGAACAGTGTCAAAAATGCTTGGTCTACCGCACCTCGTGCCCGGACACGCTGACCGAACTGGGGGAGAGCTTCAACAACCTGATGTTCCTGCTCGAGACCGAGGCGGGCCGGGTCGGACAAATGCGGGCGCAGATGGTCGAGAAGCAGAAGATGGTGGCCATCGGCCAGATCGCGGCGGGTATCGCCCACGAGGTCGGCAACCCGCTTTCGAGTATCTCCTCGGTCGTGCAGATGTTGAAACGCAGGGGAGGCGACAAGGCGGCGCTGGAGCAGTTGGACCTGATCGAGACGCACATTCAGCGGATATCGTCCACGGTCCGACAACTGGTGACCCTGGCCCGTCCAGGCGCCGAGCAGTGGGAGCGGGTCGACCTGGGCAACACGTTGAGCGAAGCCGTGGGTCTGATCGCCTTCGATCGGCGGGCGCGCGGGGTGGACATTCAGTATGAGCCTCCGTGGTCGCTGCCTGCGACCTACGCGTTGCGCGGGCAACTCCAGCAGGTGTTCATCAACCTGTT
>JAZDKM010000203.1:0-12998 GCA_043803085.1 Planctomycetota bacterium
TGGGCTTGTCCAGAATCCAGCCGCAAGGAAACACTACGCCGTTGACATCGCCCTGGCGCTCGTAGGGCAGCTCGGGCGCGAAGATCCATTCATCGCTGCGCCGCAGAAGGCGGCGCGGGTCTTCCAGGTCAAGCGATGTGAACGATCGATCGGAGACTGGTTCTAACCGGGGAAGGACTCTGGCAGCCGGGGTGATGCCCGGTGCCCTTGACACGCGACGAACGCTCCGCGTTCAAGAGCGACGAAGTCGCGTCGCGTGTCAAGGGTGCTTCAAACGCCGGAGTCTGGGAGCAGGGGCCGCAGGAGGAGCACGCGGAAGCGTGCCGGCCGCGTTCTTCATCAGGTGGGCTTCGTCGAACGCGATCACCCCGTCGAAATCCGGTCCGAGCCGGTCGGTCAATTGCTTGAAGCCCGGACACTCGCCGCCGAAATCCGCGCTGAGCATGGTGTACGACGCGAAAAAGACGCCCGACTCGGGGGGTATCGCGTCGGTCGGCTGGACGGTGCGCGGGCAGGCCTCAAGGTACGACGATGACATTTCCAAACTGACGGAAGTGATGGTCGAAGCTGAATGCCTGGGCGATGCCAAGTTTTTCGATGACCCGTTTGCTGGTGCAGTCCGTAAAGCTCCAGTCCTTATCGTCGTAGCGACGAAATATTTCCCAGGCCTCTTGAAACTCGTCGGGTGTCAGGTAATGAAGCTGCGCGAGCGCGCCCGCCAGGACGTTGGACCCGAACGACGCCGCTCGAGATTTCTGGCCGCGCACTCGGAGCAGCGTAAGCGTCTCGTCCACGATGTAGTCCGTCGTGACCAGCGGCTCTCGGTTTTGGGCAAGCCAAGCGGAAGCCGCCGCGTGATCCGGATCCATCGGGATGAGGCTGGCGAACCAGGCGCCGGAGTCCACGAAGATCACCTTCGTTCTCCATAGAGAAGCCGGTCATGATCGCGACCGCTGAATTCTCGACCGCCCGGTTCGATAGGCGTCGCGGCGATCTCGGCCAGAATTTTCGCTGGGTCTCTCGGTGGCTGCCCGTTGTCTGGGTAGACCAGGATCACTTCGACCGTCGTGCCATCCTGTAGGGGAACCGGCTCGGTCGGTCGCAACAGGCCGTGCTCAACAACTGCCGTGAATCGCGTTGTCATGGTAGGCTCGTCCTCCGCACATCATTTTCCGCTACCGGATTATACCGCTCCGCCCTCCGCTTGGCGAAGAGGCTTTTCGAGGCTCGACCGCGCATCACGCCGATTTGCCTAATGTTGACCAGCACGATCAGCGGGGAACGATCGATCGGAGACTGGTTCTAACCGGGGAAGGACTCTGGCACCCGGGGTGATGCCCGGTGCCCGCTGGTCGAGCGGGTGCTTCAAACGCTGGAGTCTGGGAGCGGGGCCTGAGTAGGAGCACGCGGAAGCGTGGCGACCGCGTTGTTCATCAGGTGAGCTTCGTCGAACGCGACCACCCCGTCGAAATCCGGTCCGAGCCAGTCGGTCAATTGCTTGAATCGCGGCCGCTCGCCGCCAAAGCCTATCCCAGGCCCTCTCCGCTGCATTGAGGGGCCGCGTAAGAGGGTCAATACCCGCGGAAAACCCTCCCCCTGCACCCTCCCTACAAGGGAGGGGGGTTATGGGATAGCTTCTACGCATCTTCGCGGCGGACCCTTGACAAATCGCGTCATTCGTCAAGGGCGGAGCGGGCGAACGTAGACGTCGTAGCGGGTGGTCTGGTCGCTGTGGCTATGGGTCGGGTGGGGGGCCAGGGGCTCGACGTGGCGGTGGCGCTTCACGACCCCGCGCTGCCGCGCGACGGCGCACCGCCAGCTCGACAGGCTTCTCGGCCAAGTGAATCATCGACTGCGGGTTGACCTTCTTGACCGACCAAACATCGGTTGCGTTGTTCGGGCCGAGGAAGACGTGCGTGGTGCCCTGGCGCCAGCCGTAGAAACACCACTCGTGGTTGCCCATGAAGTCCTTGCGCGTCAGGACCGGATGCTCCTTCACCCAGATGATCGCTTGCGAGAAGTACAGTTCGCAGGCCTTCGGCCTGAGGATGGACGTGCCCGGCCCGGCAAACGGACACGTGATAAGGCCCGCCAAGTCGACAAGGTCGACATCCCCGTCGCCGTCGCCATCGAAAGTGCTTCGCGCGGCCAGGCTTGGAGAAACGGCTGAACCTACGATCAACCTCAAAAACATGCGTGCGTTCATCTGTCGTGCTCCCCGAGTTCGGTTTCTGAGTAGCCGAAACCGTGCCTGATGGTTCCCAAGATGCTGCATCCGCCGACCCGATGGAACTTGGCCGGTCCCGGTTTTGGTCGTATAATTTCTTTGCCGTCGAGTCCGTTTCAAAAGCCGGAACGGTGGAGTTTCTCCCATGGACGGGAGAGGGGAAACCCCCGGCGTGCGGAATGTTTCGGCGCCGGCCGATGATGATGAGGAACGGGGTCGCCGGCCAAAGAAAGATCGTGGAAGCGTCGGCCGGATCTTCCGTAGGTCAGGCAGAGAGCAGCGGACCGGAGTTCTGCGTCCCGCCGACCATGCTCTCTGCCGCTTTCTGTTCCTTGGCCGTCGGGTGTGGTGAGCCGCGATGCTCTTCTCGGGACTCCTAGACTGCTCACAGGTTGTTTTGCTTGGAGTGATGCCGTTCCGGGCCGTCGGGTTCATAAACCTGGGGCCCGGCCTCGAAATCGCTATCCTCGTGGCGATGTCGTTCTTGGTCATCGCGGCGCTGCTTCGCAAGCCAAAGCGGCGTTGCCCGCGTTGCGCAGAGATCAATCCGCCCCACGCACGGTTCTGCCGGCATTGTGGCGCGCCTCTCGCGTAGGTCGGGCTCCGCCCGACGGAACCGAGCGTCGGGCGAAGCCCGACCTACGCGGTTGTGGCACAGGTTCGCAAAAGTGAGTGAATGCTGATGGCGGCTTGGTGGGAGGGAACGTGACACGATCACAAAACACAACGACCCGCCATTTTCCGCCAAAACGACGGGTCGTTGCAACCGATAGAGTCGGTGAACCAAACAACCACCCTATGTAGTTAGTATCGGTCTGCAGCGGAGATCCGTGCCAGTAAATTTGGGTAAACGGGGCAAAATGGGAGATTTACAGGCGCGAGCCTGCTTTCCGCCTTGCACTGCGTGACCACCCATGACGATAGCTTATTTCGACTGTTTCAGTGGTGCTTCAGGGGACATGATCCTCGGGGCGCTCCTCGATGCCGGCGCACCGATCGACGCGCTGCGCGAGCGACTGGCGGGCTTGGCGGTCGGTGGGTATACCCTGTCGATTGAGAAGGTCACCAAGCAGGGCTTCGCGGCCACCCAAGTGCAGGTCCAAGTCGATGCCGGTGTCCTAGCACCCCACCGCCACTTAGGGGAGGTGCTTACCATCATCGAAGCGAGCCACCTTCCGCGCGAGGTGCAGTCGCGGGCCATCGCGGTATTTCGGCGGCTGGCCGAGGCGGAGGCCCGGGCACACGGCACCACGACTGAGCAAGTACATTTCCACGAGGTTGGGGCGGTTGACGCTATCGTGGACGTGGTCGGGAGCGTCCTGGCGCTGCACGAGTTGAAGGTGGACCAAGTGGTCTGCTCGCCCATCCCCACCGGTTCGGGGACGGTGCAGTGCGCGCACGGGGTGCTACCGGTGCCCGCGCCGGGGACGGCCGTTTTGCTGGAAGGAGTGCCCGTGCTTAGTACGGACGAGCCGGGCGAACTCACGACCCCGACGGGAGCGGCCATCCTGACGACCCTCGCGGCCTCCTTCGGCCCGCTTCCCGCCATGACGATCCGCTGCTGCGGGTACGGCGCCGGCCGGCGTGAAGGACGGCACCGCCCGAATCTGCTGCGTGTGTTCCTCGGAGAGCCCGCCCTAGGAGCAGCGGCCGACGAGATCGTGGTTTTAGAGGCGAATTTGGACGACGTGTCGGCGGAGGCCGTCGGGTTTTGCGTCGGCAAGCTGCTGGAGGCGGGCGCACTGGACGTGTACACCGTGCCGATAACCATGAAAAAGTCGCGGCCAGGCATCGTGCTCACCGTGCTCGCCCAACCGGTGGACGTCCCGCGGCTGGAGGAGATTCTCTTCCGGGAGACAACGACGTTTGGAATCCGGCAGCACCGGTGCGAGCGGAGGAAACTGGAACGACACTCCGAGACCGTCGAGACGCGCTTCGGGCTGATTCGGATCAAGGTCGGCTCGCGTGGGGGCGTGGTGTATACCGCGTCTCCGGAATATGAGGATTGCCGTCGGGCTGCAGACGCCTGTGGCGCCCCATTGAAAGAAGTGATGCGTGCCGCCGGCCAGGCATGGGAAGCGCGGATGTAGTAAGAGCCTCTACACGAAACTGTGGGACCGGCTTTGCGCCCGGTCTGAAGTGTTCTTATCGGACGTCGACGAGCTTTGCCTTTACCCAGACCTTACTTTTCCAAGACCGCATAGCCGCAGGGATAATCGGTGCCTAGAATCAGCGTATACGGTTCTTGGCCTTATCCGTAACTGCACGGCGCTCCGTGGCACATGGGTCTAACCGTCACGCTGGTAAGTGGTCCCCGCCGGTCGGGAAAGAGCTTGGTCGTGGGCCTCATGATCGATGAGGCGCTCGAGGGGGGGGCTCACTATTTGCGCTTAACGGCCGTGAACGGGACCAAGCGACCGCCCCTAGGCGTCCGGCCGCCGGCGGAGCGCTGTGGGGTAAGCAGCGCCGAGTGGCTCTGCTATGAACAGGATCACATCTTTGAACTTCTTCCGGAGGCCTTGGCCGCGATCCACCGGCGGGACCGGAACGGACGGGTCATCATCGAAGCGGACGCCGATCCTGCGCTCCGCCATGCCTATCCTTACGATCAACAACTTTTTGTGATGGCCGCCCCGCGTTCGCTGGGCGAGGTCTTCCGCTCCGTGGACCAGGCGGCCCGGGCGCTCCAGGACGTCCTGGACGACACGGCGGAGTTTGCGGCGGAGGTCTTTGGGTTGTCCTTCGAAGATCTCGACCTCGACGACGAGACGCGGGAGGAGCGCGATTTGCTCAGCAAATCGCAGATTCGGCAGTTTCTCGCGTCTCCCCTGGGCGACCAACTGGCGACACACACGCAGCTACGCCCCGAATACCACGGACTGCTGGAGAGCGACGTGGTGCTGGTCAATACCGCCGCGGGCGGGGGGCCGGCAGTAGCGGAGGGCTGCCGCCGCCGTCTTGAGCAACTACTCCTACGGGTTCAAACGCCGACCGCAGTGCGCCCGAACATATTCTGCTGCGACCCTACCGACCCCGAGGATCCGCGGCGGCGCGAGTTCCTCGACTCGCTCAGGATCTTGTGCCTGCAGAGGCGGTAATGCTCCGCTTCTCGGTCCGCTGATCACGCTTCGCGGAGGGCGCCGGCGACTCCGTCAGGTCAACATCCCGGTCCACAAACGACAGCGTCAACACCGTCATCCCATTCTCTACTTTGCTTTGGACCGGGAAGCCGAGCTTCTCGAACAGTCCGATCATGCGCGTGTTCTGGGGCAGCACGACGGCATTGAACCCTTTGATGCCGCGTTTGCGGGCCACTCGGGCGATGTGCTCCATCAAGAGGGTGCCGTTCCCGTGTCCTTGGAAGGCCGGGGCGACCCCAAACGCCAGATCGGCAAACCCGGTCGCCTTATCCACGCGGTAGCCGGCCATGGCGACGATTTCGGCGTCGGCGGGATCGTCACCCGCACAGGCCACGATGCCCATCTCGTTGTCATAGTCCACGTTGCACAGATGGTGAATCTGCTGTCGGACGTCCGCCCCCGAGGTTGGGCTCAGCGAGCGTGGCAGGGCCGCCAGCCCCAAATCGTGAAACAGGTCGTGGACCTTGGACTCGTCGGTGGGGCGGACGGCCCGAAGCATGACCTGCTCGCCGGCGCGGTTGAACGTGCGCCGCGCGATGTCCTCGGGATACTCGGGGATGTAGACCGGGATTTCCTTCTGGTCCGGGAAGATGTAGCGCCGCTGCTTGGCTTCGGCCAGCAGCCAGGGGCGAAACTTGGGATGGGCGATCTGGATCAGGGCCAGGGCACGCTCCCGCACCTTCTTGCCGTGCAAGTAGGCCACTCCGTACTCGGTCACCACGTAATGGACGTCGCCCCGGGTGGTCACCACCCCGGCCCCGGGAGTGAGCGAGGGCACGATGCGCGACACGGTTTCGTGCTGTGCGGTGCAGGGCAAGGCGATGATGGGCTTACCGCCCTTGCTCCGGGCGGCGCCGCGAAGGAAATCCACCTGCCCGCCGATACCGCTATAGAACTTGGCACCGATGGAATCCGAGCAGACCTGCCCGGTCAGATCGACTTCGAGACTGGTGTTGAGGGCCACCATCTTGTCGTTCTGGGCGATGACGAACGGGTCGTTGGTGTAGTCGCAAGGGTGAAACTCGACGGAGGCGTTATCCGCCACGAAATCATACAGCCGTTGCGTGCCCATCACGAAGCTGGCTACGGCTTTGCCGCGATGGAGCGTCTTGCGCCGGTTGTTGATCACCCCTTTTTCCATGAGCTCGATGACCCCGTCACTGAACATCTCCGTGTGGATGCCCAGGTCCTGCTTATCGCCCAGGCAGGCCAGAACCGCGTCGGGAATACGGCCGATGCCCGTCTGTAAGGTGGAGCCGTCCTCGATCAAGTCGGCGACGTAGCGGCCGATCTTCGCCGCCTCTCTGCCTTCGACGCGGGGGGGCGTTTCCGGAAGCGGGCGATCGGTCGCGACCATGACGTCAAAGCGGTCCGCATGGATGAAGGTATCACCGTGGGTCCGCGGCATGCGCGCGTTGACTTCGCCGATCAGAACCTTGCAGGCGGCAATGCCGGCCCGAGTGGCTGCCACGTCCACCCCCAGACTGCAAAAGCCGTGACGGTCGGGCGGGCTCACCTGGACCAAGGCCACGTCCACCGGGATCCGACCGCTGCGCAGCATACCCGGGATTTCCGAGAGGAATATGGGGGTGTAGTCGGCGTAGCCATCCTGGACGGCCTGGCGGACGTTGCTTCCGATAAACAAGGCGTTGTGGCGGAACACTGAGGCCAACTCGGGTCTCACGTGCGGGGCTGGACCGAGCGTCAGGATGTGGACCACCTCATGGTCTAACAGTGTCTCCCGGTACTGGACCAAACCCTCAAGCAGTGGCGTGGGCGTGCCAGCTCCGCCGCCGACGAAAAGGTGGTCGCCGCGCTTGATCCGCGAGATCGCGGCTTTCAGGTCCACGAGCTTATGCGCCCATCGCGTACGCCAATCGTGTTCCATGGCCTTATCCTTTCGCAGCAGCGTGGTGCGTGCCGGCGCACGGACCCGGCGGTGGTTTGAACTGCGACACGCCATTCCGGGTCCGTCTCATGATCTCATGTTAAGCACGCGACGTGCCACCTGACCAGCCCGCCCCGCTTCCGAACCCGTCAGGCGGGCGTGTGGAAGAATCCGCAGTCTTCAAGACCATCCGGTGCGTGGCTGCGGGGCCGGGCCGAGCCTCAGGACGGGGACTCCCTCCCAGCCCGGCAGACCAGGGTGTGGACAATCTCGCCGTGCTGGGGACAATTCGGTGGGGGACAGACGGGGCCGGTATGGCCGGTGCGAGCGCGAGCGGGTGCCTGGCTCATCCAGAGCAGGATTGATCTGGAATACCGCCGAGATCGCGCAACGGCCGCCTCACCAGACTCCGTTAGCATGAGTATGGAACCTTCGTTCTTCGACCAGATGAAGGGTTACGTGGGGTTCACCGAGGCGGACGTGGTGCAGCTCCAGGCCTTGGGTGGAGCCCTGGAGCCGGCGTTGGACGGCGTCACCGACCGGTTTTATGAGCGAATCCTGGCGGATACAACGGCGGCCGCCATCCTCCGAGAGAGCGGCGTGGCGCTCAGCGGCTTCAAGAACCAGTTGCGGGCCTGGCTCGTGGAGTTGTTCCGCGGCCCCTACGATGGTTCGCGGTGGGCACGGACCTCCAAGATCGGCTACGCCCACGTCCGCGTGCGGCTTCCACAGCACTACATGGTCACGGCGATGAACGTGCTGCGTACCGACCTGATCCAAGCGGTCTATCGCCTGCATCCAGCGGATTCCGCGGCGGCCGTGCTGGCGATTAATAAGGTCCTCGACCTTGAACTGGCGGTCATGCTCGAGGCGTACCGCGTGGATGATTCGCAGAAGGTGCGCCAAGCCGAGCGGCAGCGCATGGAACGGCGGCTGGAGGAGGTGTCGCACCTGGCCAATCTGGGGGAGCTGGCGGCGACCCTGGCCCACGAGATCAAGAACCCGCTGGCGGGCATCAGCGGGGCCATTCAGGTGATTGGGACGGCCCTGGATCCCGACGACCCGCGGCGGGAGATCATCGCCGAGATCCTGTCGCAGATCGATCGGCTGGACCGGACGGCGCGCGATCTGCTGATTTACGCCCGCCCCAAGCCGCCGTCGCGCACGCTCCAGGATGTGAGCAAGCTGATCCGACGGACCTTGCGGTTTCTGCGCCAGGAGCCGGCGCTACATCATATCCCGATCCGCTTCCAAGGGCTGCAGGGCGATGCCTCGGCCCGGATCGACGAGCCGCAGCTTGAACAGGTCATCACCAATCTGGTCCTGAACGCCGCCCATGCCTGCGAACACGGCGGGGACGTGGCCCTCAGCGTCACCGCCGACCGGGAGTACGTGGACATTGAAATTGCCGATACGGGTCAAGGCATGACACGCGACACGCTGGAGCGTGCGTTCGAGCCGTTCTTCACCACCAAAGCCAAGGGCACAGGGCTCGGCCTGGCCATCTGCAAGCGCATCGTCGAGGCCCACCACGGAGAGGTCACCATCCAGAGTCGGGAAGGGGAGGGAACGCGGGTGCGGATCCAGTTGCCGAAGTAGCGAGCATCTGGCCGCTGTGCGGGCGGCCTGCCCACGAGGCGTCGAACGCGCGGCTAGGCCGGCAGCCCGCATTTCCCACCACCAGTTGGAATTGGCCCCCAGTCTGCTTACTTGGCCCTTTCAGGGCTCAGGAGCACGGCGGCTCGCCGTGGTGCGAAATGCGGGGCAGGGGCCTCACCGCTTTAGGCTCACGGAGGGTGGGCGCCTAATGGGGGGTACTTTTATACTAGAATATTATTATTCTAATTTTATACTAGACTATTATAATATTTTATGGTAAGATACCGGAGAGATGAGGCGCGCTTTCATAGGAGGCCAAACATGAAAACGCCGGCACGCAGCGACCGAACACGTAAACCGACAGGGGGGCGCTCCCGGCGCCAAGGGCGCCAGGTAGGGGGGGCGCAAGGGCGCGCGGTATGGGGGGCACGACGAGGTCAAACGCCAAGAAGGGGGGACAAATCGGGGAAGAGAAAGGGCCGACGCATGGGCACCTCGGGCCTCATCACGCTGATCGCCCGCCGCCCGAGCGCCGGTGGGGGGGTCGGTTTGGGTGTTGGAGTCTGCGTCGTCGAAGCGGTGGGCCGGGAACGCGACGTGGCCGCCGGGCACAAGGAGTACATCCTCGAGGGCGAAGTGGCCGCCGCCAACGGGGATGTGATCGTGGCGGCGGCCGGCCGGCGGCTGGGCCGTGGCGTGGAGTGGCCAAGGGTGGCGGCAGCCCTAGCGGCCGCCGGGAATGCCCACCGGTTGAAGATCATGGCTTATCTGCTGGAGGCGCCGGCCACCTACCGGGGCCTTCAGAAGGCGACGGGTTTGCAGGTCGGACCCTTGTATCATCACATCGACAAGCTTCGCTTGGCGGGTCTAATGGGGCCGAAGGAGCGCGACCTGTACACGCTGACGCGCGCCGGACGTAATCTGGTGCTCTTGGCCATGGTCGTCGGTTCGCTGGTCAAAGATCGGCGGCCCCGACCTCAACCGACCTCATGAGATGGTCGGCCGGTATTTTCGGGTTAGAACCGCCTGGGCAAGTGCTCTGTCAACAACCGTCCGGCGGGCGCATGGCTGTGGGAGGGCGAGCCTCCCGGCGAGCCTTGGTGCTAGTCCGCCCATGGGTTTGGGCTCGGCAGGAGCCTCGCCCTCCCGCAAGAGCCTCGCCCTCCCGGTCGAACACGCCGGTTTGGCGCTGGCGGCGCATGAGCTTCGTGCGCAGCAACGAAGCCTCGGGCAAAATGAGGTGCGTACGCGCTCGCGGACCATGCCTGGACCTGGCTGAAACTCGAGGTAACGAACCGTGTCCTGAGGGGGAGAACATACGCACGATATAACGTCCTATAAGATATGTTCTGTTACATTGACGGTAGGGGGGATAATATCGCGGTCGCAACGAGCAACGTCGGCCCAGTTCCAGTTATGATGCCGGCCCCCTGATGGCCAGGAGCTCCAAACCCTCTGGGTACGGAACGCGCACGCGATGAGGCTGAACGCCGTACAAGAACTGCTGGCACTGCTGATCGTCGTGGTGCCGTAACCAGGGCATCGCCTTCATCAGCTTGACGCAGCCGCTGCGCACTGCGGCGGCCGAGGGCCGGCAAGTCTACTTCACCTACAATGACCACTGGACCCCCGTCGGTCATGAAACGGCGGCGGAGGCGCTTCAGGCTTTCATGTCGCGGTAATACTGCTTGATCCGGGGGACGAGGTACTCGTTGAAGGCGCGGTCGGCGTGGTAATCGGGGCACCACCCCCAATCCCGGCGGGCGGGGCTGTCGTCCACCTCCGCCGGCCAACTGTCCACAATCGCCGCACGCGGCGGGTCAGGGTCGAAAGTGATCTTCGCGCTGGGGAACGCCCGTAAAACGCGATCGCGAATCTCACCCGCGCTCAGGCTGAACGCGGTGATGTTGTACACCCGCTGGGTGAGCCGTTCGGCGGGTGTGGCGGTCAGGGTGGTCAGCGCCTTGATCGCGTCCGGCATGGCCATGAACGGAATCCGGGCGTCCCGGGCCACGAAGCACGCGTAGGGTTTGCCCTGCGCCGCAGCGTGGATCATCTCCGGGGCGAAATCGCTGGTTCCCCCGGCGGGTGTGGTGACGGCGCTGATCAAACCCGGAAAGCGAATGGCCCGGAAATCGACGCCGCTCGGGACGCCGTTGGCGGCGAGTTGCCGGTAGTGCAGGGTGTAATACCGTCCGATCTGCTCGCAATATAGCTTGTTGCACCCGTACATGGTCGTGGGCAGGGTCCATTCGGTCTCGCGGACGGCGTCGGCTTGCGCCTTGGTCCTCAGGTCGGGCAGGCCGTACACCGCGATGGAGCTCGGGAACAGAAACTTGACCCGGTGCCCGTGCCAGCGGGCCTGCTCGTGGGCCAGTTGCAGCAGGTTGAGGGTGCCGTTGACGTTGACCTTATGGGCGGTGTCGGGCGTGTACTCGGCGCGCGTGCTCAGCAAGGCGGCCAGATGGTGGATGGCGTGGATTTCGTATTCGCTGATCAGCCGGGCGAGCAGGTTTTCGTCGAGGATGTCGCCCTCGATGGCCGCGACGCAGTGGGAGCGCAGGCTCTCGTCGAGCGGTTTGAGATCGAGGGCAACTACGCCGTGCTCGCCGCGGCCGCTGAAGTGCTCGATGAGTCCGTGGCCGATTTCGCCGTTCGCACCGGTGATGAGAATGACGGGCTTGCGCATCCTGGTACACTCCGGAAAAAGGGGTCAAGAGCTTTTTTCGGCAGTATCCTTCTTGGCATGTTAGCCGATCAGGTAGTCCCCGCCTAGGAATCAAGAGGGGACATCACTAATACTGTTCGGCACGAACCTTCCCGGGCCACCCGCCCCTTCTCGCCCCCCCCTCTTTGCTCCTTCTGCCGCGCCGCCTCGTGCTCAGCACAGGGGGACGGGTCCGGCGGCATGCTTAACGCCGCCTACCGATCGGCCTCTGTGGCGAAGCCGATCCGCCGGCGCTTCGGCTCGGGCGGAGGTTCCATCAGCTTGCGGATCGCCTGGATCACGGCGACGAATTGCTCATCGTGACGGCCGACCCGCGCCTCCAACTCGTCCAGCCGCCAGGCCAATTCCGCATGGGTGGCGAGCACCCGCCGTAGTCGGACGAAGGCGCGCATGATCTCGATATTGACCCGGACGGCCCGCCCGCTCTTGAGCACGCTGGACAGCATGGCCACGCCTTGCTCGGTGAAGGCGTAAGGCGTTCCCCGGCGTGCACCGCCCCAACTTGGAATCACGATCTGTGACTTCAAGTCCTCGTACTCAGTCTTGGTCAGTTGGAACATGAAGTCGGGCGGGAACCGATCGAGGTTGCGTTTGATTGGTTCTGACCCGCTTTTCGCGGACCATAGGTCTGGCATGGTGCGCGGGCGCGCACCCTACCGCCTCGTAGGTCGGGCTCCGCCCGACACTCTGCTCCGGCGGGCAGAGCCCGCCCTTCCTTGCTCGCGCACCCACCGTAGGGTCCGCGCTCGCGGACCACTTCCTTTCTCTTGGCTGAAGCCCGATCTACCTTGCTACTCGACGAGGGGTTAGCCGGACCGACGACGGGGGCGGCGCTGCGCCCGTTGCCGGTGGGCCGGCCCAGGAAACGAAAGACGCCATCAGAAGGAGCGAAGAGACGGCTCAAGGAGAACCAAGAATAGGTGACTGTCCCGAATGGCATGAAGCTAACGCACCCCTGTTCGTAAGTCCTTTTACTGCAATGACTTAACAAGCTTGCGCGAAGTGTGACCTCCTGCGATGATGTTCTTGTCAAGACAACGTCATCAACCGGAGGCCACGGATGGCAAGCATAGCCCCTTGGAAGCGTCAACTCAACCACCGTCTGTTGCTCGAACCCGCGGTCCAGGAGGTCCTGTCGCGCGAGAAGATCGAGGCCCACTGCCGGCAGGCCGGATACGCCTGGCGACGATCGTTCTGGTCCCCGGCCACCACGCTGCTCACCTTCCTGCTCCAGGTGCTCAGCGCAGAGAAGACCCTGCGGGCGGCGGTGGCGGCGCTGCTGACCCAACGCGCGGCGGGTGGCGCGACCGACCTGCCCTCCCCGGATCCCAGCGCCTACTGCCAAGCCCGGCGGCGTCTGCCCGGCGCGGCGGTGACGACGTTGCACCGGACCGTGACCGATGGCCTGCAAGCGCT
>JAZDKM010000204.1:0-2489 GCA_043803085.1 Planctomycetota bacterium
ATGGAGTCCCGCGCCACGACCTATCAACAGGTCTGGGGCTCGGATGGTGATTGGGACCGGGGCGGTACGTGGGCGGGAAAGGCCGTCACCCGCGACTCCATGCTCGGCCTGTCGGCGGTATTCGCCTGCATCCGGTTCATCGTAGATGCCGTCTCGACCCTGCCGCTGCACGACTTCGGGCCCGAAGGGGAGTCGCCTGAACCAGCCGAATGGCTCAGCCAGCCGATCCCGCGCGACCCGTCCACCACGCTTGTGGTGCACCTCCAGCAGGTCGCCAGCTCGCTCCTGATCGATGGGAATAGCTTCACCTTCGCCGACCCGGACATCTACAACCCGGCTGAGGTCCGGGTGCTCGACCCGCGGAAGGTGGACATCCGCCGGGGACGGGACGGGGCCCCGATCTACCGTGTCGATAACGTGGAATGGGACTGGACGAATATCATCCATGTCCCGCTCCTGCGGCTGCCCGGTGAATTGCGCGGGCTGGCGCCGCTGGAAGCCGAACGGCAGACGTTCAGCTCCGCGATCGCTGCCGAGGAATACGGAGCCCGTTTCCTGGGCAACGGGACGACGCTCGGCGGCGTGATCGAGATGCCGGTGGGCGTGGATCTCGACGAGGCCCAGGCCAAGGAACTGGTAGACAAGTTCGAGCTGCGGTACTCGGGCTCCAAGAACGCCCACCGGCCGGGGCTTCTGACCGGCGGCGCGACATGGAAGCAACTGTCCGTCACGCCCGAACAGGCGCAGTTCCTCCAGACGCGCCAGTACGACGACGAGCGCATCTTCCGCATCTTCCGCGTGCCGCCGGCCCTCGCCGGGATGGTGCGCGAGGGCGCGACCTCCAACGCCTCGTCGGTCTCGCAGGCGCTCGCGTTCGAAAAGCACACGATCCGCCCGCTCGTGACGCTGATTGAGACGGCCTACCGCCCGCTCGTCCCGCCGCGCCACTACCTCAAGTTCAACACGAAGGGCCTGCTGCGCGGCGACCCCAAGACCCAGGCCGAGATCTATCACTACGCGCTCACGGACAAGTGGCAGACGGTCGACGAGACACGCGGCTATGAGGACATGGCCCCGTTTGGCGGCGCGGCTGGCGGGCTGCTCGAAACCCCAAACAACAATGCGCCGGGCGCTGTCCCGATGCCCGAGCCGATCATGGCCGCGCCGAATGCCGACGATGCCAACATGCGGGCGCTCACGACTGTTGCCCTCACGGCCCTCTCTGATCCCCGGCCATCCCCCGTCAATGTCACGGTCGAGAACCGCGGTGATCGTCTTGTTCGGTCCATCATCGACCGCAACCCTGACACGGGCCGCATCATCGGGGCGCATGAGGAGCTGATCGCATGACCAAGCCCAGCGAGCTGGTCGCTGCGCTGATCGCCCGCGAGGAGTTGCCGCCCGAGAAGGGCGAGATCGGTCCCATCGGCCCCGAAGGTCCGCCCGGCCCGCAGGGTGAACCCGGCCCGCAGGGCGAACCGGGGCAGAACGGCGCCCTTGGCTCGCAGGGTGAACCCGGCCCGCGGGGTGAACCCGGCCCGCAGGGTGAACCCGGCCCGCGTCCCATGCGGTCGGTCGTGGAACGCGACAACACGGGACGGATCGCCCGCATCCGGCAGTACCTCGATGACGGCTCGTTCGTCGTCCAATCCGTCAAGCGTGATGCTCGCGGCATGGTCGCCGAGATCGTCCAAGCATAGAAGGAGTAACGATCGTGGCAGCCGGCCCCTGGGGACTAACGCCAGGGATGTTGTCCACCAGCCCGAATGCCACGGCGCAGGTTCACGCGCCGCGTGACGGGTTCAAGGTGGGCAGGGTTCACGCACGCCCGGTTCCGGCAGAGGTGGTCAAGGTCCATTCCTTCGGGAACTGGTCCGACAAAGTGCGTGTAGGCGAACCGATGGGCGCCCACATAGCCCTCGGTTTCCGTCGGTCCGATCCAGAAGTTTCCGTAGCCCTGGAGGTTCATAGCGCCGATCCACAGCCAACACGAGTCGGTCTTGTCAACCTTCGGCCAGAACCGTTCTTCGGCCGGGCGTTTGGTCATGCGACCCCGCGTGAGATCGCCGTATCGCTCCCATCGACTCGCGTGCATAACGCACATTCGGTTGCGCCGCGATGGCTTTGCGCAACCCTCAACGCTGCAACTCTTCATGGTGCTGCCAATGGTAGCAGAAAGGATGGTGTGCTATAGCTGCCGGTCCTTGGATTTTCACCACCGCCGCAATCACGAACCTGCTCGATGGGACGGTCCCCATCGCATCGGGGACGTTCAAGTGCGCGCTCTACCCCACGGGCTCCGACCTCTCGACCGCGAGCACGACCTACGCCGGCGTCTCGGGCGAGCACGCC
This sequence comes from Planctomycetota bacterium, assembly GCA_043803085.1. Classification (GTDB taxonomy): domain Bacteria; phylum Planctomycetota; class Phycisphaerae; order UBA1845; family UBA1845; genus JAAEQG01. The sequence goes on from JAZDKM010000204.1 coordinate 2,353, forward strand.
AACCAGGGCGCGCCCGGCTATGAGACGGGCGGCAAGTCCGTTGACCTGACCCTCGCGGGCACGACCACGGTTACCTGCGACATCGCCACTGATCCGGTGTGGACGGCGACCGGCGGGAGCATCGCTGCCAAGTGGGC
>JAZDKM010000205.1:0-6443 GCA_043803085.1 Planctomycetota bacterium
GGCCTTGGAGTACTCCGCGACCGCTTCGTCATAGCGACCCTGGTCGAAGAGGAAGTAACCCTGGCCCCAATGCAATGAAGCGGCCCGGGGGGCATGCGCGATCATGGAAGCGAACAAGGTTTCCGTGTCGCGCCAATGCGCCAAGTGGTGCCGCGTCGCCCGGGCCTCCGCCAAAGCCAAACCCGCCCCGACCAGCACCAAGACGACACGCCGTAGGTCGGGCTCCGCCCGACGGAACAGACTGGAGCGTCGAGCGGAGCCCGACCTACGGTCCCAGAGGCGCGAGAGATACCAGGCCAGGGTGAGCATCAGGCCTACCGAGGGTAGATACGCGAATTTGTCCGAGGCGATCACGTTGGTGAATCCGATCACGCCCATCGTGGGGAAGATCGCCACGAAGAAACACAACCAGCCGACCAGCAGGGCCCGCGTCCAACGCCAGGAAATCAGCAAAGCCGGGATCAGGATGCAGGTCCCGATGACACCAGCCAACACCATCCCGTCGGAGAGGGCCAGGGGGTCCGGGATCGGATAGTGCGAAGTGAGGTTTACCGGCCAGACGATCTTGTAGAGATAGAAAACAATGTTGTGGCAAAGCATCAACGGGATACGGAACGGCGGATACTCGTCGGGCATGGTGGTGGTGGCGGTACGACTCTGCGAAACGACGGTAATGACGGCCGAGATAACCATCAACACCAGGAACGGCACTTTCTCCAATACGGAGCGCCGGCTCAGTCGCCGCAAGGGCCAATAGTCCAACAGCAACAGCAGCCCGGGTAGCAGGATCGTCGTAGGTTTAGACATCAAGGCGAGCGCGAACAGCACCAGGCACGCTCCATAGAACCTCCACTGCAGCCGGCGGGCGTAAACCGCATAGGCGATCAACAACCCCAGCGCGAAACAGGTGGCCAACACCGTCTTCCGCTCGCCCACCCAGACCACCGGCTCTACCGTGAGGGGGTGGAGCCCGAAAAGCAGGCCGATCACGGCTGCTACCCAAGGTTGGCGAAACAACAGGTACAACAGCCCGATCACGAGGGTTGTGTTCACGACGTGCAGGATCAGGCTGGTCTGATGAAACGGGCGCAGGTAGTCTGCTCGGCCGCCCAGGGCGTGGTCGAGCATCAGCGAGATCATGGACAGTGGCTGGTAATACCCGTTCACGGTGGAAGGTTCGAGGACCTCGCGGAGGAAACGCCAAGCCGCAGACCAGCTCGGGTTCTGCACCAACGGGTTCTCGGTGAGGTATTGGCTGTCGTCAAAGGCGAAAGCCTTGGCGGACAGCGCCGGCCAATGCGCCGCAGCTACCAAGGCCGCCACAATCACGATCAGGACCGCTAGCGGAGCGACAGGAGAGAGGGTACGGTGCTTATGGGGCGCGTCCGCGGTGTCCGACGGTCCAGATCCCGGTTTCGCGGTGTTCGGCTTCGGCCTGCGGCCAGCCTGGCTCATGCGGGGATTCTAGCCAACGGCGTGACTGGCTCCAAGCCGGCTTGGCACGGAGGGGGGCTGCCAAGGCGAAGGTCAGGATCTCCCCCGTCGCACCCCGGAAAAGGACACCTTGCCCAGCCCGCCCTGATCCGATAGTCTTGTTTTCCTCTCAGTGGGGCGCTGTTTGCGGCGCAAGAGGCTGACGATAATCGGTTAGGGGAATGAAATCCCAGTAGGTCGGACGGTGCCCGAAACCGTGAGGAGTGCTCTGTTGGTCTGCCGGCGAGTCGGCCTCATCGAGGTCGGGGCCTGACTGACGCACATGTGGCCTATTCCGAGTTCCCAAGGGGGCCGCGTTTGATGGCGCACGACAAGAGGGCAACGCCCGACTATGTGCGGCAGTCCGGTGTAGATATCTGGCCCCTTGATAACGTCCATAGTCTGGTCCATGTAACGAATCACAACTTGCTTGGGTACCTTACGCTGGCACAGAAGACAGAGCGTCCGGTCTTTGTCGCGGACGTAGGTGACGACTACTATCTTCTGGGCTTCTTTCCGCAGGGCGTCGAGCGGGCTCGGCAGAGGTTTCCGAAGCTGAGATTTCGCCCGCTTCGCGATCGCGAGGTCGGGCATGCTCTCGTAAGGAGAGCCATCGAATGCTATCGACGCGTACTGGAGAAGAGTCCGGACGACTGGGATACGTGGTCGGCGCTCGCAGCGAAGCTGCTCTTTATTGGCGATGCCAGCGGCGCTCTTGAGATCTACAAGACACTCGTCCGCCACCGGGCGGATGACGATTATCTGTGGCATAATCTGGGAACTGCCTACTACCGCGTGGGCGACGGGGCGCAGGCCATTGCCGCTTTAGAACAAGCCTGCGCGTTAGCGCGTGATCGGGCCGACCAGGAAATGATGGTCGTGCACGGGCAGACGCTGGAGGGTTTTCGCGCACGGCTCCGGTCGCTGGAGCACCGACCGCCACAGCAACCATAAGAAGGACGGTAATATGTGACCGCTAAGGAAACCGGGTGGGTGCATCCTCCACCCGTCCAAGCGAGTTGAGCAACGAGAGGTGAGTGCCATGATGCTCGTAGATGATCCGCAAGCGATTGAGCCGCGTGCGGCCTCGCAGACCTCCGGCGACGGCGTGGGCCTTGCCAAGCTCGCCGCTTCCTGGCCGATCGTGGGTGGAATCGTCCTGCTGACCTTCGCGGCCTACTTGCCGGCGCTCCGCGGCGACTTCCTCATCAGCGACGACTCCGTGATCACCCAGAACCCCCGACTGACCGCCCCCGACGGCCTACGCCGCATTTGGTTCTCCACCGAAAGCGAGCAGTATCAGCCGCTGCTGTATACGTCGTTCTGGCTGGAGCGGCGCATCTGGGGGCTGAACCCCTGCGGATACCATCTGGTCAACCTCATGCTGCATACCGCGAACGCGTTGTTGATCTGGTGGCTTTTGCGCCGAATTGGCGCCCACGGGGCGGCGCTGGCGGCGATGCTTTTTGCCCTGCACCCGGTGAACGTCGAGTCGGTGGCGTGGATCTACGAGCGCAAGAACGTCTTATCCGGCCTGTTCTACTTTCTGTCGTTTGCGGCGCTGCTCCAGTTTACGGACTGGTGCCGCTGGTCGTGTTACGGAATTGCGCTGGTACTTTTCGCCGCTGCCCTGCTGACGAAGACCTCCACGGTGGTCTTACCGCTCGTACTGCTGCTCTACTGGTGGTGGCGGCGCGACGTCTGGCGCTGGCGGACGGTGGTCGCCAGCCTCCCGTTCTTCGTTCTGGCCGGTGGCATGGCGGCCCTAACGGTCTGGTACGAGCGGCACCATACGGGGGCGTCCGGCGCAGAGTTTACCGCGAGCTTTGCGGAGCGGTTCGCGCGCGCCGGCTGGATTGTCGCCTTCTATGCGGGGAAGTGCTTCCTGCCCGTGAGGCTGATGTTCTTCTATCCGCGTTGGAGCGCGGATCCGCGGGCCGCATTCTCGTACGTGCCGCATGCTCTTCTGGCCTTGGTCTTGCTCCTGTTGATCATCAGGCGCCACACGTGGGGGCGCCCCGTGCTCTTCGGTTTGGGCGCTTATCTTCTGGCTCTGGTCCCCGTGTTAGGATTCTTCGACATCTACTACCAGCAGTTCTCCTTCGTGGCCGATCATTTCCAGTATTTGGCGCTCGTCGGTTTGATCGGTCTGTGCGTACACGGGGCGACTTACGGTCTGGAGCGCTCGGACATCGCCGGCATCGATCCGGTAACCGGCCGGACCAGGCTCGGCGGGCGTGCCCTGGGTGTCGGCTTACTCGGGGCCTGCTGGTTTCTGGCCGGGCAGCGGGCCCAGGTTTTCCAGAACACCGGCACGCTGTGCGCGGACACGCTGCGGCACAACCCGAACTCTTGGATCGCCAACTACGAACGCGGGGAGTACGTCCTCGTCGAGGGCCGCGGCCGCAAGGAAGCCGTCCAACTTGCCCTGACGCACTTCCAACGGGCCCTGCAACACAAGCCCGATCATGCTTACACCTTGGAAGGTCTCGGCCTGGCTTCGGGGCTGCTGGGCCGGGGCGAGGAGGCGCTCGACTATCTGCGCCGTGCCGTTGCCGCCGCGCCAAACAACGCGGTTTTCCAAATGAACCTGGGATCAAGCCTGGAACAGCGCTATGGACCGGCCGCGGCGATCGACGCGTACCACGAGGCGGTGCGCTGCAGACCGACCCTCCTGGCAGCCCGCCTCAGGTTGGCCCGGGCCCTGCTGCGTCAAGGGCAACTGCCCGAGGCCCTCGAGCACGCCCGGGAGGCCAGCCGTCTCAGTCCCAATGACCCCGGCGCGGCAGCGCTGCTGCGGGAGTTGGAGGGTCGTCCCCAGGCGCCCTCCGTCGATCCGGCGCAAGGCCCTCGCTGACCCAACGATACACACTGCGGGGAGGGAATCGTTTCTGTAGAATACGATATCCGGATTCGCTGCCGCAATGACGGTGACCTGAGTTGGCAGCCTCCCGAAGCATCCGTCACGGTAGACACCCTGGGGTTGTACGAGACCGCCCCATCACGCTGAGAAAACTGCCGTGGTGCCACTCTCCGGTTCGGCCAATTCGGCCGATACTATGCGCAGGCATCCCTACACTTCTGCCTTAGCGATGGCTTGAGCCATTCGGCCCAGACAGCGCCTCGTCCAACAGCTTCCGGGCCTGGGCATGGTTCGGATCGATGCATAGGGCTTCGCGGTAAGCCTGGACGGCCTCCTCCACTCGGTTCTGCCGGGTGAGGAACTCGCCCAGGCGGACGTGCGCGTCGGCGTCTTGCGGACGGAAACGCAGGTTCTCGCCGTATTCACGCAGGGCATCTTCGGGCTTGCCCTGGCGCTCCAAGGCCAGAGCGAGATTAAGATGGGCCTCCGGCCGGTCGGGGTTGAGCCGAAGGGCTTCGTTGAAGTGCGCGACGGCTTCGTCGAGCCGGCCCATTCGCGCCAACATCACGCCCAAATCGCTATGCACCTCCGCCCACTCCGGCTTGATGCGCAGCGCCTCGCTAAACTGCACCGCCGCGTCGGCAGTTTGACCCCGGCTGAGCAAGGCATTCGCCAGCCGGTAGCGCATATCAGGGTCGTCGGGGTCGAGGCGCACGGCCTCGCGGTAGTGCGGAACGGCTTCGTCCACCTTGCCCTGGCCCAGCAGGGCGTGGGCCAGGTTGTAGTGCACATCGGCCAGATTCGGGTCCAAGCGCAAGGCTGCGGTGAACTCCGCGATGGCCTGGTCGGTGGCACCCTGCAAAGCCAGCGCCGTCCCCAGTTGTTTATGAGGCTCGGCCCAGTCCGGTTCGAGCGCTGCGGCCTGAGTGAAGCGGTCAATGGCATCGTCGAGGCGTCCCAGGGAAGCCAAAACCTTGCCGTAACTGTTGTGGGCGGTGGCCCAGCGTGGTTTGAGACGCAAAGCCTCGTCGAGCAGTTGGAGAGCCTGCTCCGCCTGGCCTTCTTCAAACAGCACCCACGCCAGGCCGTAGCAGGTTTCGGGCACCTCGGGGGCGAGCTTCAAGGCAACCGTGAAGTGCTCCACAGCCTCGTCGATTTTGCCCTTCTGCTTGAGGGCGTAGCCCAGGCTGGCGTGGGCATTGGCATAGTCCGGCTTGATGGCCAGGGCTATAACGTGATGCTCGATGGCCTGGTCGATCTTGCCTTGCAGGGCCAAGGCGGCGCCCATATTGTTGTGTACGGTGTGGTTTTCGGGATCCGCCTCCAGAGCTTCCTGTAAATGGGGGATGGCTTCGTCAATCCGGCCCGCATCCACCAGGTAGGTTCCGTAGCCATCATGGAGGGTGGAGGCGCGCGGGGTCAGAGACAGCATGTACCGCCAGAATGTGTCCGTGTCCTTCCAGTGTCCCAGGTGGCGCCGCGTACCGAAGGCTTCCGCGCCGGCCAACACCAGCACGGCGGCGACCACGCCGATCCCGTACCGCGACGGGCGGGCAGACCCGGGTGGGTCCTGCCACACCCGGTTTAGCAACCACGCCAGCGACATCAGCAGGCCCAGCGAAGGCAAATACGCAAACTTGTCCGAGGCGATGACGTTGGTGAACCCGATCACTCCCATCGTCGGAAAGATGGCCACAAAGAAAAACAGCCAGCCCACCAGCAAGGCCCGGGTCCAGCGCCACGAGATCAGCAAGGCCGGGATGAGCACGCACGTGCCGATGACGCCTGCCAGAACCAGCGGGTCGGACAACGCCAGCGGGTCCGGGACGGGGTAGTGCGACGACAGCCGGGTCGGCCAGACGATCTTGTAGAGGTAGAAGATGATGTTGTGGCATAGGGTCAGCGGGACGCGCCACGGTGGATATTCGGTGGGGCTGATCGTCGAGGCGGTGCGGCTCTGCGAAATGAAGGTAATGACCGCCGAGAGACCGGCGATGATCAGGAACGGGACTTTTTCCAGGACGGCGCGCTTGTTCAGCCGCCGCAGTGGCCAGTAGTCCAGCAGCAGGAGCAGGACCGGCAGGGGCGTCGTGGTGGGCTTGGACAT
>JAZDKM010000206.1:0-5107 GCA_043803085.1 Planctomycetota bacterium
GTGCTCGACGGAACGGCGGTGACGACGCTCGACGAGGCAGTTACGGAGGCCCGCCGGCGGGCGGGGAGCGGAGACGTGGTGCTGTTCTCGCCCGGTTGCCCGAGTTACGACCAGTTTGTCAACTACGAAGCCCGAGGCGAGGCCTTTATCCGCATGGTGCAGGGGCTCTAGTGTGGTTGGTCATGCTGATCGCATCTTATCAGAACCGCGACCGTGAGGGAGCGAACAGTGTTCAACTCCGCAGGGCCGCTTCCTGACGGGCGCGGTTCGGATCACGAAAGACGCACCAATTCTGACCAACCGCACTAGGCTACTCGAAACGGTTCCTGCACTGCAATACAAGGCTTCCACCGCGTCCGCTCCTGATGCGCACTTCCCATCTCGTCGCCGGTGCGGAAGATTCGAATTATGCGGACTACGCTACCGCCATGGCCGCCGGCAGAGCCGAGTCGGTCGGTCGCCGGATCAGATAGAGAGCACACAGTAGAAGCACCACGCCCAGGTCGATCGCGCCGGTGAGAAACATGTACCGGGCCACCGCCCCGGTGCCGAACCCGTAGCTGTGCAGTCCAATACCAAGGACGTAGTTCACCCCCACGTAGGTCATGATGATGAGCCAGAAACACAGCACGCTTTTCAATGCGGTGGCCAGCCGGCTGCGGGCGGTCACGAACAACACCAACGCCGCCGCCGTTCCGGCAAAGGCCAGGGCCTTCGTCGGCGTCAGCGGGGCCAGCTTCAGGACTACGATCACAAACAGTCCCAGGATAAGCAGCGCGCCGATCAGGTAGCCCCACCAGCCCACACGCTCGCGGCCGACCCGCACGTGCAAAATGGTCAGGTACCCCAAGAAAGCGATCAACGACCACACCTCCTTGGGGTCCCAGCCCCAGTAGCGCCCCCACGACGAAGCCGCCCACATGCTGCCGGTCACAATCCCCGCCAACAGCAGGATCGAGCCGACGTGTATGCACCAGTAGTGAAAGCCGTCGATGGCCGCGATCCACGCCCGCCGGTTCGGCACCACCGCCATTACCGCCAACTGCGCGTGCGCCACCAGCATCGCGATCGCCAGGACGGAATAAGAGACCATGATCACCGGCACGTGGATGGACATCCAGACCGTGTCCATCAACACCGGCACGATGGGGCGGACGTAGTGGTCCAGCGGGAGCACGTCGGCCAGAAAGAGCGCCAGCGCGCCCATCACCGAAGCCAGCAACGGGGCGCTGTGCTGCCGCATTACCAGCATGGAAAGAATGGCGAACGCGCCCATGCCCCAACTGAGGAATAAGAGGGACTCGAACATGTTGGCGGCGGGAATCCGCCCCGCGATCTGCCACCGCAGCGAGAGGCCGTAACTGAGCAGCACCCAGCCCGCCAGCATGCCGACCACCGCGAGAACGTCGAACCACTTCCGCCGCACAGCCACAGCCAGCGCGGCGAGCACGGCCCCGACCACCATGACCATCCAGGCCGTCCGGAACGGCCGGAGACGGTTGTAACGCAACTCGGTCGCGACCAACTTTGGATCCGGCCGATATGCCGCGGGCAAGGCGGTCAGCGCGGCGCTCAGCCGCTCCGTCGCCGAAGCGAACGCCGCAGCGTCGTCGGCCCGAAACGCATCCTGCAAAGCCGCCCAGGCCGATCGCACGGGTTCGAGGTCGGCCGACGCATCCCGCGCTGTGGCCGGTATCACGCGCCACGCGCCGTCGGCCTTCTCGCCGTCCGGGATCAGCCGGACGGTCTGGCCGCCGAGCACGCGTTGGAGCACCACCAGCTTCTCGTGAATATCCGAGACCTTGGATTCAAGCGGGTCGGGCTTGTGGTCTTCTTCTCTCTCGGCGAATTCGTCGATCAGCGTGAGCAGCCGCTGATGGCGGACCAATTCAGCATAGGAGTACACCGTCTGCGTGGGCGAGAGTTCGAGCTCCCTCCGCAATTCGGCGTTCTTGATCGTGATTAACGGCTGCTGCTCCCAGGCGGCCGGATCGAACGTCCAGGCCAGCAACAGCAGCACCGGATCATGCCTCTGATAGAAGGCCTCGCCGGTCACCTCTTCGACGGTATCCCGAGCCACGGTGTCCAACGGCGGCCATCGCCCGTCGTGCTGCGCCGGCAAGGCGCGGATCGGGCCCAGGTCCAGTGTTGCCGGCAACGATAGCTCCGGCATGGCCAGTGAAAACAGAACGCCGACAGTCGCTAGGAGGTGAAACATCTACTATCCCTCGTGCAATTGCGGATTGCGGATTTCGGATTGCGGATTGAAGACATCGCCTCACCAACTCCTGTTGCGATTGGATCACTTCCGGCCGCGAGCGGTCCTGATCGAGGCCACCACTAGCGCGAGGATCTCTCCCGCTTCCTTCATCAGGTTCCTCAAGAGAGCGGCGCGAATCCGGCCGCTCTCGACCAGGAGTTCCATCCGATAGATGGATTCATCGCACTCTTCTTCTACGATGCCCATTTTGGAAACGAAGTCCGCCCGAGAACGTGCCCGACAGGCAGCTTTGTGCGGCCCTTGAATTCCTCAGCGTCCATGTTCCCTGCCGGGCCTCCTCCTCATCTTTCAATCCGCAATCCGCAATCCGAAATTCATAACTCGCAGTTAATCGTTTCTCATCTTCTCGACGGCCCGCCGGTCTGCGACTCGTATCCCCAACACCACCACCATCCCCACCAGCATGGTGACATATCCTGCGAACACGATCGGCTGCCCGGGATCCCGCGAAACGCTGAGGAAACTGGCGGTCCGCCCCCCGCCCTGCTTGTAGCTCGATTGATAGAACGAGTAGCCCCCGTGCTTGACCGGATGGTTCATGCTGACCACATGACTTTGCATCCCACCCGTGGGAAGATCTGCGATCGTGATGTGGCTCTCGAAGGACCGTGGCCGCATGCCCCCGGGGTAGTAGCCGATGTTGAACCGGTTCAATGTGAGCTGGAACCCGAGCGGGACCTGTTTGTCGCCGTAGGTCGCCTCATAGGCCACACCATCCACCGTCACCGGTCGCGGAGCGTGCTTCTGTACCCACATCTCGCTGGTCTGTTCGGCCTTGCTCAACTTCAGCAACAACGCCGGCTCGCGCTGCTGGCGGACCGGTTCCACCGGCTCCAGCGTCCAGTCCACGCGGGCATGCTCGAAGCAACGCAAAACGGTGAACTTCATCCCCGACCACGGTGACTCCGCGGGCACGCCAACCTCCAGTTTTCGTACCGACGCTTCCGCACCACGGGGCCGGAAACGGACATATACCTCGTCCTCTGGGCCTCGGAGTACCTCCACCCCAACGGCCGGCGAAGATTCCGAAGGCGCCAGGAAGGTCAGCTTGAGCCCTTCGAGTTGCGTCTTGCCGTGCATGGACTGAAAGTCGGGGAACTTGGCGAACGCCAGCCGCTTCTCGACGCCGGAGGGCCCGGCGATCTCCACCTCGACGGCCGGATTCTCGGGCCGGTCCGAGGCGTTAACGAGTTGCTTGTTGTCTCCCACGATCGCGTGCGGCAGATAGCGCAACACGCGGGCCGTGGTCCCGGTATCACCCAACGGCACCGCCTCTTTCAGCCCCCGGTCCAGCGGAACCTCAAAGATCGAGCCTTCATACTCGATCTTGATCACCCCCGGCGAGTCGGACACACTTTCGGCCGTCGGGGAAAGCAGGCCACGCAACTCGTCGCCCGTGGACGCTGTCCGGTAGACCGCTTCCATGTCGCCTACCGACTCTGGCTTACCGGCAAAGAGCCACGTCGGGTGGTCCTCGCCGGACGCGGACAACGACACCTCCACCGCCGGTTGGTTGCGGGGAAGGTCGTCCACCACCCGTCGGGCCCACTCGCTGTCGGGGAGAAACCGCTCCACTTCGACGGTCACGTCCCCCAGGCTCAATACCGGCGCGGAGGGCCGCTCCACCCCGCGGAATCCTGCGAAGGCCCTGGCGGTCAGTTCGATGGAAGCCTGCTGTCGGTCGCTGCGTTTCACGAGGGTCAGCGCGTCTACCCCAGTGGTCAGGGTGTCGACGGTCTCGCCCTCGAAGAATCCGATCCGCCCATCCACCCCGCACCGTCCGGTCACGCAAGCGCCGCCTAGGGTCACCAGAATCCCGGCATGGGTGAGCACAAAACCGATCTGTCGCTTCGAGAAGGGGTAGCGGATGATCACTGCCGCCAGGACGTTGACCGCAACCAGCCCCAGAAGCCACTCGAACCACCGCGATTTGTAGAAGACGGCTAGCGCTTGTTCGGTGGAATGGGTGGATTCGTAAACCGTGGCACAAGCCATCCCCACTACCAGCAGCAGCAGCAGCACGGCTGCGAACCAGAGCGAGCCTACCGCCCGAAGCACTGGGTTCCCAGTCAAAATCAGTGCGGAGGAAGAGGAAGCTACGGAGGTCTGCGTCAACGCGTGATCCATCCTATGTAAAACGGCAATCGGTGTACCAGTCCTGTCCCCGGCCGCAAGCTCTCCTATCCCACCGGCCCGTAGCCTCTCAGGGAACGTCCATAAAGTCTATCTCATTTATGAGAAAAACAGGTTCTCGTTTGCGAGAATTCCTTTGGCTTACACTGGAGCCTACTCTGCCATCTCCGCCAGCAGGCTCCAAGGCTACCGTGGGGATCACGCCCTGACAAACTTGCGCGGTAAGGAAGGTCGGCCGATTCGCGCAGGCTGGCGTTGAATCCCGGCGGCTATCGTCTCCGGACCCGCTTCGCGGCCGGCGTTTCCGGGGCAGGCACCATCGTTCCGAGTGGACCGTACTCGCGCTCGATATGCACGACCCCGTGGCAAACCAGCGTACAACTCCCCGATAACGATCCGAGGTCCCGGTAGACCACCTGCCGCGTCGTCGATTCGGGGCGTACGATCCCCAGGTCGAAGTTGATCAGATGCGTATGGTCCGAGCCGAATGTCTGCGTCGCCGCGATGCCGTGCGGATCATGGCAGGCCGAGCACGGCGCCCGCTCATCGACGATGTGCCGCCGATGGGCCGAGAAACTCCGATCGGACAGGATGCTCGTGCGTTGGTGGCACTTATAACACAGCGCGTAAGTGGACTCGGACTCCACCGTATCGTCGTCCACCATGTAGTTGCGTTCCAGCAGAAAATCGTAG
>JAZDKM010000207.1:0-2639 GCA_043803085.1 Planctomycetota bacterium
GCCGCGTCTACGCAAGGTGTGGGGCTACCGCCAGCTTCCCCGACTGCGTGCCGCCTTGCAAACGCACCGCAAGGGGTGCCTGGAACGGGTTGCGTAACCCCCTGGGGCCGCTCGGGAATTCAACAAGAATGGGATTGACCCTGAATGTACTTTGGGAACGGAATCTCAACGTGGCGATTCTGATTGACGAAAGCAAATGGGTCATCGTGCAGGGCATCACCGGGCGGGAGGGCATGGCCCGGACGAAGTTGATGCTGGATTTCGGCACCCAGGTGGTGGCCGGGTGCACGCCCGGCAAGGGCGGCGAAGACGTGCTCGGCGTGCCCGTCTTTGACACCGTCGAAGAGGCCCAGGAGAAGGTCGGGCAGATCGACATCTCGGTGATCTTCGTCCCGGCGGCCTTGGTCAAATCAGCGGCCCTGGAAGCCATCGCGGCGGGCATCAAGCTGCTCGTGCTGGTGCCCGATCGCGTGCCGATCTATGACGTAATGGAGATCGCCCGGGCGGCCGATCAGGCCGGCGCGCGGTTCGTGGGCCCGAACACCCTGGGCGTGCTGTCGGTGGGGCGGGGCGTGCTGGGCATGATCGGCGGGCGGGCGGAGTCGGCCCGGCTGTGGTTCAAGCCCGGCCGCATCGGCGTGGCCTCACGCAGCGGCGGCATGACCTCCTCGACCGGCTATTACCTGTCGCAGGCGGGCTTGGGGCTGTCCACCTTGGTCCACGTGGGCGGCGACTCGGTACTCGGTACGCCGTTGCCGGACGTCGTCGAGTTCTTTCAGGCCGACCCCGACACCGACGGCGTGGTCATGTTCGGCGAGATCGGCGGGACGCAGGAAGAGCGCGTGGCCGACCTGATCGAGCGCGGGGTGTTCACAAAAAAGCTGGTGGCGTACATCGGCGGGGCGGCGGCCAAGGAAGGAACACGTTTCTCGCACGCCGGGGCGATCATCGAGGGCGGCCGCGGGACGCATGAACAGAAGGTCAAGCGCCTGCGCGACGCCGGAGCTATCGTGGTGGACGCCTTCGGCGACCTGCCGGCAGCGGCGAAGAAGGTGTTCGGATGAATGGAGAACGCCAGTGCTCTGTCGCTACTCAAATGATGGATATAATTTCTTCAGCTTGATCCGGGCATCTTCCGTCTTGAATTGCCAGGGCACCTTCCGTTTCTCTCGGTTGCGCTTCGCGGCACAAAGCTTCGCCTGCTATGTTGCGAGCTGTCAAGGGCTCAGTCTCAGACAAGATGGTTTCCGTAAACGCTGATCACGCGCAGCCTGCTATTCGGTCTTTCGCCAGGTCTCGTGCGGAGATCATTTAATCTTTTCGCCAGGGACGGATCATTCTTTCAGTCGGGTTATGCCCAAGGGTCAACCGGTCTCGTCCCTCATGATCAGGCACGGATCCAACGTTCTTGTCATCCTCTTGTCCATCGTCCATCCCGCGGGAAGTCGATCGGCGCGACGGCTATCAACTTGCCGCAGCTCTTCCCCGGCAACGATCAGCACCAACGGCCATTGCCATCGGCAGGTCGCATCGCATTCCCGCGCTCGCTCATGCCGGCACTGCGACTGTACGCATCCCTTCCTGCGCCGCGAAGCCTTCATGCCACAACGTGACGGCCAACACCCGCATCCGGGCCACCACGGCGATCTTCTTGTGCTTCGGATTGCGCTGCACCACCCGGTCGTAGGCCCGCCGCTCGCTCTCCACGCAGCGCAGGCGAGACCCAACCGCCTGGCACAGCACCTTCCGCGCGCGCGTTGGTCCCTGACGCGTGATGTGCCCCTTGTGATCGTCGTCCTTGCCCGTCTCGAAGCTGCTGGGCACCAAGCCCAGGAACGAACCCACCGGCTGACGATTGGCAAAGCGGCTCAGGTCGCCCATCTCCGTCAGGTACACCATCGCCGTCAACTCATCGTGCAGTCGAAAACCAAAACCGCAGGCCTCGTAGGCCAAAACGATCCGCCTGGTCCCCGCCTGGTCCGCTCGCCGCCGAAGATCGACCGTCATGGCCCATCGCGCCGAGGCATCGGTGCCCCAACTACGCACCAGGGGTTTGCCCTGATCCGCGGCGATCTTCAACAGCATCGTCTGGTCATGCAAAAACCGGTTGAGGCTGTCCCGCCGCTGCATTTGATCGTCGCGGTGGCCCGTACAGTAGGCGAGCAAATCCGCTTCGATGCGGACGCCGGTGGATACCAGATTGGCCCGCATGACTTGGATGCGGTGGGACTCGGCCAAGCCTGAGAGCCGCGCGATGCTGCTGTCCAGACAGAGCATGGCGATGGCGCCACCGCAGCACGCACAAGGCCAACAGCAGACCCAAACACACAATGACTCTACGCCTCACGCGGTTCTTTCCACCTGGGGGTTGGGGGCAACACCTCGGCCGCGTGCGCTGTCAAACGCTCGACGACCCGCCAGTCCCGCTCCGCCGGCCGCTAGTGTGGTTGGTCATGCTGATCGCATCTTATCCGAACCGCGACCGTGAGGGAGCGAACCGTGTTCAACTCCGCAGGGCCGCTTCCTGACGGGCGCGGTTCGGATCACGAAAGACGCACCAATTCTGACCAACCGCACTAGGCTACTCGAAACGGTTCCTGCACTGCAATACAAGGCTTCCACCGCGTCCGCTCCTGATG
>JAZDKM010000208.1:0-2726 GCA_043803085.1 Planctomycetota bacterium
CTTCGTCCATGCCGCTGCCCAGGGCGGACCACTGCGTACCGTCCCACTTGTCGATGGCGTCGGCCGGCCCGCCCCGCACCGTGTTGAAAGGGCCCCCCGCTTACAACGCCGGCCCGGTCCCGTCGTCGAGGACGGTGAGGGCGCAGAAATAGGAGTAGTAACCCCCCCCCATCCCGCTGCCCAGGGCCGACCACTGCGTGCCATCCCACTTGGCGATACCGTTGGCCGGCACGCCCCCCGCCGTGGCGAAAAGACCCCCCGCGTGCAACGCCGCCCCGGTCCCGTCGTCGAAAACGGTGAGGGCCCAGACATCGTTGTTCATCCCGCTGCCCAGCGCCGACCACTGCGTGCCATTCCACTTGGCGATCCGGTTGGCCGGCACGCCCCCCGCCGTGGTGAACCGGCCCCCCGCGTACAACGCCGGACCGGTCCCGTCGTCGAAGACCGTGAGGGCGTAGACGTAGGGGACCGTACCGCCCATCCCGCTGCCCAGCGCCGACCACTGCCCCGGCGCGCCGGGGTTCCACTTGGCGATGAAGTTGGCCGGCACGCCCCCCGCCGTGGTGAAATAGCCCCCCGCGTACAACGCCGGCCCGGTCCCGTCGTCGAAGACGGTGAGGGCGCGGACACCGGAGTTCATCCCGCTGCCCAGCGCCGACCACTGCACGCCATTCCACTTGGCGATGTAGTTAGCCGTCACGCCCCCCGCCGTGGTGAAATTGCCCCCCGCGTACAACGCCGGCCCGGTCCCGTCGTCGAAGACGGTGAGGGCGTCGACTTCGTTGTTCATCCCGCCGCCCACGGCCGACCACTGCGTGCCGTCCCACTTGGCAATGTAGTTGGCCGGCACGCCCCCCGCCGTGGTGAACAAGCCCCCCGCGTACAACGCCGGCCCGGTCCCGTCGTCGAAGACGGTGAGGGCGTAGACCGTGCTGTTCATCTCCGGTGACTGAAACCCGGGTGTCCAGGCCGGTGGGCAGGAATCGCCTTCGCAGTCGTCCGGGATGCCGTTAGCGTTCATGTCCGTACCGTTGCCGGCGGCCAGGTCGCAGTCATCCGGTATGCCATTCGTGTTGCAATCGTGCTCGCCCAGCTCGCACTCGTCGGGGACGCCGTTGTCGTCGCAGTCCTCGCTGGTGCCGGCGGCGACGTCGCACTCGTCTGGAGCTCCGCTGTTGTTGCAATCCTGGCTCGTGCCGTTGGCAATGTCGCAGATATCCTGCACGCCGTTCGGCTGACAGTCGTCCTGCGGTTCGCATTCATCCGGGACGCCATTGGTGTTGCAGTCCGGGCCCGAGCACGCCCGACGATAGGCCAGGACGTAACTCATGGTAGCGTTGAAGTACTCGGAAACCTTTAGATAGTAGTATCCGTCCGCGGGCGGGGACCAGCCTTCATAAACCGTGCCCAGGGTGGTCGCGTCGAAATAATCGCAGTCATAGACGCCGTCGATGTACCACCGTTGCGCGCCGGCGGAATCATACATGGTCACGTCGCCGTCGCCTATGGTGTCCGTCCAGCCCCCTACCCCGTCATCGACACAGAGGCTGAAGTCATAGCTGCGGGCGGCCTGCAGGTACATGCGATAGACGTGACAGCCGCCGGCGGCGAAGCTTCTCTCTGGGGTGGTTTGCCAGCTGGGACCCGGGGTAATGGTGTAGTCATAGGCCGGAGGCGTGACGCACCCGACGAGGCGCTCACCCGTATACTCGTCGCTGGACTCGCTGATGCGGCCGTCCGCACTCTCGGCCTTGCCGTCATCGTAGGACGGCGTCTCCACCGCGGCGATGTCCTCACTCACCGCTCGCGGCAAAGCCGGAAGGGCGGCCAGCGCCTTCCCCACGGTCATCAAGCCCAAGGAGATACAACCCACTGCCAACAACCATCGCTTTGTCACATCCCATTCTCGAAACATTCCATTCCTCCCATCGCGGTGAACACTGTCACCATGGGCCG
This sequence comes from Planctomycetota bacterium, assembly GCA_043803085.1. Taxonomy (GTDB): domain Bacteria; phylum Planctomycetota; class Phycisphaerae; order UBA1845; family UBA1845; genus JAAEQG01. Next base: position 1,957 of record JAZDKM010000208.1, read on the forward strand.
GTCTTCTATGCCCCTCCGTACGATTTCCCTCGGGGGACGAAGATAGGGTGATGGCCTTCCCTCCCACACCGTTCGCCTGGAGTTCCGAGTAACCACCGTTCGCCCGATCCAAGCGCCCGGGTGGCATGGCCAAGCTCTTGACAGGCCGTGTCAAGGGCGCGGCCATGTCGCGTGCCACGAGGGAAGACGGACTTACAAGGGGTGGGCATGTAACCGGGACCATACGGAACATCGCCCGCGCATGACCCAACATGCCCGCGCCCTGGACACTACGTGTCCACGGCTTGGGCATGCCACCCGCCGCCGCCGGATGGTGAACGACGGTCCTTCGCCGCGCAGGGGCGAGAAATCGACCCGAAGCCTTGCAGGACGTGGAACGCCTCATCCCATGTACTCCTTCATGCGGGCTGCCGCCGGGCCGGATGCGCCACCCGCGCGCCGACGGCGGCACTATCGCTTGACTTGATGGACAACCCGCTTAACGCCTACCTATAACCGAACCGCCCCGCCGTTTCAAGACGGAAACTTCGAGACGGTAGCACCGGGTGTGGCTAGCCCGCGTTTCTCAGTGCGCCGTGAAAAGGCGTGCGTCTTCAGTGGGTGAAAGTCCCACCCGGCAAGGGGTCGCTCCAGCCGGTAGCAATCGGAGCGGCGATGGAGGTAACGAAATCGTCGGAGCCTTCGATGGAAAGGGTCGTCTTGGACGACTCGGCGAGCATGCAGGCCGTAACGCGAGTGAACGCCGAGCAGGCCTCGAAAAGGGTAATGCG
>JAZDKM010000209.1:0-2341 GCA_043803085.1 Planctomycetota bacterium
CCGGGCTGACGTATATCGCGCTGGACGGCCACATCGGGTGCGTGGTCAACGGGGCCGGTCTGGCGATGGCGACGATGGACCTGATCAAGCTGCACGGCGGGTCGCCGGCGAACTTTCTGGACGTCGGCGGGTCGGTCACCAAGGAAGGGGCGATCGAGGCGTTTCGTATCCTGTTGGCCGAGCCGAAGGTCAAAAGCGTGCTGGTGAACATCTTCGGCGGGATCGCCAAGTGCGACCTGATCGCCGAGGCCCTGGTGGCCGCGGCCCGGGAAGTCGGGTTCAAGGTGCCGGTGGTCGTTCGCCTGGAGGGCACGAACGTGGAGCGGGCCCGGCAGATCATCGCCGAGGCGGCGATTCCCGGCCTGGTGTCGGCCGACGATCTGACCGACGCGGCCCGCAAGGCCTGCGCGGCCGTTTGACGCCATCCGCCCTGCGGAGTACACCGTTTCAGCATCCGAAGCGCCGGTGGCGGGCTGCGTTCCGTATCGCGTGGTTTTTCCATTTCCGCCGTCACCCGAGAGCTGAGGCATGAATACCTTGAGCACGATGAAAACCATCTTCGCGAGCAGCTTTGCCGGCCTTAGCTCGACTTTTGCCATTTTCCCGCGTCTACGCGGCGGGCGCGAGGGCGTACAGCAGCACGGCCCTGATGGGCCGGGATAGTTTTGAAAAGGCCTTGTGATGCTGGGGGGTTGCAAAAATCCATTCCGACCAGAGCCAGCGCCGCACGGCGGTGATGGCATCGGAGAACGTCCGCTCGGTTTTGCCTGGCCACAGGATGGCCACACCGTTGACTCGGCGTGCGGGAAGCTGGGCGTACAGCAACGCGACAACAGAGTACAACCCGAACAGGCATGGCGCGGCCCGCAACACCGTGTTCTCCGTCCGGCCACGGGTCGTTTCCAACCCCAGGTAATCGCGCATCTCTTGAAAGGTCGTTTCGATGTTCCAGCGGCCGGTGAACGTCTCGATGATCATCCGGGGAGTCATGGCCAGATCGGTCGTAAAGAAGTAGTCGTCCCGATGCGTGCCCGTGCAGTCGTGGACGAAGACCCAGCGGAGGGGTACCAAGCCTTCGCCGTTCTTGTACCAATGGCCGGTGCACGACACCACTTCGACGCGGCGTGTGCCGCCGCCGTACCAAGCCACGGTCAAGCGGGACCGGGACGATCGTTTGACGACATCCGCCGGGGCGGCCAGCTTCCTGCCTTTCTTGCGCGGCCGCCCTTTCAGTCTGCTCCTCGCCACCGGTGGTGGGGCGTACAGATTCGCATCGGGATAGAAGCGGCTGACCAGCGTGAGGCGAGTCCGGTGGCGATGGGCCAGGCGAGCCAGTTCGTGCGTCCCGAAGCCGCCATCGCCGGCAAACACGAATGTTCGCAGGGGAAACCAGTGCAAGAACACGGCCAGCAATTGGCGCATCAGTTCCGAAGGCGTCTTGTGTCGGCGCCCATGCCGCTGGTTCCACTCCTTGGAACGGTACAGGACCACCAGGACCGGCAAGGCCCACAAGCGTGTGGCAAAGGGGAACTTCACCGGGATGGCCAGGACAACCCACTTGTGCCCCCAGCGATAGGCGGTGAACGAATGCGTCGAGCGAACGGCATCGCGATGACAGCCTTTCCCATAGACCCGCTTCCCGCGGTGCTCGTCCACCGTGTCGTCTCCGCACAGACGCACGGGGCCCTCGGGTACCCAGTGGCCGAGAATGAATCTCGCCAGCGCCCGGGCCAATCGCCAACTCGACCAGCATCGCTGGGAAAGGACCCGGTGGTAGCTCGACGGATGACCGGGGGCACACATCTGCACGGTCCGCAGCAGGTTGGTCACCGTTCGCCGTCCCGTGGTGAGGATGGCGGCGAACAGCAGGATGACAAATCGCTGAAACGTTGGCCGGTTGAACACGCTGGCAAACTCCTGGATGAGCGGCTCCGCCGCTTGTGGTATGCTTCGCATGGGGGCCTCCTAGCCCAAGCACTATGGGACGCGCGTACACACCCCATATTGCCGGCAAGGTGGCTCCTTTTTGTTTAACTGTGATGGCCATCAATGGCCCTCAAAAATGGCAAAAGTCGAGCTGAGTCGACGTACTGGCGAACAGACGAACGAGGAGCGCGCGCGCGCTGCCCGCGCGGCGGGTGGGCCTGCGCGTTGCACTCCACGGGTCACACGCCCGCCCGGTTGCTCGCCGGTGCCATGTTCGCGTTGCTATTGGTCCTGGCGGCCCCAGGGCGGGCGGCCGTAACGGCGGGCAACTGGTGGGACGCCGGCTATGCCTATCGCAAGAAGGTCACGATCAGTGCGGGGTCTTCCGCCGCACCGGCCAACACGGTGACGGCCC
>JAZDKM010000210.1:0-2147 GCA_043803085.1 Planctomycetota bacterium
GTCGATGACGCACCCTACGTTGCTGGGCCAAAGCCCAAGCAATCTGCTACCTGGCGTCGTTGGTCATGCTGATCGCATCTTACCTGCCTGCCGGCAGGCAGGTCCGAACCGGGACCGTGAGGGAGCGAACAGTGCAACTCAGCAGGGCCGCTTCCTGACGGGCGCGGTTCGGATCACGCAGGGCCGCTTCCTGACCCTTGACACCCACAGTGTCAAGGGCTGACGGGCGCGGTTCGGATCACGAAAGACGCACCCATTCTGACCAACCGCACTAGCGCGGTGGGCCGCATCTCCAACCAAGGCTCGCCGGCGGATTATACCACCGCTAAGAAATCCGCAGCGGTAGTGCGTCGGGGGCAATGCCGAATTCGGCGATGGCCGCCACCGCAAGCTCAGGCCCGACTCGGCCTTCCACCGCGAGCCGGTGCAACACCGTCACCACGATGTGGGCCGCATCGACCTCGAAGAACCGCCGCAGGGCCTCCCGCGACTCACTGCGCCCGAAGCCGTCCGTGCCCAAAGGCGTCAGGCCCTGTGGCGTCCAGCGGGCTATCTGATCGGGCCACAGCTTCACGTAATCGCTGGCGGCAACCACGTGCGCTGGGCGGGCCGACAATTGCTGCATGATATAGGGGACGCGCGGCGGTTCGGTCGGGTGCAGTCGGTTCCAGCGCTCGCAATCCAAGGCCTCGCGGCGAAGTTCGGTGTAGCTGGTCACGCTCCATACGTCGGCGCCGACGCCGTATCTCTCGGCCAGGATTTGCTGCGCCTGCATAACGCAGTTCAAAATGGCCCCGCTGCCGAACAGGTGGACGAACGGCCGATCCGGCGGCAACGTCGTCTCTCGCACTCGGTAAAGCCCACGGAGTACGCCCTCCCGCACGCCCTCCGGCATCGGCGGCATGACGTACTTTTCGTTCTGGACGGTGAGATAGTAGAAGACGTCCTCCCGCTCTTCGTACATCCGGCGAATGCCGTCTTGAACGATGATGGCCAATTCGTACACATAGGCCGCATCGTAACTGACGCAGTTGGGCACGGTGGAGGCATGAATGAGCGAGTGGCCGTCCTGGTGCTGGAGGCCCTCACCGGCCAGCGTGGTCCGCCCGGCAGTCGCCCCGATCAGGAAGCCCTTGCCCCGTGCGTCGCCGTGGGCCCAGATCATGTCGCCGATCCGCTGGAAGCCGAACATCGAATAGAAGAAAAAGAACGGGATACAGTTGATCCCATGAGAGGCGTAGGCCGTCCCGGCGGCGGTGAAGGAGGCCAAGGACCCCGCCTCGGTGATCCCCTCCTCGAGAATCTGTCCGTCCACGGCTTCGCGGTAGTAGAGCAGCAGGTGCGAGTCCACAGGCTCATAAAGTTGGCCTTTGTGGGAATAGATGCCGAACTTGCGGAACAGAGGGTCCATTCCGAAGGTCCGGGCCTCGTCGGGCACGATGGGCACGATAAGCTTGCCGATGCGTTTGTCCGCCATCAAGATCGCGAGCATACGCACGACGGCCATGGTCGTGGCGACTTCACGGCCGACGGAGGTGTCGATCACGTCTGCGAAAATCTCCAGCGGGAGGGCCTCAAACGCCGGAACCCGGACCAACCGGCGCGGCACTGGACCGCCCAGGGCACGGCGCCGCTCGCGCAGGTACTCCAGCTCCTCACAACCCTCGGGCGGTTTGTAGAACGGCGCCTCGCTCAACTCGCCGTCACCGATGGGAATGTCGAAGCGGTCGCGAAACTGGCGCAGCTCCTCCTCATTGAGTTTCTTCTGCTGATGGGTGATGTTCCGACCTTCGCCGGCCTCGCCCAGCCCGTAACCCTTGATGGTTTTGGCCAGGATGACCGTGGGCTGTTCGCGGTGCTCGACAGCCGCCTGATACGCGGCGTAGACCTTGGCCGGATCGTGCCCGCCGCGGCGCAGCTTTTGCAACTGCTCGTCGCTGAGGTGCCCGACCAGCTGGAGCAGCTTGGGATGGGTGCCGAAGAACTTCTCGCGGATGTAGGAGCCGGGCGCCACTACGTAGCGCTGGTACTCCCCGTCCACCGTTTCGTTCATCCGCTGAACGAGCAGGCCATCGTCATCGGCCGCCAGCAGGGGGTCCCAATCGTCGCCCCAGATCACCTTGAGGACGTTCCAGCCCGCGCCGCGA
>JAZDKM010000211.1:0-7610 GCA_043803085.1 Planctomycetota bacterium
TGACGATTGACGATTGACGATTGACGATTGGTGATTCACGATTGAGGAAGATTGCACCATACGCTTATGGAGCTTCCGCTCGGCTCTTCGGAGGTTTTTCGTCGTGCCTCGTTGCCTGTTACCTTTCGCCCGTTGCCTTTCTGCTGCAGCCCCAATCGTCAATCGTAAATCGTCAATCCCCAACTCCCGGGCTAGCGCCGGCCGGTCAACTGCTCGACGAAGGCCTCGATCTGGGTCTTGCTCTGTTCGTCCGAGTAACAGCGCAGGTCGTTCAGGTCGCCGGAAATCGTGATGGACGGCACGCCGAGGCCTTCCGCGAGCCGCTGCGGCATCCCATGCCGGCAGTTCGTATTGTTCGGACACGTCCGGGCATCATGGAACACAATCCCATCCACGCGAAACGTCTCGACCATCTCCTGGAGATACTTCTCCTTGTAGACGTCGGACCGGACGATGAACAACTCGGTGTAGGCTCGGGCCATCGATCGGAACGGATCGTCCGGGTCCAGGGCCGTAAAGATCCACGAGTTCGCATAGGTGCTCGCCACCACGCACGCCCGCGATTCCAGGAACAGCGTCGCCAGGTCGCGCAAACGACCCCAGATGGGCATGCCTTCCCAGTACAGCCGGAGCCGTTCGCCCTCCACAGCTGCCACCCCCTCGGCGATGCGTGTTTTCAACTCCGCCAGCAATCCGTGATAGTAGTCAATCGCCGTCTGGGTGCCGCGCATGACGACCGCCGGGGCCATGTGGATTGTGCTGTCGAAGAAGGCCAGCGGCGAGGGTACATGGGCTGCCGTCTCCAGAACCTGTTTCCACAGGTCCGAGCACTCCCGCGACAGGCGGACGGTCTCGCGCAGGCGGTCGAGGTCGAGGCGTTGTCCGCCGATCTCTTCGAGCGGCCGGACGAGCGCTTCGATTTGGCCGGCGATGCCGGCGATGTGCACGTCGGTCATTTCGCCCACCCCACGGTAACACTCGATGCCGATGACCGGTCGGGACCAATGCCGCCCGTACCACGCGAACCAGTCCTGCACCTCGCGGCACTGGTTGGTGTTGTAGACCAGCACGTCGGGCTTGGGGACGGCCGTGATGCCGTCATAGGCGGTGCTCAACGGCGTGCGGCCTTGCAGGAAGGCGCCGATGTCGCTCGTCAGGTAAGAGCAGACTTCCGGGGCGTAACCGATGGCATTAGCGGCGGGAATGGTTTCAGTGGCCATGCGGGAGGCACCGAGCATGGCCCCATGGTTCTCCGGGAAGTACACCAGAAAGCCCATGGCGCGGAGCAGCTCCGCCGGCCCGACGCTGGTACACCAGGCAATCTTGGGGTGCTGCTGCTTCGCCGCACGATCCAGCTCACAAAAGTGATCGGCCAGCAGCTTCCGCAGCATCTTGGCCGCCGCGATCCTCTTGATCTCGACAGTCTTAGCCTCAGCCATCAATTAAGACCTTTCACTTCTTCTTGCCCGCCGCCCGCTGCCCTTTTTCCGGCAGTTGGCGACAGCCTACTCCTTGTGCGTGATCCTTGCAAATGCCTCGACTACCGAACCGAAATCGACCTTAGCCGTGGCAAGGAGCTAGCCGCCCGTGGCAGAAGTTGTGGCACAGGCTTCCAGCCTGTGGTTCCACGGGCAAGATGTGCGTGGCATGCGGCTAGTCGGTGACGAACGCTTCGATTCGTTTCCACAGTGTCTTCCAGCCGCTGCCGCGAAGTGCACGGGGCAGCCGGTACCGGTAGGACAGCAGAAAACGCAAACGGTCCGCCCGGGTCATGGCAGAGGGGCATTCCCGCAACAGACACGCGGGCATCCAGGCGGCGACCGCGGGAACCGGCCGCCGGTGCACCCTCAACCCACGAAAGTCGCTGATGCAAACGATTGGCTGGTCCGGGTCCGGACCGGGCACGACGGCGAACGCGTCGAGCGTCAAGGATGGCGCGACGACCCCGCGCTGCACCATGTCCGCCAGCAGATGTGCGGTGGCGCGGAGCAGCCGGCGGTGCGCGCGGCTCCTCCCGCCGGTTTGCGCCGCCCGCACCCGATCCTCCGACAAGCGTCGCGCCGTCTCGCGGAGGGGCTCGTTGGCAATCGGGCGGTGGACCAGCAGCACGCATTCGGCCGCTTCGCCCCACGGCCGCCGCTCGAACAGCGCCGGCAGGTGCCAGGCGGGCAAATCGCGATGGCGCAATCGGTGTGCCCACACAAACGTATGGCGCAGAGGCGTGCCCGCGAGGAGCCACCAGAAGTCGCGCCATCGGTCGGCCCGCCGGCGCTGCAAGCCAAGGTCCTCCGGCAGGCCGGCGGGTAGCGTGCCGGCGAGGTCAGGCAGATACTCGCCAAGCCAATGTTGCCATTGGGCCGGCGTACGCTCGCCCTCAAAGGGAGTCAATCCGAGACCGTCGTCGCGACAGCGCAGGACCAGATGTGCCGTCCAGTTGTCACTCAGGTCGGCTCGGGCGAAGTAGGTGTTCGTCGCCAGGATGCGCCCGTCGCGCTTGGCCCATAGTTTGCGTTGATGCGCCTCGATAGCTGCCTCGAGCAGGAATACCCATGGCTTCCACGTTTGGCGGTAGCCGCCGAAGCGCTCGTTGACATAGGCGCGCAGAAAACGCAGACGCTGCGTGACGGTCGATCTCGCATGGAACCACTGGTACAACTCGGCGAGATTGTGGGCGGCCTCCGGGTCGGCCACCGGCGGACCCACGCGCATGCCGGCCAGATCGGCGTATGCGAATTCCCATTCCCCGTGGACCGTTCCCGGACGCAGCAACAAATTATCCGGGTGGGTGTCCCGCGGGAGGACGTGCGCGGCGTGGGTCTTTGCCAGAAACACGGCGACGCACTCGAGGAGCAGCCGGCGCGCGATACCCGAGCGTTCCCAAAGTCGCGCGAGCGTCTGGGCACCGGAGAACTCTTCCGAGATAAGGGCGCTTCGCCGGCTTGATCGGGCGATCCCGGCGGCCACAGCGCGGATCGTGCCGATCCTCGCATCGGACAAGGCCTGCGCGAGCCGAAACTCGCGCTGTGCCGGAGGACCCGTGATCCAGCGCTTGAGCGTTGCCACGGGGCCGCCGTGTTCAAAGACCTTGGCGAAGAACACCCCGCCGGACAGCCGCACCCGATAGACCTCGCGCAGGGGATTGCGTTTGACGAGTTCGGCGCGCGGGTCGTCGCCCAGACCGAACCAGTCCGGGGCGGAGTGGCTGGTGATGGCCGCGGCGGAGTTGTCCCTGAGGTACCAGCGGACGCCCCGCGTGACCATCGTCGGCTGAGTCGTCGTGCCCGGCTGCTCGTGCGGAGGCGTCGTCACCTTGTGCGTGGCCACGCTCATGGACTACCCGTACTTCGGCGGCTTGCCGAGCGCCTGCCCAATCACGCGCAACTGTCCCGCATGCAGTCCCTCGTGGTAGGCGATCGACGGCATCAGCCCGGCGTAATTGGGAGCGAATTGCAGAAGATCCCCCGCCAGAGGCTCGGTCAGCTTGGCGTCGGGCAGCGACTTGAACCAGCCGATCAGCTCCTCCCGGCGGGCGTTCAAGTGCTGTTTCAGCTCAACCAGGGAGGGATACGCGCGCGGGTCCGGCAGGGGTCGGGTGCCCGAGCCGAACAGCTTGTTCCATGGCTCGGGGCATCGGGCCGGTCCGCTCCCGACCGTACTTCGAAGCTCATCGTCGGTGAGGGTGATGTGCCCGATGAGCCACAAGGCGTGGTTGCCGTTGGGGACCGGGCTGTAACACAGCTTGTCCTCGGGAATGTCCTCCAGGAACGCCAACGTTCCCCGCCGTGCAAATGCCAGCACCGCCAGACCGTTCTCCAGCAACATATTGGCCATAAGACTCCTCCTAACATAAGTCTTCTCTATCATAAATGCCCAAAGCCAGGAAGAGAAATGGAAAACGGAGAATTGAGAATGGAGAATGAAGAGTCGAAAGCTGAGGATGGAAACCGCAAGGTCTGCGGCCCCGGTCCCGTACCCGACGTCATCCACCGTGCGATCGGTCCGCGAGCGCGGACCCTACAGGCTCGCCAGGAGGCTCGCCCTCCCGAGGCTCGCGAGCACAAACCCTGCTTACGCGCGCAAGGCGGCGAGGAGGCCGGCGTGGGCGGTGGCGCGGCCGTCACGGCGATACGAGCAGAAGCGCGGGTCGCATATCGTGCAGAGGCCCGCGACATCAATGCGTTCCAGAGGAATACCCGCGGCCTGGAGCTGCGCAACATTGGCCGACCACAGATCCAGATAGGTACGTCGCGCTTCGTGGCGGAGGAAGCGGTCAGGTTCGTTGCATCGGGTCCGCACAATACGCAACACGTCTTCGCGCACCTCATAGCAGCACGGGCCGGCAGAAGGCGAAATGGCGGCCAGCAGCCGGGCCGGTTTCGAGCCGAAACTGTTAATCAGAGCGTGGGTCAGGCGGGTGGCAATGCCGGCGAACGTCCCACGCCAGCCCGCATGGGCCACACCGACGGCCGGCGTGTCGGGATCGAACAGCACGATGATGGGGCAGTCCGCGCTGAGACCCAGCAACGGGTGCAGCGCGTGGCGCGTGTACAGGCCGTCCACATACGCCACCGCCTCGGCACCGGACTCGCGGCCGGCACCGGCCAGCGCCCCGTCCACGGGCACGACCTCGCAGCCGTGGACCTGTTGGGCCACGGTGAGGCGATCGAAGGGCAATTCGAGCGCATCGCAAAGGGCCCTGCGGTTCTGAATCGCCTCGGCCCGGGCGCCTCCGCCGATGAGGGACATATTCATGTTCCGCAGGGTCATGGCCTGGACGAATCGCCGCTCTCCGGCGAGCAAGTCAGACGACCAAACCTCGATCGCGGAGGCCCGAGCAAGACCAGGGGCGGACGGCCGCAGTTGGACCTTACGGATCATCGGGGACCGATTCTCAGCAGAACCTTGATGTTTTCGGGTTTGGCGGCCGCCTCCAGTGCCTCGACGCCGCGCTCGAGGCGGAACGTCCGAGAGACCATCGAAGATACGTCGATTTCCTTGCGGGCCAGGGCTTCCAGCGCATCGGCGAACGGCCCGCACCGGCTGCCTAGCAGATGAGCCTCGTTGACCACCAGGGGAGTGAGGTTCAGGTTCTCGGCGGCGGCGAAGGTGCTCTTGAGCACGACGGTGCCGCGCGGGCGCACCATCCCCAGCGCGAGCTGCAGGCCGGCCGGGGCCCCGGTGCACTCCACCACCACGTCGCGGTCCTGCTTGGGGACCAGCTCATCCACCGAGACGGCTTGAATGCCTTTCTTCTCGCAGAAGAGGAGCGTGCGGGGGTTGCGTCCGACGGCCAGCAACTGACATCCGGTCGTCGCGAGCACTTGGGCGACGAGCAGCCCCAGGCGGCCGGTACCAACCACCGCAGCGCGGGTCCGCGAGTCAATGGGACACTGCTTGACCACCTGATAGGCCGCGGCGAGCGGCTCGACGAACACCGCTTCTTCATCTGAGATGCTGGCCGGGACCGCGTGGAGGTTGATCTCGGGCACGGTGACGTAATCGGCGAAGCAGCCGTCATGCCCGCTGATGCCGATCACGGAACGGTTCCGGCAGTGGGTAGACAGGCCGGCATGGCACATGTCGCATTCCCGGCAGGCGCAGTTGATCTCGGCCACGACCCGGCGTCCCTGCCAGGCACGGGAGCCGGCTTCCACGGTGCCGACGAACTCGTGCCCGAGGATCCCCGCAAACCCCATGTAGCCTTTGATGATCTCCAGGTCCGTGGCGCAGATGCCGGCCAGATGCACCCGGACCCGGCACTCGCCTGCCCGCGGCTTAGCGTCGGGGTGGGAGGCCACGTAGCTGACACCCTCATCGTACCGAATGGCCTGCATTCCGATTCTTCACTTGGGCCGGAAACCGGTGAAAGACTGGCGCGTGGCGTGGAGGGAACGCTCCCACCAGTTGGGCTCTTTCGGATAGAGTTCGGCATCAAGCCGGCCGGCCTGCTCGAACGGATCGTCCGTCGCCGCCAACCACTGGCGCCAGCCGGCGGCGGCATAGTCGAAACTCTGGCCGGTCAGGTGCATCAGGGAGCGCTCGCTGTGATAGACCACGCCGAAGTCGCGTTGTTCCAAGGCGTCGATGAGGGTGGTGAGCACCGCCCGGTCGCGGAAGTGGCGGAGGAGTCTGGCGGCGGCGATACGGACGTCCCGCGCCCGGTGGTGATTGAGCAGACGGCACGCGGCCACTTGGCACGTCTCGCGCTGTGCATCGGAGAGTTCGCCTCTCTCCACCAGAGGATCGAGCCCTTCCAGGGCCGCCCACCGCGCCTCACCCGACTCTGCCTGCAGCGCCGCTCCGGTTTCGTCCGGGGCGGAGGCAATCCCAAGCAACGGTTCAACCACCTCGGGGATGCCGGCTTTCGCCAAGGCCCGGATGGCCGCGAACCGAACCGATCCGCTTTTGTCGGTCTGGGCGATCGTAGTAAGCGCACGCACGACCACGTCACGGGTAAGATAGGAAGTTTTGGCAATATGGACAACTGCTTCGCGGCGGGCGTCGGGACTTTGGGCATCGAGCGCGACCTCCAGGCAAGCCGCACAGTCCGCCTCGCTCATGAACCGCGGATGCTTGAAACGGGTATGGGATTTACTGCATCCCCCCACCACCAGGACAAGGAGTGGAAGCATGACCGCGAAAGACGTCGGAAACCGTCCTAACCGGCCAAGCGGAAATGTTCGCCCCAGAGGGCACAGAGACGCGTAACTGGGGTCAGGCCACGGCGGCGGATTGCCCGGCGGCGAAGTCCTCCGGGGAGATGCGGACGACGTCGGTGACGGCGCGGCCGAGGAAGCGCGTGGCGAGCGACTGGAAACGCTGCGGGTTGTCACTGACATAGCAGAGCAATCTACCACGGCGTTGCTCCGTGGACAACGAAGCGGAGCCGTTGAGTAGTGCTGCGACGGCGGCGGCGGTGGCCTCCGCCGTGTCGATCAGGATCACGGAATCGCCCAGGAACTCGGCGATGGCCCGCGCAGCATGGGATAGTGCGTGCAGCCGAGCACGACGACCGCCGGGTTCAGGCGGCGGACCGATTCGAGGTATTCGGCGACCGCCAGGCGTACCAGCCGGTCGCGTTCTCCCCTACCCTCCTCGACCATGGGCACGAACAGGGGGCAGGGCTTCTGCACGACGGAGATGCGCGGGTCGCAGCGATAGATCGCGTTGGGGAATTGGTTGGAGGCGACGGTCGCCTCGGTGGCCAAGATGGCGACCAGGCCGCCCGCGGAGGCTTCGGCGGCCGCAGCGGCCCCCGGTTCGACCGTACCCACCACCGGGGTCTGAAACTCGTCCACCAATTCCGGTACTGCTACGGCACTGGCCGTGTTGCACGCCACGACGATGGCCTTGGGCTGAAAGCGCAGGAGGAAGTGGAGGATTTCGCGGGTGAAGCGGGTCACCACTTCGGCGGACTTGGAACCGTAGGGGACGCGGGCGGTGTCGCCGAAGTAAATCAAGGTCTCGCGAGGCAACCGGCGGCGCAACGCGCGGACGACGGTCAATCCGCCGACGCCGGAATCGAAGACGCCGATCGGTCGCTGGTCGATGCCCACGGCCCACCCCGAGAGAGTATCGTGAAGGTCTCCCTCTCCGCGCCGAGAGAGAGC
>JAZDKM010000212.1:0-10015 GCA_043803085.1 Planctomycetota bacterium
CACCTCTTCCATGGTCAGGCCGGCTTCCAACAGTGCGACCGCCCGCAGCCGTCGCTGCTCCAGTGTCTTGGCAGATCCGTGTGGTCTCATGCACCATAGATCGGCGTTTTCCTTACATTACTTTTGCGAAACTCAATAATCAACTGCGTTCCCCTTTACGGCGGCTTCGCCGGGTGGGAAACGCAGGTTTCCCAGCGGGACCTGGCGCTCCACAAGACCATCCTCAGCGGCGACCTAAACGGTGACGACGGACCGAACTTCACCAACACCGGCGACAACAGCTACCACGTCGTGACTGGCAGCAACACCAACGCGAGCGCCGTCCTCGACGGGCTCGTCATCACGGCGGGAAACGGCGGTTACGGAGGTGGCATGCTCATCGACAGCGGCAGCCCAACGGTGCGCAACTGTGCCTTCCTGGGCAACCAAAGCGGCTTGGGCGGGGGCATGTTCATCAACTATGGGAGCGGTCCGACGCTGGCCAACTGCCTATTCAGTGGAAACCAGTCGACGGGGGACGGGGGCGGAATCAGTGTGTTCAGCGCGAACGTCAAGCTGCTGAATTGCACCTTCAGCGCTAACCATGCAGATTACATAGGCGGTGGCGTAGAGGGTTCGGCTGGGGGCAGTGACACCGCAAACCTGCTTTTGACTAACTGCGCCCTGTGGGGGAACACGGCGGGAGACGGATCGCAAATCGGTTCGTTTCTGGGAGGGCCCACGACGATAGCCGTCTCACATTCCGACATACAGGGCGGGCAGCCCGGCGTGTACATGGGCGGAGGAACCCTCATCTGGGGAAGCGACAACATCGTCAGCAATCCAGACTTCGTCGACGCCGCCGGGCTGGACAACGTTGCAGGTACGTTGGATGATAACCTGCGCCTGTTGGGGTCGTCGCCGTGTATCGACGCCGGGAACAACGCGGCCGTGACCGCGGACATCGACCTCGACGGCCACGCCCGTATCGTGGACGGCGATGGGGACTGCTACCCCGTGGTGGACATGGGGGCCTATGAACATCCCGAGCCGGTGTTCACGGAGGCGAAACCGCCGGACCAGGGCACGCTCTGGCGGACGGCGAAGAACTGTGTGCGGCTCACGTTCGACAGTAACATCAGCGCGCCCGGTGCCGGTCAGGTCTGGATCCAGGAACTGTTGGCCGGCGGGGCCTTTGGGGGGGACCTGTCCGGCGGGTTCAGCTTCACGGTGGAGAATGACGGCGGCGGAAACCCGCGCGTCGTGCGCATCCGCGACAACGATGCCACGTTGGCCCACCGCAAGTGGTACGGCATTCGCAATCTCGGCGGCTGGTGCGGCGCAGCGCCGTTCGAGGTGCAGTACGTTACCTTGCGGGGCGACGTGAACAACGACGGTTTCGTGAAGAACGCGGACGCCAGCGCGATTTATCCGCACGTATCGCCCCAGCAGGTTCCGGACTGTTGCGCCTGGGAGTATGATCCCGGCGATCCTGCCGATCGTGGGCGTTTCGATGTCAACGGGGACTGTTACGTAAAGAACGCCGACGCGAGTGCGGTCTATCCCTACGTGTCCCCCCTGCCCAAGCCGCCCAAACCCAGCGGGCATGACGGCGGCGGGGGTGACGGCTTCGCCGGTGGCGAGGGCGCCCCGGAAGCCCCGGCGTCCGACTCATGGAGCGACGAGGCCGCCGCGCTGACTTTCGAGGTGCGGCCGCTGGGTGGCGGTGCGCCCCTCACCGTACTGGCGCCGCACACGATCTACGAGTTGCACTACCAGTCGAGCTGCACGGAAATGAATTCCTACGTCCTGTTCGCGGTGGCCACGTCGAGGGAGCAGGGTCTGGCGAAGGCCGCTCCGCCGCCGGCGGGCGCCTGGTCGTCCACCGGCCACTTCGAGTTCTTCGACGTGGAGGGCCTCTCCGGCCAGCCGGTGCCCGCGTACGGGTACCCGGAAGGGTACTGGCGGACGCACCTGGCCCACGACTACCTCGGGCCGGACACGGATCGCTACGCGGGTGGGCAGGGCCACCTGTGCAACTTCACCACGGCTTCCACAGGGGAGTTGAATCTCGATCTCTACATGGAGTGGTCCGACCCTGACACGCTCGAGCTCGTGACTATGCGCGCACAGGCGGCGTTCGCTGTCGAGGACGCGGCGGAGGATACCGTCGAATAATAGTGCTATCCCCCTGCGGCTAGGTCACCGTTGTGGCGGTCGGGTCCGTCGCGGCGCGGAGGGCGTCCCCCAGCAAATTGAAGCCCAAGACGGCCAGGAAGATCGCGACGCACGGCGGGTAGAGCAGGTGCGGGGCCGTTTCCAGGTGCTCCCAGGCCACGCGCAGCATATTGCCCCACGAGGACGTGGACTGCCCCACGCCGAAACCCACGTAGGACAAGCCCGTCTCGACCAGAATCGCACTGGCCACCCCGAAGGACAGCGCCACGAGGATCGGCGACAGCGCGTTGGGCAACAGGTGCCGGCGCATGATCCGCCACGGACCCGCCCCACTCGCCCGCGCCGCCACCACGAAATCGTGGCTCTTCAGCCGAATGAACTCCGCCCGCGTATACCGAGCGATCGAGGTCCAGCGGGTCAGGCCGATCACCAGCACCACGTTGCCGATGCCCGGCTCCAGCCAGAGCATCAGTCCCAACACCAGAAAGAAAACCGGGAAGCAGACCACGATTTCGATGAGCCGCGACAGCAGGGCGCCCACCCACGACCCGAAGTAGCCGGCCGCCCCGCCGACGATCACGCCTATCACGCCCGCGAGGAACGTGGCGGCCATCCCGACCTTCAGGGAGGCAGCGGCCCCATGCACGAGCCTCGCCACCACGGCACGCCCCACCTCGTCGGTGCCCAGCCAGTGCCTCCGCGACGGTGACCGCAGGATCTCGCCGGAGACTTCCTCGGGCCCGGAGCGTACCAGCGGCCAAACGGCGAAGGCCTGCGGATCGAGATCACGCTTGGCGTTGAAGGTGGGAAGTCGAAACGGCGCGGATTTTCCCAACAGCCGCGAACCCCCGGGTAACACATGGACCACTTCGACGAGCGCCGGAAAGTACCACGCCCCACAATGACGGCAGACGATCGGCTCGTCGTTGGCGATCAACGGACCCAGCAGCGCGAGCAGCAGCAGGAATGCAACGCACGCCAGCCCGGTTCTCCCCCGCCGCGAACGCAGGGTGCGGCGCCAGGTCGGTGACGCGAACGATCTGCAATCCGCAATCCGCAATCCGCAATGCCTCCCGTCGGCTCCCTTACGGTTGCGGTTCGGAACGATACGGTTGTCGTGTGGAGAGTCAGTCATAGCGCACGCGCGGGTCCACCAACCCATACGACACGTCCGCGAGCAACGTGCCCAGCAGGACCATGACCGCGGTGAGCGTCGTCAGGCCCAGCACCACGGGGTAGTCGCATTCCCGGATGCTGTCCACGTAAAGGCTCCCCATCCCCGGCCACACGAACACGACCTCCAGCACCACCGATCCGCTGACCACCAGCGGAAACAACATGCCCAGCAGGGTCACCAGCGGGATCAGCGTGTTGCGAAAGACATGCCGGGTATACACGCCCCACTCGCCGACCCCTTTGGCCCGGGCCGTCCGCACGAATGGCGCGCTCACCATCTCGAGCGCAGTGCTTCGCACCAGGCGCACCTGATACGCCAACAGGGGACAGGTGAAGCAAACAGTAATGAGCACGTAGTGCCTGGCCAGATCGAACACCCGGCCCCAGAACGGCAGCAGGTCGGCATCCGGCGCTCGGCGCCCCGACACGGGCAACCAGCCCAGCTTCACGCTCACCACGGCGAGGAGCACGATGGCGATGACGTAATTAGGAATCGCGTAGAGAACGTAGAGCAGAACGCCCCCGGCGCGATCGAACCAACCGCCCGTACGGGCGGCGGAGTACAGCCCCCAGGGAATCGAGATCGCCAGCCCCAGCCCGAGTGCGATGACAGCCAACGATAGGGTGGCACCGAGGTGTTCGCCGATCCGTTTCGTCACCGCTTGGCCGGTGGCCGACGATCGGCCGAAGTCCAGTTGCAGCAGCCGTCCCAGCCAGCGCCCATATTGAACGACGACCGGCTTATCGAGCCCCAGATATTCGCGGAGGTGCTGATATTCGGTGGCTGACATCCGAGCCGCTGCAACCTCACCCACCCCGGCCAAGGCGGGGTCGCCGGGGGCCAGCCGCGTCATCACGAACGTGACCAGAGTCACGCCCAGAAGCGTCGGAATCGCCAGTAGCACGCGCCGCAGCAAATAGGCTCCGAGACCCATCGCGCCCTCATCCGCGGACCGTGGTGTCCGGGGCCATTCTATGCAGGCCCGACGACATTGTGAAACATCGCCGCTCCGGCGACAATTCGGTTTGGACCGCTCCCGGCGGGTAAAGGGAGGAGGATCGGTGCGCTACGAGGCGAAACGGAAGGCTGGGCACTTGGGGTTCGGCAGGATCGCCGCGGTGCTGCTGGTCGGCATGGGCATCGGCTCCTGCAATCGCTCAGCGCCTCCTTCCTCCGACCAGCGGCCCAACATTCTGCTGATCGTGGTCGACACTCTCCGGGCGGACAAGTTGGGTTGTCACGGTAGCGCGCTAGGGCTGACGCCGCACCTCGACGTGGTGGCCCGCGAGAGCACCCGCTTCGAGCGGGCCTTCGCTCACGCGCCCTGGACGCTGCCGTCCTTTGCTTCGATGCTCACCTCCACGTATCCCGCGCAGCACGGGGCCGGGATACGCAACGGGGAATACACCAAGCTCGGTCCCACCGCGCGGACGTTGGCGGAATGTTTCCGCGAAGCAGACTACGCCACGGGCGCGGTGGTCAACGTGGACTTTCTCACCGCGCCGTTTGGCCTGGACCAGGGCTATGCGGAGGACGATTACGATGCCTACGGTCAGCCGGACAATACCCAGATGCGCAAAGCGACCGTCACCACCGACGTGGCCCTGCGCTGGTTGCGCAAGCACCGGACTCGACCCTTTTTTATGTTGGTACACTACTTCGATCCGCACTTGGTGTACGACCCGCCGGCGGAATTCCGCCGCAAGTTCGCCCGGCCCGAGGACCGTGAGAACCTCGCGTGGAGCTGGGGAACCCGGGCCGATCTGCTCGCTCTCCGCACGGGTAAGGCCACGCTCGACCTGCCCGCCATCCGCCGGGCGGAAGCGCTTTACAACGGCGAAGTGGCTTATGCCGACGCGGAAGTCGGCCGTTTGCTCACCGAACTCGACCGGCTCGGCTTGACCGACTCCACCATTCTGGTCATCACTGCCGATCACGGTGAGGAGTTCCTGGACCATGGCGGGTTCGAGCACGGCCACACGCTGTATGACGAACTGTTGCACGTTCCCCTGATGCTCCGCTATCCCAGGCGCTTGCCGGTCAAAACGGTGTCCACCACCGTGGGCCAAATCGATCTGGCCCCGACCCTCTGCGAACTGGCACGCGTCCCTCTCGAACCCACGTTCGTCGGCCGTAGCCTGCTTCCACTCATCGACGGCAGCGAGCCTGAAGACCACCCGGTTCTCGCCCAGAGCAACTTCTGGGGACCTGCAATCCACAGTTGGAGACGCGGGGGGTACAAAGTGATCTTCACCCCCAGGCGCGTGGAGCTTTACGAGATGGCCTCCGACCCCCTCGAGCGCAATAACTTGGCCTTGAAAGAACCGGTCCTGTGCGAGTCCATGCTCAAAGATTTCCGGTTGGTGCTCCAGACCGCGACGACCCGGCCGCAGAAGAGCCAGACCGTCACCTTATCGCCGGCTGAGTTCGAGCGGCTCCAGGCTTTGGGGTATCTCACCGGAATGAAGGACGCCTCGCAAGAATCAGCCACCCAGCCCGTCACCCTGCCGGCCGAGGCGGGAGACCGGTAGCTGAACCGCCTGGGGGGCTACGCCCTGCGGCGTCGCCAGCCCCAGCGGCTGTGGATTCTCGCGCACATCTCCTTTGGCCCCGGATCCCATCCGGCGGGCCAGGGCCGCTGCTGAGCTCGGGAAGCGGTTCGGAGGCCAAGTTGCCCACCTTAGCCAGGTTGGATCGCTGGCACAACCGGGCGCTGACAAACCGGCAGACCCTCTGGCACGAGACTTGCTTGCCAAGGTATGGTGCTTTGACTTCACAATCGTGGCGGACCAGGTTGCGCCGAGTGTCTGCGGGTGGATGACCTGAGAGCCTTTGTCTAACAGACTCGAGGAGATTGACATGGCAACGTTACAAGAGACCCTGGCGAGAAAGATTCCGGGCTGGCGCGAAGAAGTCGCGAAGGTAAAAAAGACCTTGAGCGACAAGGTTATTTCGGAGGTCACCGTGGAGCAGGCCTATGGCGGCATGCGCGGCGTCAAGGGCATGATCTGCGACACCTCGGTGGTCGAGCCCGACAAGGGGCTCATCGTCCGGGGACACCCGCTCCTGGAGATCAAGCACCTGTGGCCCGAGGAGGTGCTTTTCCTTCTGCTGACCGGCGACCAGCCCGACGAGAAGGCCAAAGCCGCGCTGCAGCAGGACTACGACAAGCGTGCCACCGTCCCCGGCTACGTTTGGGACGTGCTTCAGGCCATGCCCTCCGACAGCCATCCCATGTGCATGCTCAACACCGGCATCCTGGCCATGGAAAAGGAGAGCGTATTCCGCCAGTGGTATGACAAAGGAATGAAGAAGGAGGAATATTGGCTCCCTATGCTGGAGGACGCACTGGCCATGCTCGCCAAGCTGCCGTCCCTGGCCGCCGGCGTCTACCGCATCCGCTACAGCAAGGGCGACCTCATTCCGTGGACGCAAGGTCTGGACTGGGGGGCGAACTATGCCAACATGCTTGGCCTGCCCGACCCGACCGGAAGTTTCCCCAAGCTCATGCGGCTGTACTTGAATTTCCACGCCGACCACGAAGGCGGCAACGTGTCCGCTTTCAGTTGTCACACCGTCGGTTCGGCCTTGTCCGATGCGTATTACGCGGTGTCGGCGGGCTTGAACGGCCTGGCCGGCCCACTCCATGGTCTGGCCAATCAGGAATGCCTGGCGTGGATTCTCGATACGAAGGAAAAATTCGGCGGGGTCCCCACCGAGAAGCAGTTGCACGACTACGCCCTGGAAACCCTGAAGTCCGGACGGGTCGTTCCGGGCTATGGTCATGCCGTCTTGCGGGTCTGCGACCCACGCTTCACCGGCTTCATGGAGTTCGGCAAGGAACACATGGCCGATGATCCGGTCTACCAGACCGTGGCTTTGACCTTCAAGGTCGTGCCCGAAATCCTGGCCAAGGAGTTCCTGGGCGCCGATGGCAAGCCCAAGGTCAAGGATCCCTGGCCGAACGTTGATGCCGGCTCCGGGGCTTTGCTCTACCATTACGGCCTCACCGAGTTCCCGTACTACACGGTGCTCTTCTCGGTGTCGCGGGCCATGGGCATGCTGGCCCAGTTGGTCCTGAACCGGGCGATGGGCACCGCAATCACGCGGCCGAAGTCCGTGTCCACCGAGTGGATCAAGGCCCAGGCCAAATAAAGCAGGGCGGGTGGAGTCCGCCTGCGGCGGACGCAACGCGCCGAGAGCGAAATCGTCGGGTTTGCCGACCCGATATACGAAGATGACGGCGGCCTCGCCCGTGCCGTCGACGGGCGAGGCCGCTGCCGAATCCGGACGGCTCGGTAAGTCCGGCTCCGTCCGACATGCCGTCGGATTGGGCGCCCTCCAGGACCGCAACGTACGTAACGCCATGGGGTATCCCGACTGCGGGCCGACCGTGCGCAGGGCCTAGCAGCCCGTGGTGAAAGTGGCCAAGAGCGATGTGGCACGGGCATCTTGTCCGTGGAAACGCAGGCTGGAAGCCTGTGCCACAATTTCTGCCACGGGCTACTAGCCGTGGGGCGCCCAGAAACCCCGTGCGGACAGGGACCCTCTGGGATGCTACAATGCCTCTTTTCGCACCCACGCGGAGGGGCCGCGTGTGCGTTTGGTTCCACCGACAGCGAGTTGAAAGCCGGGCTCAGCTAGAGGAGACAAGACCGTGATCGACAGCAGTACCGACGATTTGGGCGGTTCCAAGGTGATCGAAACCCGAAAGTCCAATGTGTGGCTCCTGTTTAACCCCTCCACGAACCAGGGAACGGCGTTCTCACGCGAACAGCGGCAGGCGCTGCGCCTGCGCGGCCTGATTCCCCACCAAGTGACCACCATCGAACAGCAAGCCAAGGTAGCGCTGGAGCAGAACCGACAAAACGCCACGCCGCTGCAGCGCTATATCGGCATGGCCAGTCTGCATGACCGCAACGAAGTCCTCTTCTATCGGGTCCTGGTGGAGAACATGGAAGAGCTGATGCCCATTGTCTACACCCCCACGGTGGGAGAGGCCTGCCAAAAATTCAGCCACATCTACCGTACCGCCCGGGGCATCTGGTTGACTCCCGATGACATCAACGACATCCCCGAGATTCTGCACAACGCTCCTTTCCGCGACATCCGCCTGATCGTCGTCACCGACAACGAGCGTATCCTGGGGTTGGGCGACCAGGGGTGCGGCGGGATGGGCATTCCCATCGGGAAGCTGGCCTTGTATGTCGCCGGCGCGGGGATTCACCCTGCCAAGTGTCTGCCCATCAGTCTGGACGTGGGTACGAATAATCCGCACCTCCTGGAGGATCCCTTCTACTTAGGGTATCGCAAGCGCCGTTTGACCGGCCAGGCCTACTTCGACTTTGTCGAGGTCTTCGTCCAAGGTGTTCAGGAGGTGTTCCCGCGCGCGGTCATCCAGTGGGAGGATTTCCACAAGGACCGGGCGTTTACTCTCCTCGAGCGCTACCAGAAGCGCGTCCCGTGCTTCAACGACGACATCCAGGGTACCGCGTCGGTCATCCTGGGGGGCATCTTCGCCGCGCTGCGCATTACCCAAGAGTCCCTTTCCCAGCAGCGCCTGGTGTTCATTGGGGCGGGCGAAGCTTGCACCGGCATCGCCCGACTGGTGACCGCGGCCATGAAGAACGAAGGTGCCGGCGACGAGACCATCAAACGCGCCCTGGTGACCTTCGACAGCAAGGGATTGCTCCACGAAGGGCGCCAGATCGAAGAGCCGTTCAAACGCGAGTTCGCGCTGTCCAAGGAAACTATGGCCTATTACGGGCTTAGTTCCAAGACTGGGCTGACCCCGGTGGACGTGATTCGGGCGGTCAAGCCTACCATCCTGATCGGCGCCACGGCCCAGCCGGGTGCCTTCACCCAGGAAATGATCCAGGAACTGGGCAGACATGTGAAGCGTCCCGTCGTCATGCCGCTGAGCAACCCGAACAGCAAATCGGAGTGCTCGCCGGGGGAGGTCATCGAGTGGACTGATGGCCGGGCCATCGTGGCCACGGGAAGCCCGTTCGCCGACGTGCAGTACAAAGGACGCCGGTACGTCATCGGCCAGGGCAACAACGTATTCATCTTCCCGGGCGTGGGGCTTGGGGCGATCATCTCCGAGGCCCGTGAAGTCAACAACGAAATGTTCTTGATTGCGTCCCGGGCCCTGGGGGAATTCGTCAGCCCCGCGCGCCTCGAAGCCGGGGCCATCTATCCCAGCCAAAACGAGCTGCGCGAAGCCAGCTTCCGGATCGCCTGCGCGGTGGTGAAGTATGCCAGCCACCACCACCTCGGCCGGAGCATTGCCGACGACAAGGTCGAGAAGGTGGTCCGTGACGCGATGTGGTATCCGGAATACATCCCCGTGGTGCTGAAGCACTAGGTCGTGCGGTTTACAACTCGTCGGCTGAACGGCGCCTCGGTGAGCCGGAGAATCAGCAAGCGGGCTACGCGCGGCGAAGAGAAGATAAGCGTTCCACCAATCAAACCGCCTACTCGAACAGTTCCCGCGGCGTCTTGGCTTGGCGGTAGACGTCCCCGGGGTTGAGCGTCCCGCGCCGCGGGGCAGGAGAAACTCCAAGCCGAAATCGACGAATTGGTCAACGTCAAGATGCGGGCCAACGCCAAGGCCATCGGTGAGGCGGCCGCGCACGGCGACCTCTCCGAGAACTCGGAATACAGGTTCGCGCTCGAGGA
>JAZDKM010000213.1:0-2732 GCA_043803085.1 Planctomycetota bacterium
CGTCCGCGCGTGTCATTTGGAACTCTGCCGGTGACGCTGGCGTTTGCGTGCCTGTTATACTTGCCCGGTGGGATGGCGGCAAAGGTGGTGGTGCTGGCGGCGGGGCTGAGGGCTCCAGACATGCCGCTATTATCGGAGCGCAAACAGGCCCTCATGAGACCGGCATGCCGACCCGGGCCCGTTGCGTCCACGATATCCCGCTGGGATCTGGGCCGCCCACATCACGCGGCACAATGCAATTAAAGTCGCAAGGCCGGACAGCCGAACTCTTAGGGTAAACACCCCAGGTGTTTGGGAGCGTGCCCCCACCGGGCACACATGCCCACTGGCACGCTTCTGTTGGTTTCTCCCAGTGTCGAAGCCGAGGTCCGCTGACCTTTCTAGCCGACCATGCCCTGGCGGACCTTGGCTTCCTTTTTCTTCGCCCGTACCGCCCGGGCCGCAGATAAAAGACAATGAAACCCCGCCTCGCTCATGATAGAATTGAGCAGGAGGTGCGTGATGATCGTCGAACTGAGCGAGAACGAGCGCGAGGCCTTGCTCGAACTGGTCGTCCGCGAGATTTCCGATCTCGGGCCGGAGATTCGCCACACCAGGACCCGCAGCTACCGGGACGATCTCAAGGTCCACAAGCAGGCCCTCAGGCAGCTCCTCGAGCACTTGCAGGCCCATCAGCCCGCGTAACGGCGCCGGCCCCGACCAGGAGATTCCCGCCGGTCGCGCCAGGCGGCCAGTCTGTATCCACACCTGTCCGGCACAGCATCCCGCGGACGAGAAGCACCACCAGGGTGCATGACATCCTGGGCGGCTGTCCGATAAGCCGAAGGCTTTGGAGTGAAGATATGAAAACGCGGCTCCTGCCGCCAGGTATACTGGCGGCGACAAGATCTCTCAATAAAGGAGCCGCGTCATGGACGAGTATATCGCATTTGACAGCCACAAGCGTTACACCCTGGCGGAGCGTGAGTCGGTGGCGGGTGGCCGGGTACGTCAGAATCGCATTGAACACCGTCAGGGGGCGATCCGCACGTACCTGGCCGACTGCCGCCCGGGCGGGGCGGTGGCGGTGGAGGCCACGGGCAACTGGTATTGGATCGTCGATGAGATCGAAGAGGCTGGGCAAAGGGCGCTGCTGGTGCATCCAGGCAAGGCCAAGCTCATGATGGGGATGATCAACAAGACCGACAAGTTGGACGTACATGGGCTCAACCGGCTGCAACGCAACCAGACCCTGCCCACGGTGTGGATCCCACCGGGCGAGTTACGGGACCTGCGGGAGTTGACCCGCACGCGAATGGTGCTCAGCCAGCAGCGAACGAGGCTGAAGAACCGGCTGGGGGCGACGTTATGCAAGTACGGCCTGGTGGTTGAAGGCTTCACCGACAGCTTCGGGGCAGGAGCCCGTCGCCTGTGGCCGGGATTGCTGGCCCAATTGCCCCGGCACACCCGCTTCTGCGCGGAGGTGTTGCTGGAGGAACTGGATCGCGTCTGCCATCAGATTGCCCGGTTCGAGCTGTGCCTGGGGGAGGTGGTCGAGATGACCGAGTCGATGCGGTTGTTGCTCACGCTGCCGGGCGTGGGCCCGATCCTGGCGCCGGTGATCGCGTTGGAGGTGGGGGATGCGAGCCGCTTCTGCGACGCCGAGCACTTGGCCAGTTACTGCGGTACGACGCCGCGGGTGCATTCCAGCGGAGACAAGACGCGATACGGCAAACTGCGGGCGGACGTGAACCACTACCTGAAGTGGGCGTTCGTGGAGGCGGCCAACTCGACGGCGATGCACCACCACTCGCATCCAGACCGGCACGTAAGCCAGTTGTACCGTCGGCTCAAGGCCCGCCGGGGCCACCCCAAGGCGATCGGGGCCGTGGCCCGTCACCTGGCGGAGGCGACTTGGCATGTGCTCACCCGGCACGAGGCGTATCGCGACCCGGGATTGGGTCAGACCAGGAAGGCGTAAGCGCGACCACCGCATGATTCCCAGAGTATGGGATCGGGGAGTGAATGCGACACGCCTTCCGGACCATGTTCATGCCCCACCGAGGGCGAAGAGATGATTGGGGATGACCCGTCTGAGCGGGCCAGACCCCCGGAACAATGGGAAGAGGTCTGACGCAGAGGTCTTGACGCCCGCGTTTTCAGAGATGCGGTGGCCCAGACGCCGCTTTGGCTTTGCTCGGAGGGCCTTGGCTTTCGACCGACGGAGGAACAACGCCGATGGAGCGCCTCACCGGTCGCCCCGGCTTCGCCGCAAGCCAAAGCGCCGCCGCTGGCGGCGCACTCCATATGCCGAGTCCCCAAGCCGCGGCCCGCCGGAACTGTCATGCACCCGGGCGAGAACGCAAGCCTGATGGCCAAGGGGAGGGTGCTTCCCGCACCACGGGTGCTGCCCGCTCGTAGCCAGGCCGGCGGCCTGCTTTAG
Source organism: Planctomycetota bacterium (assembly GCA_043803085.1). Lineage (GTDB taxonomy): Bacteria > Planctomycetota > Phycisphaerae > UBA1845 > UBA1845 > JAAEQG01. Next base: position 2,423 of record JAZDKM010000213.1, read on the forward strand.
AGAATCGGGCTGGCGGTCGATTTCACGCCCTGTGGGCGAGGCACCGTCTCATGAGCAACGGTCCTCGTCTTTGCCCGGCGGCTTGTACAGCGGCGGCAGTCAGACGAAGTCGATGTCACCGGCGTCGGGCACCAGGCCGGCTTCGTGTCCACGCCGGAGCAGCTCGCGAACCGCCCTATGACCGAGCTCGCCGTAGTCTAGCGTCCAGCGGTTGACGTACATGCCCACGAACTGGTCCGCCAACTCCTTGTTCATGTCGCGGGCCCAGCGCATGGCGTATGCGACGGCCTCGGTACGGTGGTCTAGCGAG
>JAZDKM010000214.1:0-43484 GCA_043803085.1 Planctomycetota bacterium
GCGGTAGCTTTTGCCTTCGATGACGAGGGTCTCGGCGTCGTGCAGGACGCGGTCGCGGATGGCCGAGGCCAGGGTGTTGTCGCTTGCCCGTTACATACGCCGTCGGAGACCCACGTGCCGAAAACCCGAATGACCGGACGGGCAGGTAAGTTCCAGCAATCTCGCTGCGCCGACCGAATCGTCTCGAACAAGACCTGTCGCACTCTCGACGACACTGGCGTAGAATCGCACGGTCGTTCGAGAGTGCTCGAACCCGGTGAGGCTGCGCCGCGCGGGCGGCAACCGCGCGACAAGTTTCAGCCCGGCGTTCTCGGGGGCGCAGATGAAGCGGACCGGCAAGGCGTTACTCGACTTCATCAAGGACCTGCTGCCGAATCTGGCCGCCAGCGGGCTGTGGGACAGCCTCACCCCACACGCCGCCGCCCTCGCCGGCGCCGCGGGCGTCACGCTCGTGGGCGCAGGGCTGATACCTACGGGCGCGGCTCTCGCCTGCGTCGCGACGTACGTCGGGCTGCATCGGATCACGAGAAAGTCCGAAAAGCAGGAGGCCGGGGACCTGAAGGCCGCGCTCGAGATCCTGCGTCGCGGGTCGGAAAACACTGAGCAAGAGCTCAAGAACTTGGGCTTCCAGCTCAAGATGAACTTTGAAAACGTTCATCTGCAGGTGACGCAACTGGATCGGGCCGTCGCCGACGTGGCGGAACTGCTGACGGCGGGATTCGATGGTCTCGACGCGCGGTTGGAGCAACACTTCCGGCAGAACCGCGAAAACCTGGACGACGTATGGTTCGACCTGCGGCTGCACTTCGAAGAGGTCAAGGAGCAGCTTCATCGCATCGCGGGGGACGCCCGGACCGCCGCCGAGTTGGCCCGCGAAAACCGCCACCTCCTGGCGGCATACGGGTTCGTGCCGCTGGTCGCCAGCAACGTCCCGCCGGTGCCGGGGACCTTTGTCGAGCGCCCCGCGCCGTTCGCCAAGCTTGTCGAAACGCTTTGGACGGACGAGCGGGCCAGCCTGGTCGGGCGTGCGCAGGCCGCCGCGGGCGGGGGCTACGGCAAGACCGTGCTCGCGTACCACTACGCCGCGCGCTACCGCGATCGCTACCCCGGTGGGACCTACAAGGCCGCGTGCGAGGGCGTGACCATCGCGCAGGCGCTCGACCAGCTCATGCCGCCACATGAGGGCGTCAAGGGGCTCTCGATGGAGGAACGGGCGCGAATCGTCCGCGCCAAGCTGTCGGGCGAGAGCCGTGCGCTGCTGATTCTCGACAACATGGACAGCGCTGCGCAGTGGCGGCAGTACCGCGGCAGCGGGTTGCTGCCTACGTTCCCGTGCCACGTGCTCATCACGACCCGGGCCGATGACATCCATGACCTGCCCGCCGTGCCTGTGGACAAGTTGGAAGAGGCTGAGGCCGTCGAATTGCTGGCGAACTACCGCCCCTCCGCGCGACACTCGGACCACGCCGACGCGATCTTCGCGATTCTGCGCGAGACCGAACGCGTCGCCGCGCTCGTCGCCGCCGTTGGAATGGCAATGGCCGAGGACCGGAGCGACGACTGGGCGGGATACGCCGCGTGGCTGCCGAGTGCGACCAAAGGCACGAGCGCGATGCACATCGGGCTGATGTCCTCCGACCATGTGCCCCAAACGCCGGAGCAGCTCGAGCAGCCGATTCTCCAAGCGCTCTACGCCCTTCGATTCACTGGTGCAACGTACGCGGTTGGCCCGTGGAAGGGCACCTTCCGCCTGGAATTCGTACCCGCGCCAATACTCCGCGCATGGATTCGGGTTCTGCCCGTGGAGCTTTGCAGTGCCGTTGACCGACTTCAGTCGCTCGGATACGTTGAGACCCACGCAGGCTCGGTCGCTCTTCCTTTTGGCGAGCGAACCGTCCAGAGCGCCCCGCATGCCCGGCAAGTTACGACCGAGCTGATCATCGAGAGACCCGAAGGAGGGCATGTCGCGATTTCACATGTGTTGGAGAAGGGCAGGGAAACGACGATCGCTCTTGGCGGCGTATACAGAGACGGCAAGTTCCGGATACACGACCCAGGCGCGCTTGCCTTCACTCTCAGCCCGCGTGGGCACGTTGCGCGTTACTGTCTGACAGCGCGAGGACTGGAACGTGCCGAAGAGCTCCGCGCCAGGCAGGCATCGGCAAACATGAAGAACGACGCCGAAGAGCCGAGAGCCGCCGCAAGACCCCCCGCGGTCTTCATCTGTTACTGCAAGAAAGACTACCAACAGGCCACCGACCTTTACGATTACCTGGTCGCCGCGGGAGCGAATCCCTGGCTCGATAGAAAGGACCTTGTTCTCGGCGACAATTGGGAAGATGAGATCAAGAAGGCGGTTACCACCGCAGATGTGTTTGTCGTTTGCCTTCGCTCAGGTTTCGATGAAATTGGCTTCCGGCAGAAAGAAGTGAGGTGGGCCAAGGAGGCACTCAAGCTGAGGCCGCCGGGTCGTGGTTTCATAGTTCCGTTCATGCTCGAGGCCTGCGGGCTCCCGGAGTGGTGCAAACCTCTTCACGCGGGCGCCGACCTGTCAAAGCCGACCCACATGGCGGAGGTGGCACGAGCAATTGAGAAGCACTGTGGCACGGCACTCAAGCGGTCGTATGTGGAATAAAGGGGCGTGCCACTGTTCTTGAGCAGTGGCACGCGGGATTCTCAAGGGACAGTCCCCCATTTCTGATCGTCGGACGCTAGCGGCCGACGAGGCTGCCGGCACGCTGGCGTACTGGGGCGCGGTCGACGAAGACCTGCAGTCGCACTCGAACAGCGCAGTGAACGCTGCCTGGCTGGTCGCCAAATAACCAGCATACCTGCTTGCGGAAGCCAGGGCGCTGCCCAAACTTGCAGCGGCGATGGAGATGCGCCAGCGGCTCTTCCCGGGCGACCATCCCGAGGTGGCGTCGAGCCTAAACAACGTGGCCGGTTGCCTGCAATCCCTCGGGCGGCTGGCGGAGGCGCTGCCCAAACTCGAAGCGGCCCTGGAGATGTGCCAGCGGCTCTTCCCGGGCGACCATCCCGACGTGGCGCAGAGCCTGAACAACGTGGCCTCTTGCCTGCACTCCCTCGGCCGGTTGGCGGAGGCGCTGCCCAAATACGAAGCGGCGCTGGAGATGTTCCGCCGCGTTCTGCCGTCCGGTCACCCGCGCACGCTGTATCCGCAGATCGGGCTCGCGGCGGCTCTCACGACCGTTGGCCGGCACGCGGATGCCGAGCCGCTTCTGCGCGACGCGGGCGAGCAGTGTGAGCGATCGGAGGCGAGCCGCCGGCTGCACGGGGGATCCGTGCGCAAGCAGTTGGTCCGGCTTCATGAGGCCCGGCACGCCGCCGAGGGTATAGACCCGGGTGATTGAGACGCGCGAGCAAGATCAATGTTCGCCGAGAGTCCGGATGTCCAGTTGGCGAACGCATGGCCGAGGCGGCGCCTGCCGGAACAGCGTGTCGGGCGGAGCCCGACCTACAGTCTGCGGGCGCGGACCCTACAGGCTTGCCAGGAGGCTCGCCCTCCCAAGGGCTGCGAGCGCGGACCCTACAAAGATGAAGTAGCCGTGAAGAGGCCCAGAAGGCACATGGCGGCGCCCTTGACGCCCACGCGTCAAGGGCTTGGCCATGCCACCCGTCGGAACGGCGTGTCGGGCGGAGCCCGACCTACAGTCTGCGAGCGCGGACCCTACAGGCTCGCCAGGAGGCTCGCCCTCCCAAGGTCTGCGAGCGCGGACCCTACTTGACCGGCGTCGAAAACGGATTTAGTATAATCCGTAGAGGAGGTGTGCACGCCCAGCGAACCCATGGTGGTGGCGCGGAAACTGTGGCGCGGCATTTCCTTAAACCATGCCCGATTTGGCGGAGGTTGCACGAACATGTCAACCGTAAAGGATTTGGTCATGCGCAAAGACGTGAAACTCGGATTGCTGCTCTCCTTCGTAGTGGTCGTGGTGGCCGGGGTTTATTACCTGAGTACGGACAAGACCGAAGAACCGCTCTCGCTGGCAGACGCCGGCGCCCCGGGCAAGGGCCCGGTGGACGACGCCGCCCGCAAAAAATCGCTCGCCACATCCGAGACGGCCAAAACCAAAGCCGGCCCCTCCGCCGACCGGACGGCGACGGCGCGCCAGCCTCAGCAGCCGACGGCGGATCGTTCCGCCCGCACCACACCGGGCGCGCCGGGCGTGCAGCGCCCAACACCGACCACCCCCCGTCCCACCACTCCTTCGGACCGGCCGCCGACCGCGACGGCCGAACCCAAGCCGGCTGGTGAGGCCGCACCGTCGGTGACCAGAGACAATCCGGCTTCGCCAGCCCGTGAGACGCCGGCGCACCTGACACCGGGCATCGATCAGTTGGTCAAAGACACCGCCGAGGGTCTGTTCCAGTTCGACAAGACCACGCCGGCCCCGGTCGAGTTGCCGGCCGGTCCGACGGCCACGACCGTGAAGCCCACCGAGCAGCCCGCCGTGACGACGCCACCCGCGCAAGGCGAGAAGAAGCCCGGATCGGTTGCCCCGGGTTCGGCCAAGAGCGTTGCCCCGACGGGTCGTCCCCCCACGGAAAAGGCGGTGCCGGAACCGGCTAAGGCCACCCGCACACACACAGTCCAAAAAGGGGATTCGTTCGCCCTGCTCGCAGAGGTTTACTACGGCAGCCAACGCCACACCCCGTTTCTGATAGAGGCCAACCCGGAGCACTCCGATCCCAGCAGGCTGCGCGCGGGCGTCATACTCCGCATCCCTCCGCTCCCCGGCCAGCCGGACGAGTCTCTCACCCGCAGTGACCGAACCGCGACCGTAAGGGAGCGGCCCGCCCCAGAGGGGCGGGAAGGCCGTACCTACGTCGTCCGCGAGGGTGATACCTTCTACCGCATCGCCGCGCGGGAGTTGGGCCGTGGCAGCCGCTGGCTGGAAGTCTTCGAACTGAACAAGGACGTGGTGAACGGCAAACCGGAGCGGCTGCACGTCGGACAAGTCCTGGAATTGCCCCTCGAAAAACCGGCAACTTCCGAGAAAGGGACTTCCGAAAAGACGACGCCCGAAAAGAAGAAGTAGGGTCCGCGCTCGCGGACCTTGGGAGGGCGAGCCTCCTGGCGAGCCTATAGGGTCCGCGCTCGCGGACCTGTGTCGGGCTCTGCCCGAGTATGTGTTTGGTGTGGGTGGCATGGGTCTGCATCATCCCGCAGCCTGACGGCTGCGGGATGATGCAGACCCGTGTTCTTGCTCGGTTTACGCTTCATGCACGGGTCCATCGAAGGCCTCGCCAGAGGCTCGGCCTTTGATGGACCCATGCCACCCTACGCTAAACACGCACCCGCCCGGCGCTGTCGAACGGTCAGGTAAATCCACAACGTGGTAATGTCCGCCGGGCTGATGCCGCTGATGCGGCCGGCCTGTCCCAGGGTGCGCGGACCCACCGCCGAGAACTTCTCGCGGGCCTCGGCCCGCAACTCCCGGATGGCCGCATAGTTCAAGTCGGGGGGGATGGGCAGCGCCTCCAGGTTCCGGAAACGCTCGATCTGCCGCTGCTGCCGGGCGAGATAGCCGGCGTATTTGGCCTCGGTCAGCACTTGCTGCAAGACGGCCACGGGAAACCCTGCGGGTGGACCGGCTTTCCGGCCGGTCAGGTCAGCCAACTCCGTTGTGGGACCGGCTTTCCAGCCGGCCAGGTCAGCCAACTCCGTTGTGGGACCGGCTTTCCGGCCGGTCAGGTCAGCCGACTCCGTTGTGGGACCGGCTTTCCGGCCGGCCAGGTCGGCCGACTCCGTTGTGGGACCGGCTTTCCAGCCGGTCGAGTCGGCCTCGAGGATGCGCCGCACGTCCTCCACGCCGACTTCCGGCCGACGCAGCCAATCGGAGAGGCGCCCACCTTCGTAGGCCCGCCCCGCACAGAGGGTCTGGATCCGGCGAATGGCTTCCATCTTGGCGACATAGCGCTCCCAGCGCGCGTCGTCTACCAGCCCCCACTCCCGTCCGAGCGGGGTGAGGCGTTGGTCGGCGTTGTCGCTGCGCAGGTGCAGCCGATACTCCGCCCGCGAGGTGAACATGCGGTAGGGCTCCGTCGGCGGGCGGGTGACCAGATCGTCGAGCATCACGCCGAGGTAAGCCTGGTCACGGGCCGGGACCACCGGCGGTCGGCCGTCCAGGAGGCGGGCGGCGTTGAGCCCGGCCAGCAAACCCTGCCCGGCAGCCTCCTCGTACCCGCTGGTGCCGTTCACCTGACCGGCGACGAACAGGCGCCGCACGCGTTTGGTCTCGAGCGAGGCCTGGGTCTGGTGCGTGGGGACGAAATCGTATTCGACCGCGTAGCCCGGCTGGAGCATGCGCGCTTCGATCAGCCCCGGAATGGTCTTGAGCAGCTCCTTCTGCACCTCCGCGGGCAGGGAGGTGGAGATGCCGTTGCAATAGATGCGCTCACTCTCGCGGCCTTCCGGCTCCAGAAAGAGCTGATGCCGGGACTTGTCCGCGAAACGCACCACCTTGTCCTCAATGCTCGGACAATAGCGCGGACCGCGGGACTGGATCTGACCGCTGTACATCGGGGCCACGTGCAGATTGGCCCGGATGAGCTCGTGGGTCCTCTCGTTGGTGTAGGTGATCCAGCAGGAGACCTGCGGCTGGTCCAAGCGGTCGTTCATGAAGGAGAACGGGGTTGGGACGGGATCGCCCGGCTGCTCCTCGAGCACCCCGAAATCGACGCTGTCCCGATGGACGCGGGGCGGGGTCCCGGTCTTGAGCCGCCCCAACTCGAACCCCAGGCCGAGCAGACAGCGACTGATCCCCACCGCGGCCGGTTCGCCGACCCGCCCGCCCGGCGTCTGGGTGGGGCCGCAGTGCATCAGCCCGCGCATAAAAGTCCCGGCGGTGATGAGCGCGGCGCGGGTCTGGAGTAATCGGCCGTCCTCCAGGGCCACGCCGCAGACCGCCGGCCGCATGACTCCGTTATCGTATTCGTCGCGCGTGAGGATGTCGGCCGCACAGCCTTCGACAATGGCAATGTTGGGATGGGCTTCAAGCCGGCGGCGCAGTTCGGCGGCGTAGAGGGCGCGGTCCGCTTGGGCGCGCGGGGCCCGGACGGCAGGGCCTTTGCTCTGGTTGAGCATGCGGAACTGGATGCCCGTGGCGTCGGTCACCAACCCCATCAGCCCGCCCAGCGCGTCGATCTCGCGGACCATCTGTCCTTTGCCCAGTCCGCCGATGGCTGGGTTGCACGACATCCGCCCGATGGCCTCGGCGCTGAGCGTGATCAGGCCGACGCGCGCCCCGAGGTTGGCGCCGGCCCAGGCCGCTTCGGCGCCCGCGTGGCCGCCGCCGATGACCACCATGTCGTAACTCGTAACCAATCTAAACCTTCTCTGTCCGCCGCCTTTGTAGCGGCCGGCGCCCCCGCCGGCCGTTTCCTTGCGTCGGCCGGCGGGGACGCCGGCCGCGACCTTCATACAACGGATCTGCCGATCGCGGACCGGCCGGAAAGCCCATCCCCGGCCCCCTGGAGTAGCTGCTCCGCCTATGGGCGGCCCTCGTTACTCTAGCGGCGTGAAGTTCGCGGCGTCAAGAAATGACGGTGTGGGTCGACCGGGCGCTGATCCGGGTCCGTCCTCAGCATTCACGCACCTCGCCCAGGAGGTGCGGGTGGGGCTCGGGCCCGACGGCGTCGGCCATCGCCTCTACGACCGTCTCGTTGCCGTCGTGCCGGCCGTCGGCCGACATCGCCCGCACCGCCCATCGGCGTCGGCTCCCGTGGGCGTGGGTACCCGTGGTATGACTGAAGTGCCTCTCTCCGGCGGGATAGGGCACCTGGGCCGCCGCATGCTCGTAATCCATCGTTCCCGTCCCTCCGTCGCTGTAGATGCGGAACTCAGTCGGTGCCACCTCCTCGTCCCTGGCCGAGTAGCTCCACCGCAACACCAAGCGTCCGCCGGCCGCCTGCGCGACGGCCAACCCCGTCGGGGGGTTCGGCCGGCCCCCCAGGAAGGCCCCCGCGCCGTCGAAAGCGATGGACACCGACGCTTGCGAAGGCGGGCTTTCCATCCCACCCCCGCCAATCGCCCGCAAGACGTAGAAATACTCCGTGCCCGCAGCATGAGGTCGCCAGGAGAAGTTCGAGACCGTCGTCGCCGTCGGACCGGCCGCCCCCACCGGGAGCGTGTCGTCGATGTCCGCGGGCGTCGGTGTCCCGCGATAGAGGTTGTACCCGCCCCGGATGCGGGGGAACGACCAGCCGTTCGTGGCACAGACGGCGTTGGCGATGCCGCGCGGCGTATAACCGCGGTGCAGCTGATCATAATGCTCAAGCCACTTATTCAACAGGTCGGCGGACATGGAGGCTGCTCCGTTTCTTTCAGACTCCCGTTGCCTGTCCTCATGATGGCGTGATAATAATGTCCTCTCCGCCGTCGGACGGCGTCATGGTCCGTAGCGTCGTGGTCCCGTCGTTGTCTTTCACCACGTCAACGCCCGTCGCCACCGCATGCACCCGCTTGTTGGCGAGCATCGCCTTGGCCACGTGCAACTCTTCACCGAAGGTCCCCTCCGTCGCATGCCCGTCAATCGCTTCGTTCCAGACCGCCTCGGCTACGGCGGCAGGCACCGGACCGCTTGCCGACCGGTCTTCCACCTGATAGGCCACCGCCCCGGCGGCCGTGTTGTGGTCCGTCTTGACCACGGACAGCACGCACGTCCCTGCGGTATCCACGGCACTGGCGTTCGGGTTGTTGACTTGCCGGAGCTTATACAGGCCCTTACATTTTTCCCCATCCGCCAACTCGTGCCAGGTGAAATCGGTGCCCTCGACCCACGGGACGAGCGTGGCCGTCGCCCCCTGATCTTTCGAGAGACAGACGGTTGGCATGGTGACCCCGGTCACGGGGTTGCCATACTGGTCGATAAGCGGGACCACAAACACCGGGTTGGGTTGATTCTTGGCGTAGATCACGGGTCACTCTCCGTAGGGTCCGCGCTCGCGGACCGTTTCCTCCTGACGGACGCCGGTATGCCGGATCGCCGCCCGGCCCCCAGTCCCCTCCTCACCACTGCACCGGATGAGGCAGCCGGGAAAACCGACGTTGGAGCGCGCCCAGGTCGCCTCCATCCAGCGCCGCCCCGATAGCCGACGTGCTGCGCACCAACGCCAGGTCGCCATGGGCCGCGTCCACAAACGGGCTGGCCGGCAAGGCCACCCAGCCTTCCTGGATCAGTCCCGTGCGACCGGCCTGCACCTGACCGCTGGTGCAGTTGCGGCTGCCGTTGTTCAGGAGGAACCCCAACTGTCCGGCCGGCACTGTCACGCTGACGGCATAGCCGCTGCACGTGTCGAACAGGCTGTTACTCACCAGGAAGACGCTAGCGCTGAGGCCGCCGTAGGCGTTGATCTTGACCCCGTCGGCGCAGTCGTACACCGAAAAATGGTCCACCCAGAGGATGCCGGGATTGGTGTGGTCTCGGTAAAACTCCACCCCGCAACCGCCGAGCGCATGGGCCCGGCATCCCACGAGACTCATCCCGCCCAGGGCCCGGAAGGCGTGACCGACGGTGTCATGCACCACGCACTGGTAACACAAGACGCTCATCGCCGACCCGATCCATCCTGTCCCCACGTCATCGGTCCGGCACTGCACGAACTCATGGCCGGGCATTTCTGAGTTGAACCCGATACCACAATCGTGGACCACGCAGTTGCGCATCAGAACGCGGTTCGCGCCGAGACGGACACCGGTCACGCCGCCGTATCGGCCCTGAAGGGCATTGTGGACGCGGAGGCCCTCGAAAATCTGATGACTGGCCAAGATCTGCACGATGGCATACGGTCCGTCGTTCCCGTCCACGCCGGTGGAGGGCGTTTGTCCGGGCACGATCGGGTTCCAGTTATCGTCGGTCCCGATCCAGCGGATGGGCGCCGCGGCCGTTCCGGCCTTGTTGAAATTCAAGGTGTGGCCCGGGGACACGTCCCCTTCACCGCCGCCGCGCCAGTAGAAAACGTCCCCGGGTGCTGCCGCCGCGATAGCGGTCTCGATCCCGTAGGGGTCTGCCGGCGTGCCGCTCCCGCCCGCCGGACCCACGTCGTTGTCCACGTAATAGGTGCCCATCACCGCTCTCCGAAGACCGTAGGGTCCGCGCTCGCGGACCGAGCCGTATGGTGCGCACCCGCGGACCAAGTAGGGTGCGCGCCCGCGCACCGGTCCTCAATACGGAACATGAAACAACACCGCGCCGCGCTCGTCCTCGATGGCCACGATGTCGCCGTTCGCCGTGATCATCTTCGCCAGGGGCAGGAACGTCTTTTTGTCGGCGGGAAACGCCCCGCCGGTCTGCAGGGTGTTATTGCCGCCGATCCACGCATAGACGGTCGCGTCATCCGCCACGGCCTGCCCGGTGGCGCCCGCAAAGTACTTGCGGACGTCCTCGTAGTAGTACACCACCGAGAACACGCCGAAGGTCAGCCCGCCCTCGTCCACCACCCGGCCTTGATTGATCACCGCCAGTAGCGCGTTCTGGCGCTGGAGTCGGCGGTTGTACTGCACCTCGTAGGTCGGCGTACTGTTCGGCCCCACGCCCTTGGCGATATACGTCAACCCCGTCGGACCATCCACCGTCCCGTCGAGCCCTTCAACGGCCGCATCGGCCGGATACACTTCGTTCGGATACGTCGCCATGATCAGACTCACCTCCTCACGAACTTCGTAAGGTCGCCTGCTTGGAATGGAGAATGGAGAATGGAGAAAAGAGCGTCGCATATGAACAGACTCCGCGTAGGTCTGGAATGCCTGTTTTGCAGGGATGGCCGGCGTGCTCGGGGCCTCGAAAACAGAATTCGATCCCTGCCCGAATGGCTGGCATGGCTTCTTTCTCTCCATGCTTCATGCTCCATTTGCGGCCGCGCCTCGGCCTTTATCTTCTCTTCAATCCCCAATCTGCAATCCGCAATCCGCAATCTCTTCAGATTCCCCGTAGTGGCTCAAACCGACTGCTCTGAAAGGAGAACGTGACCCGATCCGATGCCGGGTCATACGCCGCGCTGTGCAAGCCGCGCGGGACCGCCGGCGCCGCATTGACCACGACGGTATATCGCGCCGGCGGATCGGCCGACATGTTCCCCGCACCGTCGAACATTTTCACCGCGTGCTCGAAACGACCGAACACGTACGAGGGCGACTCCACCACCATCGGCCAGGCCGGCTGGAGGTGTTCGGCCTCCAGGTGCAGGGTGTCCAGGTGCCCGTCCGGGTCCACACCGTCCAGATGACGGACGGCCAGATAGGCGTCCCGCAGGTGGCCATGGCGCTCCCCCGCCTCCGGCCAGAGCCGGATGGGTCCGGGTGGGAGCGGGTGGTCGTAGTCGAGCGCTCCGGTCCCGAGGTCGCCATACGCCTCGAACCATATGTCCGAGGCGTAGCGCCGCAGCCGCAACACCGTCAGCCGCACCCGAACCATACCCCACCGCCTTCTCTCCTTGCTGAGTGCCGAGAAGAAGCGATCAGCGATCAGCTAACAACAATCAGCCCCCCCGGAAGTCGAGGTTTCGACGTCTCGGTGTTTCGGCTTTTCGGCTTTTCGGCTTTTTTCACGTCGGCAGCTCCGTGTAGCCCAACACCAGTTCCGTCTCCAATCGCCCGCCGGACAGACGGTACCGTTTGCCCAGGACGCAGGGACCGGTGCATCGACGACTCACGCGGCTTCCGAAGCTCAGTCCGCGGCCGCCGATACCCGAGAGCCGGTCTCCGATCTGGAGGGTCGTCTCCAGCCAGGGAACGGTCGGTGTCACCACCACGCGCCCGTCCTGTTCGTTGGCCGCGATGCGGTCCACCAGGCGCTGTGCCGCCGGAGTGTCATCCACCCCGAGGTTCGTTCCGTCGGGGTTCACCTCCGCGAGCACGTCGGTGGTGCCCGATCGACTCTTGAAGCCGTACTCCGTCGGCCGGTATACCACGCGCGACGTGGTCCAGCGGGTGGGCGTCACCGAATCGTCCACCCGGTGCTGGACCACCAGCCGGTCGTCGCTCTCGACCAGCGCGGTCACGCGCACGCGGAAAGTCTGCTCGATGAGCGCGTACCACAGGTTCTGCGTTTCCGGCACGACTCCCGGCGGCGTGATCTGCGTCGGGTTGCTCACGTCGAAGTAAATCCCCGTTGGATCGAAGCGGACGCGCACCGCCCCCGCCGGCTCGGACCACGTGGCGCCGGAGTCGAAGCTCACCTCCACGTACACGCCGAACCGCTCCCCGTCCTCCGTCACCGTGATCGTGTCCAGCAGTTTGCGGGCGCGGCGCGTCCAGGCCCCGGCCGTGGTCACCGCGGGCGTGGCCACGGTGGCAAAGTCGAACGGCCGATAGTCGTCAAACGGGGCGTTGCGGTCGTAGGTGGCGCCGTCGAAGCGCCCGTCCTCGTTGAGCACCCACCAGCGGGAGACGTTTTTGTGTTGCTCGAACTCGGACCCCCACTTGTGGTATTTCCTGAACCAGGGAAACGATTCCGCCTCGTCACCGAGCAGCTCGACGACGTCCGGGGTCAGGGCCAAGGCTTTGGCCGCCGGCCGGTCCGCCGGGGCCACGTTGTCCAGGTCCGCCTCCGGCACCCAGCCCGGCACCAGCGGCAGGGTCATCTCGTAGCCTCTGATCCCACCGATCAGCACCGGGGCATTCACCACCCGCCGATGGTCCCACGCGATCGCCGCGCGCGTGACGGTGTTGGCCGCATAGACCTCGGCCGCCGACATGGCCGACGCGTCAAACCGCGGCGTGCCGTCCGGGTAGCGCCCGCCCCAACCGAGTGCCAGGTCCTTGACCGCCCCGTCGCCTTCCGACCAGACGCGGACCCGCGACGCCGCCCGGCCGGCCTCGTTGACCGTCTCGGCGGTCACGTGGATGCCGCACTCCGCCGCCAGAGCCGCCAGGGCCCCCACGAGGTGGGCCGCCTCGGCGGTGAGCGCGGCGGGCACGTCCAGCAAGCGGCGCAGGAGTTGGCCTTCCGGCGTCACCAACCTGTCACCATCCGGGTCGTAGTCCACGTAGGCGTCGGTCGCGGTGAAGAGGTTCCCTTCGCCGACCGGCCCCTCGGGCAGACGATGGAACCAGTACAGGTAGCGCAGCGCGTTGAGGAAAGTCCACCGCCGGGCCTGCGGGTCGCCGTCGGAAGTGAAGATACAGATCGAGCGCGGCGCCCCGTCTGGGCCGGTCACCGTGAGGGGTTGCCGTGCACAATTGCCAACCCCGTCCGGGTTGAAGACGCACGGCAGCGCGGTGACCAGCACGCTGGCCGATTGCCATGCGCTCGGGTCGGCCGCCAAGCCGTCTTCGATCGCCCCGTTCCGCATGCGCCGCCCGTAGATCCAGCAGCGTCGGTCCCGCGCCAGCCGGCCGTAGACGTGCTCGACCGTGAACGTGCAATCGTTCTTGGCCCGTCCCGGCCGCCCGTCCCATTCGGCCTCCAGCAACGGCGGATAGCCCTCCAGCAGCATGGTTCGTGCGGTCGGATCGGGCGTATCGGTGCGGATCAGCACGCGGCAGTCGGGCAGGTAGCGGCGGCGGGCGGCCAGGGCGTCGAAGGGGTCGTCCAAACGCACCGCCACCCGCGCGGATGACACCGTGTCGTCACTCCGCAGGTCGACCTCCTCTACGCTCAGCCGCTCCTCCAGGCGAAACACGCCCGACGAGGGAGAGGCCTCGAACTCCACCACTAGCGGCTGCCAGCGCTCGGCTAGTGCTTCACCCGGATTCATCGTCGTGACTCCGGCCCATTCTGGGCAGCGGCCGGCGTCCCCGCCGGCCGCCAGCCTGCGAGACGCAGGCTGCTACGGTAGGTCGGGCTCCGCCTGAGAACGTGTTCAGCGGTGGGTGGCATGGGTCCGCCCGACCTACCCCAAGACTGTGGGACCGGCTTTCCAGCCGGTCACCCCGAAAAGACTCACACCCGTAACTGCGTGAACACCAGCTCGAAGGCCTGCACCGCTGCTCCGGTCACCGGGTGCCGACGTCGGCCTTCCCGGCGCTCGAAGACCTCCACCACGCACTGCGGATAGCTGCGGCCCCACGCGTCCACCAGCGGGGCCGGCACCTGCGCGACGGCCAGCCGCTCCAGTTCCGCCTCGAGGACGTTGAGCGCCGCGTCGTCGGCCGCCACCAGTTGACCCTGCCAGCGGATGGTGCGGCCCCGCGTCCCCGTCTGATGCCGGTAAACGCCGTCGATGCCTGGAAACCCGAACTCGACGGACTCGGTCTGAACGTTTCCGACCTGGACGGTCACGATGCTGTCACTACCGGCGATGGCCGACCCGTCGAAGGTCGGCGCCGCCACCTCGGCCAGCCGCTCCACGCGATAGCGCTGCTCGAAGACGACCGCGCGCTCGTCGCCGACCACCTGCCGCTCGTCTTGCAACAGCACCCGGTGATCGCCCTGTACCACCGCGCCGTCCAGCGCCGCCGCCACCCGCTCCAGGACTTCGAAGGCCCCGGCATGAGCACCGTCGCCGGTCAGGGCCGTGGTCTGCGTGCGCAAGTTCTCGATCGCCACCAGAACGGCCATCAGCATGGCGGTCGGCACGGGCTCACCGCGGGTCCGGGCGCCGCGGCCGTCGTAGAGGAGAAAGGCGGCGGGCTTGAGCTGCCGCGCGATCGCCGCGAGGGCCGTCTTGCGCTCGTTGACCTGATGAACGTCCACGGTCGCAAAGAGGTCCTTGCCCCCGGACTGCAAGGTCGCGAGCAATCCCGTCACCGCCGCGGCGATATCCGCCAATTCACTCACGCCCGACCTCCACTGAATCCCCCATCACCCGCCATACGCTGCGAGGCGGGCGGGCGGCACAAAATGGAGAATGGAGAATTGAGAATGGAGAAGGGAAGAGGATTACACCCTTCCGGTGGCAGTCGGCCTCGGCAGGCGCATGAGATGATCGCAAACCGAACCGGCATGACCAGCCGATTCTTCATTCCTCATTCTCCATTCTTCATTCTCCATTCTCCATTTCTTCTTCGTGCCTTCGTGTCTTGGTGGGCTCGTCATCAGTAGCCCGAGAGCTCTTTGCGTGACAACACCCTGGCATCGCCAGTCGTCGCCGCGCGGAAGCCGGTCGCCGGGTTGACGGGCACAGGCGCGACGGAGGGTAGCTCCACCGCTCCCGACGCCGCCCGCTCCAGCCATTTGACCGCTGCGTCCCGCTTGCGGACTACGTCCGCCGGCACCGGCGGACGCCGGCCGTGCAGGCGGTGCTCGATCAGATCGAGCACGACCGTGGCCAGCAGGGCCGCCAGTTCGCCGTTGGCCGACAGGTCGATCGGGACGGCGTAGCGGCGTGCCAAGTAGCTGTCCGCTTCGCGCTCGGCCCCCTGGCGGGCCTCATCCACCACCGCAGGGTTCGCCGTGCCGCTCCCCACGTCGTCGGTGAGCTGGACGTAGCGCTCGGTCCCCAACCGCGTCTCGACGTCGGTGTTCGTCACGTAGGCCATAAGCTGCTCTCCGTACGGCGGGCTCCGCCTGCCAAATCCGAGACCACGGCGGGTGAAACCCGCCCTGCACGGCTATCCGCCAGAGGAGGCCAAGGTCCAAAGTCCAAAGTTAAGAAGGCTCAGTCCCCGATCCTCCCCTCTTGCCTCTTGCCTTTTGCCTTCTGCCCCTTGCCTTCTTCACACAAAGTCCGTCCGCATGGCGAACTGCCAGTAGCCGTAGGCCAGGCGGTAGCGCGCCCGCACCCCATAGAGGAACTTCTCGCGTTTGAAGGCCTCCTCGCTGTTCTCGGCCAGAGCGGTGAACTCCACCGGCTCGCGGTCCTGGAAGATGAACGGGCGCACGACGCCGTCGGTCTTGAGCAGGTACCACTTGCTCACGTCGCTTAACCACGCGAACGAAATGACCCGCGCCACGCCTTGCAGCACGTTCGACGTGTTGTTGACCAGGGTGGCGCTGATGGCCTCCAGGGCGGTGAAGTACAGGGTCATCGGCACGACACAGACCAGGCCGGTGGCCGACAGCGCCATCGGGTCGCCGCGATCGTCCTTGAACGCCAGCAGGGCGGCGATGGCCTGTTTGAGGGCGGCCTTGAACTCGGCCTCGGTCGGGTCGTCGGGCGCCGCCGCATCGTAGGTGAGCTTGTTGTCCTGGTTGCCCGACTCGCCCGAGCTGTGCGTGTCGCTGAAGAACGGTACGCCGTCGTAGCCGTGGTAGCCGGCCGTCTCGCCGTTGATGAGCAACTGGGTGATCAGGTAGTCCTTGTGGGTCGCGGCGCGCTGGGCCAGTTCGCCGATGCGCAGGCGGATCTGGCCGGTCTGGTCGTCGGCGATCTCGTCCCGGTCGACCTCGAGGGTCGCTTCGTACTTCAGGTTCTCCACCGAGTAGGACTCGGTGCGCAGCCCCCGCGCCAGGCGGCCCGTGCCCCACTCGCGCATCTTGGGGACGGTGCCCAGCCAGCGGTAGGTTTCACTGTCGGAATTGGATGGAAGGCGCGTCGCCAGTTCGGTATAATGCACCGGCGTCGTCTCGAACCGATTGAAGAACTCGCTGCGCAGTCCCTTGGTCAGCAGACCGGTATTGATAATGGCCACCGGCGGACCTCCTTTCGACTAGTCGAGAAAACCTTGCTTCCTCACATCTCTGCCTTCGAACTTTTCCGGCAGGCAGCTTGGAATGGAGAATGGAGAATGGAGAATGGAGAACGGAGAACGGAGCACCGGAGAGCCGCCGGGGGTGCAATCGGCTTGGAATACTCCACGCTTTCGCGGCGCGCCGGGTGGGCATGAATTCGCTATTCTCCATTCTCCATTCTCCATTCTTGTAACCCGCTCCCTTACGGTCGCGGTTCGGATCACGGTCGCGGTTCGGTTTCCGTAGCGGCCCTGCGGCTACGTCTCGACGGAAATGTCCGCGTCGGCGCCGCCGATCGAGGCCACCGCCACCCAGTCGCCGTTGCCGTCCGCGATCAGGTGTACGAAATCGCCGATGTCGGTCACGGACACGTACTTGTTGTCCGCCTGCTTGTCGCCCTTGATGTAAATGCCGCCGGCGGCGCCCGGGGCCAAACGCAGCGCCTGGTCGGCCATACACACGAACTTGAATGCGGTCCCCGCCGGAGGGCTCGCCGGCAGCGTCGCGGTGATGGCACTCGTCGCGCCCAGGTTGGTGTGGACCGTACCGCTCTGCGCCGCCGTCAGCGTGAAGCTGGTCGTGTGGTGTTCGAGCGGGGCCAGGCCCGCTGGGGCGGTGGTGTCCAGCCGCAGGATGATCTCGCCGGTGGTGACCACATCTTTGACGTAGCCGACGAAGGTCTTGCCGCCGGGGGTGAAGGTCAGCGTGTCGTCCGCGCCGGCGAACACCGGCCGCCCCACGTCCGCCACCGTGGCCCCGGTGAGCGGGTGCCCGAAGTCGCCCAGCGTGAAGACCCGGACCCGGACGGCGCCGTCGGCTCCACCGCTGTTGTCCGCCTCCTCGTAGGCCAGCCCCACGAAGCGGTGCCCGGCCGCCAACGGCTCGGCATAGCCGTCGGCGTCCAAGGTCACGAAGGCCCCCTTGTACACCTGCGCGCCTCCGGCCACCGGATAGCTGCGCAGCTCCTGATCCACGTACCGATCCACTTCGCGATTCGCCGTCAATGCCATTGGGTGTCACCTTTCTGTAGGGTGGGTGAAGTCCCGGCTTCCAGGACGCAACCCACCAAAAGTCGTCGTCGTAGGGTCCGCGCCAGCGGGCCTTGGGAGGGCGAGCCTCCCGGCGAGCCTATAGAGTCCGCGCTCGCGGACCAGAAGTAGGGTGGGCACAGCCCACCGTTACGCATCCCTCACCGCCGCGGCCACGTAGGCTTCTTCCGACGTGAGCGCCGCCAGTTCCGGGCAGGCGCGGAACTCGGCCCGCGCGGCGTCCGCCAGGGTCTGGCGCCCGGGGGTCGAGCGCGGCACGTCCGTGGCGGGCGCCGTTCGACCCAGGGGTACGACCACCGGCGCGCTCTTCAGCCATTCATCAAACAGGACCGGGTCCTTCTGGGCGAGACTCAGTGCCCACCCGCGCTGCACTTCGGTCAGGCGGCCCTGACGCTGGGCCTCGGTGACCCGGCGGTGGGCTTCGCGCAACGCCGACTCCCGCGCGACCTCCTCCAACCGGCGCCCGGCCGCGACCAGCACCTCGACCTCCGCGCTCTCCGGCGGCAGCGCGAGACAGGCGCGCAGTGCGGCGAGCGCCTCGGCCGTGGTCACCTCGTCGGTCGCGCCGGCGCGGTTGACGATGGGGGTCATGTTCACGATGGCCGGCTTGTTGGTCAGGGCCACCGAGTGGAGCCCCACCAGCTTGCGGTCCGCCTTGCGGACCAGGGCGACCGGGGAGAGATAGCGGTATTGTCTGGCGGCCAGTTGCTCGAGGGCCGGCGGCGTCCAGAGCACCTCGGCGAAGATGCCGAAGCCCTCCTGCACCTCGATCCGTTTGATCCAGCCGGCGGCCGGGGCTTGGCCCGTCGGGGCGGTATAACGTCCGCCCAAGGTCTGATGTTCGTAGTCGATGGGCAGGTCGGCGCCGTGGGCCTTGAAGGCCTCGATCACCAGGCCCCCGGACTCGGCGTCGACCACGAAATCGCCGTTGGTGCTCTGCACGTGGCCCCAGGGCACGAGCAGCACGCGGGTCGGCACCGGGTCCGCGTCGAGCCGTGCGCCGGCCAGCGTCGCCAACTCTCGCTCGCCTTTCGGTTCGTTGTTCTTCTCGTTCATGGTCCTTCCTGTGCTGTAGGGGGTGTCGAATGTCCTCACCTGTAGAACATGGCGCGCGCTCAGGTCCGCGTGCGGCTGCCCCGATCAGGCTTTTTCGCCGCCCAGGACGGCCTCGCCGTCGGCCGGCTGAGGGATGCCCAGCGTGTCGTGGGCCCAGCCCGCTGGAACGCGCACGCCCAGCCGATTCACCGCCGCGTCCAACACCGAGCTAAGTTCCTGGAGGTTTTGCGGGCGTTCGGGCTTGCGCGTGAAATAAGGCACCGGCACGTCCGGTCCGAACTGAAAACGGGCCAGCGGCGCGAGCAGGTCGCGGCGGATCGTGCGCCCCTCCTTGCGGATGTCGTCGGCGCGGAGGTCCTTGCGCACCTGTTCGTGAACCATCGTGGCGGAGAGCACGCCACTGACGCCGGCCACGTCCGTAGTCAACGTCTGCCCCAACCAGGCCTTGCTTATCTCGCGGTTGAGGAAATCCACCAGCTTCTCGTAAGGCGGTCCTTGCGTCCCGCGATTGGCCTCGAGGATTTGCAGGTCCACGGCCCGGCTGAAGATGCCGGCGGCGTTGCTGCCCAGGGCTTCGAGCATGTGCAGGAGTTCTTTCTTCTCGTCGGCGGTGGCGGAAGGCTCATAGCGGGCGATCCGCACCGGCATGCCGAAGATCTCCATGAAGATCATCCAGTCCTTCAGCGCCAGGTTCTTGGCCAGGTAGGCCATAGCGGTGACGCGCAGCAGCCCGCCGCGGGCGGGATGCCCCGAGACACTGTGCGGCGTGTGCACCACGAACTTGTGCGGGCTCAGCTCGATCCCGTCGGTGAGATTGTCGGCTGTGAGGAGGCGGGGGCGGTCCAGATCGTCGAAGACGATGCGGGTGAAGTCGATGGGTACGAAGTCCACGACGCGGAGCTGGCCGCCGCGCTGCTCCCAGACCAGTTCGGCGACGGCCAGGTTGCGCCCCAGGGCCAAGGACAGGTGCTGTAGCCCCTCATCGAAGGTCTCCAATTCGTCGAGCACCTCGCGGCAGAAGGCCGCCGCCTCGTCTGCCGCAGTCCGGTCCACGCCTTCGCGCACCTGGGCGGCGCTGAGCACCTGCCACTCCAGGCCGGTGAGCGCCAGCCGGCGGGTGTTGGCCACCGCGTAGAGGTGCGGGTCCTTCTCCTCCATCTCCTCGTAAAGCTGCATGGCGGCCGACAGCGACCCGGCGTCGGCGTCGCGGAGGATGGCCGCCAGGCGGGAGGGCGTCAGTCCGGCCGACGGGTAGTCGCGGAAGGTGTCCTCCACGCGGGGCAGAACCACCTGGCCCGGCTGCGGCCGGCCCTGGCCGTTGCGAAAACCATTAACGATACGTTGCATCAACGACATAGCATTCCTCTCCACTACGGGAACCAATGGAGAATGGAGAATGGAGAAAGAAGAAGGATCGCGAGGCGGCCCCTATCGGTATTCACGACGCCGCACCGCGCGAGGGCGAGGCTCCCGCCGAGCCGGCTCAGTAGTCCTCCCGCGGGGGGACGCGTCCTCCCGACGGATCCGTCGAACCCCCGGGCATGCTGACCATGGCGGTTCTTCTCTTCCTTCTCCATTCTCCATTCTCCATTCTCCATTCTTCCTTGTGCCTTCGTGTCTTGGTGATCTGAACTCCTTACCAGGCGCCGGTGCGGGCAAAGCGTAGCGCACTGGTGGTAAGCATTTCTGCGCGGCCGGCGTGGCTGCCCGCGGCGCGCAGGGCCAGGGCCGCTGCCCAGAAGCGATCGGCGTGGCTGCCCTCCGCGCGGGAAGCCCTGTAGCGCTCTTGACCGCCCGTGGACACGGTCCGCTCCACCGAGTGCCAATCGTTGCGGATGGCTTCGTCCACCGGAATGCGGATGCACGCCTCCTCGACGGCGAGGCGCAAACCGCCGGCCAACTCCTGTTTCATCAGGGGGGTGAACGTGCAGGCCTCCACGCGATGCGTACCGAAGTCCTCGGCGGCCGCCTCGGCAATTTGCATCCCCAGGCCGCCGGCGTCGATGCAACACCGCCGCACCGCCGGCAGCCGAAGCAGCTCGGCGATGCGCGCGTACTGTTCGCGGAAGGTCACGTCCTGCATTTCGACAAGGCCGCGGGTGATGCGGTGCCGGCCCTCTACCGCGACGATCCAGATGACGGTCAGGTCGCGGCGCCGGCCGAGGTCGATCCCGACCGCCAGGTCACCTCGATGCTCTTTCAGGGCCTCCAGGTCCGGTTCCCGGTTCAACGTCGGGTCTTCGCAACAGGCGATCATGGCGTAGGTGAGGAACGCCGTGGCCTCGTCCAGGAACTCGCACAGAAACTCCTGGCGAAACAGTTGCTCATCACCCATCGCGCGGCGGACCTGCTCGTAGTCCACCTCCAGGCCTTGGGCGATGGCATCGGGCAGCGTCACTACCGAGTGGCTGAACTGCTCGTTGTCGCGGAGCTGCGCGAAGACGTTTTTGATGCCTTTGGGGGTGGAGCAGACGTCGAGCTCACCCTGTCCGCGGAGCAGCGTCGGGAACATGGCCGCCCAGATTTCGCGGTCGTCGGCGTGCATGGCGAACTCATCGAGCAGCACGTCGCCGGTGAACCCGCGGGCGGTCATGGGGTTGGCGGGCAATCCCAGGATGCGGACGCGGTTGGGCAGCAGGATCTCGAGGCGCTTGAAGCGCGTGCCGGCGAAGAAGCGGTCGTCGAAGTAGTCCGCGGCCAGCTTGAGGGCCTGGCAGTGCTGCCGGGCCTTTTGCATCAGTTCGTAGCTCTGGCGCTCGCCGGCGGAGAGGAAGATCTGGTTGCGCCCCCGCTCGATTCCCCGGAGGATGCGGCGCAGCGATTTGGTGAAGCTTTTGCCGCTCTGGCGCGACCAGCAGCACCAGCGCAGCCGCGCCGGCGATTCGACATCCTCGCGCTGGTAGGGCAGCAATGGGATGAACGCCGCCGGCCGGGCGGGCACGGCGATTGCCGAAGGGACCCGGGTTGAGGCCGAAGCCTGCGAACTCATGGGTGTCGCTACCAGGTGAACGGTGGGTTGCGTCCGCCCTTGGCGGACTTCACCCACCCTCCAAACCGGCATGGTCCGCGAGCGCGGACCCTACAAGCTACCGGTCTTCCGGCGGGCACGGCGCAGGTCCGGCCGGCGCGGTCGTGGTTTGACCTGCGGTCCTGGTCGGGCACTCACCATGCCCGCCCCTATTGCTTGGCGCGCGCTCAGGGGAAGGAGGCAGAAACCGAGCGCCTTACGGCAAGAAAGAGACTGGTCCGCGAGCGCGGACCCTACGAAACTTATCCGCGGCCCGACCGTGAGGGAGGGCGAACGGTCTGGATCGTCCTTCCCGCTCCCTTACGGTCGCGTCTGGGTTTCGCTGTGCGGCGACCTTTCTGAAAGGCGACGCTATGCGGGGACGACGAGGATGGTCCGGCAGTTGGGGCAGGCGAATTGGCGACCGACGCCCTCGACCGGCACCTGCATGGCGGCCCCGCAGTGGGTACAATAGATCACGCGGTGGCCTGGCTGCAGTCCCGGCGGCGCGGAGGACGGCCCGCCGACCGCTCCAGCGTAGACCGGCGCAGGTCCGGGTAGACCCCGTTCGTAAAGCGCCGTCCGGAATGCGGCGTTCGCTTCGCGGACGATACTGGGGAGCAGAAACAGGTCAACCAGCCAGCCGATCCCGGCCAATCCCCCAGTGAACAGCCACAACAGGCCGGTACCCACGCGACCGCAGTAGAAGCGGTGCAGGCCCAGGAACCCAAAGGGCGGCAGCCAGAGCAGATAGGCGATTCCGATGGCTTTCACCCGTCCGGACCTCCGAGAGTACCCCCGTCCACGCGGGCCGGTGACCCGAAGAGCTTCCAACACAAATGTGGGACCGGCTTTCCGGCCGGTCTGACAGGCTAGAAAGCCTGTCCCACAGGTTCTCTCTACCACCCTATTCGAGCGGCGGCGGCGGATATTCGCAAGTGGCATCCTGCCCCGGCTTCCGCTAGGATGGCCCGGGGGCGTTACGATGGGGGGAGTAGGCGCCCTCATCGGGGAATCAAGGTCGACGCCCGGGGCGGAGGGTGTCGCATCCACGGCGAAGAAAGGGGACCCATGCAGCTCAAATGCGAGGCCGTCGAGCAGATCACCATTTTTCTGGAGAACCGGGCCGGCGTGGTCGCGGACCTATGTGCTCATCTGACCGAGCGCGACATCAGCATCCGGGCCATGGCCATGCTGGACACGATTGACATCGGCACGATGCGGATGGTAGTGGACAGGCCGGAGCAGGCCAAGGAGGCCCTTGCCGCGGCAGGGGCGGCCTACGTCACGGTCCAATGCCTGGCCCTGGAAGTCCCCAACGTGCCCGGAGGTTTCGCCGCGGTGGCCCGCAAAATGCTTTTGGCCGGCGTCAACATCGAGTACATGTACGCCAGTTCCATGCCCAAGGCCGACTGCGCCATGGGCATCTTCCGCGTCTCGGACCTGGAACAGGCCCTCAAGCTCCAGTATGAGGCTTGAGCGGAGACTCATGGGTCCAGGCCACGCCACCCGGCGGGCGTTTACGCCTTAACCAGCTTGAGCAGGTCCTTGGGCACGCGATACTGCCCGCCCTCCAGCGTCACGCCGATCCCCGCGCTCTCCAGGTGGTTGAGATAACGGAAGATGGTGCGCCGCGAGCAACGCAGGGCTTTGACCATTTGCTGGATGGTGGCGCCGTCGGCCATCAGGCCGATCATGCTGAGTTGCCGGCCGTAGATGGACCGATCACTCTCCAGGGACTTCACCAAGGCCGTGGCGGTCTTCCGGGTGCGGGCGTCGCCGGCGAACAGCTTCTTGGACAAAGCGTACTTCAAGGCGGCGTGGACCGCGAAGGTCTCCGAAAAGTCGGACCGATTTCTGACGTTCGCTGCCATATTCCTCCTCGCTCCCTATTCTGCAAGGCCGGTACGCACCCTCAAACGCTGGGGTGCAATCCGGCAGCATGCCAAACCGTGACACTCCTCAATAACCTTACACTCCGATCACCCACGGGACAAGTCCCAGAGGGTCGGCGCGGGTCAAAAGGTGACCTTCAGCACCGGCTTGAACACGAGCCCGAAAACGACCGACACCACCACAAACCACACCAGCCACCAGAACGACCCGGCGTACCACGACTCCCGCTCGGGGTAGCGCTCCAGCCGGACCGACTGCACCGCCGAGGCCGCCGCCAGGGGCGGTTCGGCCGGATAGAGCAACCGGTCCCAAAGACGACTCCCCGGACGGACCGGGCAAACGCGGTCGATCGCGTCGCCGACGGCCAAGATCTTGGTGAAGCTTTCCCGGCCGTTCGTGATGGTAATGGTGTGCACGCCCTCGGCCGTGGGCCGGAGACGCCAGGACACCGAGGAACCAGAGACGGCACGTATCCGATCGTAGACCGTAAAACCGTTCTGCTCGGGAATGGTCAAGTCAAAGCCGGCCGGCTCGGCGTCCGGGGGCAAGACGGCGGTCAACAGCACCTCTTCGCCGACCCGCAACGGACGCCACTGGTAGCGCATCCCCATCTGGGCCGCCATGAGCACGAACGGGACGAACATCACCAGCAGCGGCGGCAGCATGCGGTATTGCATGCGCAAGGCCGCCCAGATCAACCGAGCCTGCGCCCGGAACATCACCCGCAGGTCGTCCTTGAACAGCTTGATGGAGAGCATGTCGGCCTTGATGTCGTCCTTAATCCGGGCGATGGCGGCCTGGTTGGACAGGTACTTGACCACCATCAGAGCCACGAGGCCGACGATGCCGGAGAGCAACGTGAGCGACAACCAGCGCGGCAGGACATTCAGCGGCACATAGAGCGCGTCAAACAGCGCCGTCAAGATGCGATTCAACGTTGCCATACGCGTTCCGCGTTCCGAGTTCCGGGGCCGGCCACTCAGTTGGGTAGGTCGGATCCCCAGACCCGACAAATCCGCACGCGGTGATGTCGGGTCTGGTGACCCGACCTACGCCTGACTGATAGCTGAAAGCTACTCTATATACCCCAGACCGCGAAGCCGTTCAGTGACATCCTCATCGGTCTCGGCGCACTCCAGCGTGCTCAGCTCCCGTTCAATCAGGTGGACGATGAACTCCTCCGCGGAGGTGTAGCCCGCCGCTTCCGCGACCTTCTTTATCCGCTCATACAAGTTGTCATCCAGCTTGATCTTGGCCACTTGGACTGACTCCTTATGGGCTCACTCGCCCCTACGGGACGCTCCTGCCGCCCCCACCGTTCGTTTTCCGGATCCTGCTCAAGGGGTGGCGGACGTCGCCACGGTCGCGCCGAACACACTCCGCCCTTCCATCTCCGCCGGGACCGGTACGCCATACTCCGCCAGGATGGTAGGGGCGATGTCCAGCAGCGACGGGCGCTCGGCCCGGATCGGCCGATTGGCCAGCAGGATGCCCGGCACCAGGTCGGTGGCGATGCAGTGGTCCGCGCACCAGGCGTCCGTGTTGTCCACCATGACTTCCGCGGGCACGCCGCCCAACACCGTGTCCCAGCTTCCGCGATAGCTGTGATTGTAGCCGACCTGCAGATCGGGCCCGATGCTGACGTACGGCCCCGAGTACACCCGGTCGCATTGGTAAACTTCCTTGATGACTTTCTCACCGGTCTTGGGATCTACGACCGCGAGCAGCTTCTCGCGGACCTCGTCCAGCAGGGCCTGCTTGTCGGCCGGATCGACGATGCCCCGTTTTTCCCGTCCCATGAGATTGACGTACAACCCGTTGATGCCCAGGCCGTAGGCCCGGGTCTGCGCAAAGTCGATGTTTAACGCCAGGCCGAAAGCGGAGTCGTCCAGACGCTTGAGGTACCCGTTCTGGAGCAGCCAGGTGTTCAGGTTGAAGCCCCGCGTGAAGGTGTCGAATCCGTGGTCGCTGATTACGAGGATGGTCGCGTCCGGGCAGCGGTCGAGCACTTTGCCCAAGGCCCGGTCGGCATCCTGATAAACCCGTTCTATCTCGTGGGCGTAGCGCTGCTGGTCCTCCGAGGTCAAGGCCGGGTGATTCGGCGTTCGCGCTCCCCAGAACATGTGCCCGATCAGGTCGGTGCCCCCATAGTAAAAGAACAAAAAGCCCGACGGATAGCGCTCCAGGGCATAATCGAGCAGCTTCATCCGTTCCTGGTAGACCAGCTCGGCCTGGTCGAGGAACTGCGGGCGGCTCAATATCTTATGGGTCAGGGTCTTGGTGGACTCGGGCAATCCCTGGGTGTAGTAGCGCCCGGTCACTTCCGCCACGTCGGCGGCGAAGCCCAGCGGCACGGAAACCGGGGCATTCTCATCCAACGAGTCGAAGTTGAACGGTGAAACATACAGCTTGACGTGCGGATGCACTTGCTTGAGGAAGAAGCGACACTCGGCTTTGGCGGTCGCCAGGCCGAACACGTGCGGGACCATCTCAAACGCGATGGGATACCAGTCGCTCCATTCCCCCTCGTGCAGCACCACTACCTGGTCCTGCCACGTCAGCCGCACGACGGGGTCTTCGGGATCGCGCCAGAGCGTGAAAGGGACTTCTACGGCTTTCTGTTCCGTTTCGCGGGCCCTGTAGACGTTTTTCGGCCCGTAGAAGCGGGATTCCACCGTGTTCTTCTTGACGTACGCCGGGTAGATCTCGCCGCCGCCGCTGATTCTCCGGCTCCGCTCCGTAGGATCACTCGTGTAATAGGAGAATATGCCTGAGGAAGTTTCCTTCAGATCGGGGGTCCCCATGTCGGTGAGGCAATAGTATTCGGCGCCCTGGGACTCTTGGGCCGGGTAGTTCGCCGGCATGCGGAAGACGCGCGCCGGAATGCCCGCCTCCGTGAGGCGCTCCCAGAACGGCTTGCCGTAGCGCAGAAGCTTCTGTTGGCCGGGCCGGAGCGGAATCCGGTAGCCGAACAGCCCAATGACCCACTTGTCTTCCTCTCCTTGGGCGTGTGAGGGGATCGGCTTAATGGGTAGGTTCGGTTCGGGTGGTGCCGGATCGCGATGGATGAAATCGAAAATGCCGTGGCCGCCCGGGTTCAGGCCGCTGATCACCGTGGACCATGCCACCGGGCTCTGGGGTGGAATCGTGCTTTGCAGGGGCGCAAAGCCGCCTTGCTCCCACACGCGGCTGAAGTTGGGCAGGCGGCCGGCCTGCATCATCTCCTCGGTCAGACGCGGATCCATCCCGTCGAAACCCATGACAATGACGCGCCGGCCGTTGGACTTGTCCTGCTTGGCGCAGGAGGGGAGCCACACGGTCACGACCAGGACCATAGCAAGCCTAAGAGTGTTCAGAACGAATGTGGGACCGGCTTTCCAGCCGGTCGACAGGCTAGAAAGCCTGTCCCACACGGTCTTACTGTTAGAAGCTCCAAGAGCGTTCAGAACGAACCTGGCCGTCCGTGGTGAAAGTGGCCAAGAGCGGTGTGGCACAGGCATCTTGCCCGTGGAAACACAGGCTGGAAGCCTGTGCCACAACTTCTGCCACGGGCTCATAGAGTTCCGCCACGCTTGAACTTGCGGGTGTGCCACTGCTCTTGAGCAGTGATCGTTCGACGCCGGCCACTGCTCAAGAGCAGTGGTACCCGGCGACGACCTGGAACGGACCCGCAGCGTCAACGCCGTCGAAGCCTCCCAGGGATGAAGCGTTCGAACCAAACAGGTCGCTCCTTTTCGGGGAATCCTCACCCCAGCCCTACGCAGGCGTTGAACTCCTCGATCAACCGGTCCCACTCATGCACCTGGGCGAATGTTTCGGTCCAGAAGTCCGGGTCCCACAATCGGCGCAGTTCCTCGACGCCGCGTTGCTGCTGCTCTACCCAGGTGAAGTACTTGAGGTTGTGCAGCGCTTTGCGGTCGTGATAGCTCAACTCGCGCAGGTGATCAATCCCGATGCCCTCCAGGTAGCGGGCGAAGTGAGCGCCGGCGTCGGCCTCGGTATAAGGGCCGTGAAGCTCCCTTTGCTCCTCCACGCGCGAAGCGTACAGCGCCATCGAATCGGTCAGCGGAGTGAACAGCACGTCGCGGGCATCCCACTCGTAATAACGCGCCGTCTTGATGGCCGCCACCAGGTTGCAGATGCTCGAAATGCCCAGCAAAGGCAACTGCTGGACGAGCATGCCAGGAACGCTGCGGCGTTCCAGAAACTTCCGTCCGGCCTCTTCGTTGAACAGCCGCAGTAAAGCCAAGCACTGCTCGTCATCAACGGCGACGACCAGGTCGGTGTTGCGCACGTTGTGGACCCAGGGCACGTGCTTGTCGCCGATGCCCTCGATGCGATGATCGCCGAAGCCGCAGCGCAGCAGCGTCGGACATTGCAGGGCCTCGGTGGCGACGACATTAAGCAACGGAAAACGGGTACGCAGGTAGTCACCGGCCGCAATCGTACCGGCGCTGCCGGTCGCGGAAACGTACGCCGCGAAGCGGTCCTGCGCACCGGCGATACGGCGAAAGATTTCCTCGAGGACGCCCCCGGTAACGTGGTAATGCCAGACCGGGTTGCCGAACTCCTCGAACTGGTTGAAGATCACGCAGTCTGGCCGCGTGCGGCGGATCTCCCAGCATTTATCGTAAATCTCCTTGACGTTTGATTCGCAGCCGGGCGTGGCGATGACTTCGGCCCCGAGCGAGCGCAGCCACTCGAAGCGCTCGCGCGACATGCCCTCCGGCAGAATGGCCACGGCCGTGCAGGCCAGCAGCGCACAATCAAAAACGCCGCCGCGGCAGAAGTTTCCGGTGCTGGGCCAGACCGCTTTCTGGGCCGTCGGGTCAAACCGGCCGGTGACCAACCGGGGCACCAAGCACCCGAAGGCGGCGCCGACCTTGTGCGACCCCGTGGGGAAGTACTTCCCGATCAGGCCGACGATGCGCGCCGGCACGCCGGTCAGCTCCGGCGGGAACTCGATCCAGTTGCCGTGGTTGAAACCGCCGCCGCGCTCGACCGGCTCATTCTTCCACGTGATGCGGAACAGGTTGAGCGGATCGACATCCCACAAGCCCATACCGGCCAGGCGACGTTGGATCTCCGCGGGGAGGGTCGTAGGGTCCTTCTGCTGGGCGAAGGTGGGGATAATGATGCCGCGCTCCCGGCAGCGATGTACCGCTTTGGCCGGCACCCGTTCGTCGATTTGACTGATCGTCTTCACGCCTGCGACTCCTGCTCGCGTCATGCCCTTCTGTACCGCTCGCTTTAGAGATATCTCTGCGGACGGTCCGGCTGTCAACCCGTCCGCCCGCAGGTCCGCGCCACGTTATGGGGTAGAGCGCCAGTAGCGGCGGCGGTAGGGCGGGTTCCACCCGCCGAAGTAGGTCGGGTCATCGACCCGACGGTAGCGGCCGGCGTCTCGCCGGCCGAAGCGCGCGACGGCCTGCGGGGACGCAGGCCGCTACTTGGCGACCTGAGGATTCATCCACGATCTTGACGCAGACCGCCGCCCGCCGGAGCGAGACCACGCCTCTCGAACCGTCGCCCGGGCTCAAGCCTGCGGCTCACTGGGGGTGGGCCGCGATGGGAAAATGGTGCGCCAGTCGCTCCGTCGGAAGGTCGCCAGAATCCAGAGGAGAACCGGGAATCCAAAAGTACCGCCCGGCAACATGTTCAATGCCCCGTAGATCCACGTCAGGACTTTTTGCAGCAGCGGGCTGAGGACGAACAGAGCAAGGGGATCATTGGGGCTATAGGGGTGCAGGAGTACCAGCGCGAGGCGCAACGCCACATAGCCATTGATCAGCAGAAGGCCCCACGCGAGGGCCCGCGTTTTTCTCGCCCAGGACAAGGGCGTGGCCAAGACCAGGCTGATGAGCACCGCTGTCGGCACAAAACCAGTCCGCCAGCTCCAACATCGAATCGTGGCGGTCATCCCGGTTTGTGGGTTAGACAGAATAATCTCGGTGTCCCATTCGGCGAGCTTCCCCGAGAGCGGCCGAAAGCGAACGTTATCCTTGGCGCCGAAGGAGCCAAACAGCAGACTCCCCCCGGCCCGGAAACCAGCGGCATAGGCTTCTCTCACCCCCGGCCAGGGCGCCATGAGCAGCCCGTAGAACACGAGAAACAGGACGAAGAAGCCGGCGATACGCTTAAGCGAGAACATGGGGAGCCGTTCGGCGCCTGGCCCACGTGGCCCAAATCAGCCAGAAACAGACGGCCAACAGAATGAAGACGGTCTGCCAGACGTCCGCGTGCATGGTGTCGAATAGGCGTGGAAAATGAATGCCGATATAGAACAGGCTGGCGATTCGGATCAGGTTAGTGACGCCCAGCAGCAAGATGCCGGCCAGGATGCCCGGGATTTTCGGCCGGGGTGGAACCGGCGAGGCGAGAACGGCGGCGACAAATATCGCGGTGGCCTCGATGGCATCGCACCCGCGAACGATCCGCACCGAGTACTCCGGAGAGCTGATGTTTTGACCGGTGACCGAGATGTCGTAGCCGAAGGCGGCCAGCACCACGCCCGAAATCCGCGCGTAGAAGCCCAGATACCTGGTGAAGAAGTTTCCCACGGTGGGGTATTCCTTCGGCGGCAGTTGAAAGACCACGTAGAACAGACCCATCAGTGCGCCGAAAATGAGCAGAAACCGCAGCACCGGTCTTTTCTCGAAAAGCCAGGGGGTTCGGCTTCTCGCGGGGCCTCCGGACCGGGTATGCGGTGAAGCGGACTCCCGCCCCGAGCCACGCACCGGTTGGGCCCGGGACGAGATTCCGCTGTGCAACTTCTGGCGACGTTTCTTTGATCGGCCCACGACCGTGGCAACCTTCTTCGAGAAAGGCACCCGCGCCCAACGCGGAGTATACCCGACCCGCCGTTGTCATCCAACCTGGCCGTCAGCCGACCCGAAGACCCCCGCCAGGGCAAACTCTCAAATCAATCGCGCTCACACCGCCGCCACCTTGCGCCGCCGCGCCCAGACCACCACCCCACCCGCGCCCAGCAACAGGGCCAAGCCGATCAGGCCCCACTCGGAAACTGTGGGGATCGGCGGACTGGTCTCGTGATTGGCCGTCACCAGGTTGGCCACCCAGGTTCCGCCGGTCGGAGTCGTGTAGAGCGGGGTGCACCCCGTCGGTTTAATGTAGTCTGCAGCCGGCGGGACACAGTTGATAGCCGCAGCGATGTGCAGCGCACTGTGGTTGTAAGCGTGCTGGCCGCCGCCCAGGTTGACCTCGAAGAACACGTCGAAGAAGCTGTCCGCCATGGTGGGGTCCCCACCCTGCTCGACGATCTGACCGTATGAATGTGCCAGTGGAATGGCGCCCTGCCCGAATCCCGCCGTTAAAACTTGGCCTCCCATTGCCGTTAGCGACATGGACACTAGTTCCGTGTTGATCACACCCCCCGCCGGCCCCGAACGGGTGACCAGGGTGGGACCGTTCAGAATCAGGTTGGTGTCCACCACGCAATCGCCGCTGGTATCGATCCCCACGAGCGCCCTCGTGGCGGGCATGTTGTCCTGCCCCTCGGCGCAGCTATCTACCCAGTTGGCACCGGGGCCGCAGTGTTGGCACGGCGTGTCCGCGTCGGCCACGAGCGGCAGCAACCCGAGGCAGGCCACCAAGATTCCTGTGCGCATGCTACGTGTCATTTCTTGTCTCCTAGAACTTTAATAACCAAATGTTCTTCTGAAAATGCTCGCTACACGAGCGAGCCCTCTCTCCTACGATTCCAGGTCATGAAACGTTACGGCTAACTCGCTTACCGCCCCTGCCCCTACACTACACTTCAGACCTGCGGCAGGGGTGCCCGACCTTAGCAGCCCGTGGTAAAAGTCGCCAAGCGCGGTGTGGCACGGGCATCTTGCCCGTGGAAACGCAGGCTGGAAGCCTGTGCTACAACTTCTGCCACGGGCTGTTAGCGTACGGCCGGCGGAGCGCGGGGTTGGACGACATGCAGACCAAGCGTCGAAAGGGGGGAGACGGCGCAGGCCGCAAACCGTCTCCGCGGTCCCTTCGGGCGGCGACGGAGTCGTGGCTCGCGCACGTGGAACCGGACCTCGATCAACAGGGCGAGGAGCAACGCATTGACGTACGCGACCACGAAAGCAACGAATACGTAGCCGAGCAGGCTTCCCAGCCATAGGATCAGCACCCCGTTCTCTTGGGTGCCGGCCAGTAACCCGTGCGGCAGGCGAAGCGGCTGAAGCGCGAACTCCACCCCGACCCAGCCGAGGCCCAGAACCAGGGGACTGAAAGCCACGCGGCGGGTCAGTAGAGCACCGAGACCGGCGTAGGTGGCCGGTACGACGCAAAGCAGTCCTAAGGACTGAACGGAGGAAGGCAGAAGCCCGCGGTGCGTTCCAAAAGCGTAAACACAAATGCCCCATGCCGCACCGCAAAGCAACGCCCTGAGCGGCGCCAGCACGCGGATAGTCAAAAACAGGGGGAGCAGACTGATCCAGGCAAGCCAGCCTCGGCCCGGTGCCGCGATGGCCTCCGCCGTCAGAAAGGCACTCGCGGCGATCGAAACCAGCAACCCGACCTGCCCGCTCTCCAACTGACGCGAGGTGAACCTGACAGAATGGTTCTGCTTCTCGACCACTCCACGGGCCTCAACAAGAACCTGTCCCACCCCCGAACGGGCTTTGTGCTCTCGCTTCGACCTGTCCGGCTGAGCCGACTTTGAGGCCTGGAAGTGCGTTACGCGACCGGCTAAAAGTCGGTCCCAAATCACCGCTGGCACCGCCGGACTATACCGATTTGGACACATTTATAGTCCGGTAAACGTGGATTGCAAGAAAAATCTTCAAGAATCGGCAGGGTGGCATGGGTCCGTTACGGGCCGAGCCCACGGCGAGGCCGGTAATGGACCCGTGCAGGACGTCCGGAAGCTGAGGGTGCAGGAGTCTGGCTCGCCTCGTTCCGAGGCGAACCAGACCCACCCGCCGAGACGATGGCCACCCCGCGCCGCACCTCAGAGCGGGGTGCGGGCGGGCCAGGTTAGTGACCAAGGACCGGGCGTTTCACCCCCCTCGCCGCCTACGGCGTGTACTGGGTAATGTCGTACGTGGGATACGAACCCCCGGCAAGATAACCCGTCCGGGGCATAATCTGGAACGCGTTGTTGAAGGTCCCCAAGATGCCGACGATGCTTACCCGGACGGATTCGGCCGGTTTCGTCGTGCTGCAAATCGGCAGGCCGGTAGCGGCCGTCCGCAGAATCATCGTGTAGCTCGAGTTGTCCCAATCCTGAATCGTGTAGTTCGCAGCGCACCAGAAGGTGCCCCCACCCATGACGCGGGCGTTCGTGATCCGAACGAGCATGCCGATGTACGCCCTGCGGGGGTCGTTCTCTCCGGGCAGGAACGGGTCCATTAGCTGCTGGACTGTGAGATCCAGCGGCGTCGGCACGCCCACCGGAACACAGTTGCAAACCTGAATGGCGCCATAGTTACAGTTGAACTCCTGGAGATTCATATCGTAGTACTCCGCGTGGGTCCCGCGGAACGTGCAAAGGTCTCCAGGGTTAACGGTGGGCAGGAGCGCGTCGATACAGGCGTTGCTTCCATACACGCTCATGGCCCGGGTCCCGGTCTGATCCTGAATGTAGAAGTTCTTGTGGACGCCAGAACGGATCATGTCGTACTCGTGCACCACGATCCCGGTGACGCAAGCCTCCCGCTGGTCCGGGTAGTCGATGTATCCCTCATCCGCAATCGTCCCGCAACTCGCCCAGCCGCTGCAGATGTTCCCCTGCTGGAACCACGCGAAATCCTTCAAGTCGACGTCCCCGTCGGAATCAAGGTCAAAAACCACGCGGCAGTAATTCGAGGCTGTAACGCCTGGACCGCCCAGTTCCAGACAGTTCACGAAGTTCTGGTCGTACCCACAGGGAGAATCCTTGCCTCTCCAGATTCCGCAGGCGTCTTGGCAGGCACGTTCCTGCACGTTTGCCGTGCAACCGTCCGGGTCGCAGCAAGCCCCGAGGCACGGATCGTCGTAATCAGGCGCGGTGAGACGCGTGGGTACGTAACCCGGGCTGGCCTGGTCCCCGGTTACCCCGGTCATCCGGCCGCCGTCGGTATCGAAGGTGGCGTGGCACCACCAGGGAAGTTCTGGATCGTCGTTGTTGTCGGCCGTCAGAGGGGGGGAGAGCAGGTAGTCGGGGTTCACGGCGTAGCTGCTCCCGGAGCAGGTCAGGGCGTCCGGCCGGGCGAGGTCGAGCCCGTCGAGCAGCACCACCGGGTTGCCGGTTCCACCGACCTTGCCGAACAGCAACAGGCGGGAGCCCTCCGTCAGCGTGCAGTTGGCATTCGGGTAGGCCGTCAAGAACTCCCAGTTCGCCACGGGAACCCGGATGATATCGCTCTCCATCAGGCTGTACCAAGTTGCTTGGCTCTCCCTCAGGCCCCATTCGCAGGACAACACCCAGGCGCTCTCGGGATAATCCAGAGTGTCGTCAATGGCGATGATTTTCATCGCCCCGTTCGGGATCACCGCGTTCGCCAGATTGTTCTCCGTAGGCATGTTGTAGGGGCCGGGGGTCGTATCCAGCGTGGTCAGATACACCGCGCTCCCGCTATAGTTGAAGATTTCAACGAATTCATAGTCGCTCTGGAAGGAGCTGGGAGTGTGCATCACCTCGGAGATGACCACGCCACCCGCTTGCACACCGACCTCGTGCGTGGCCTCAGCCGAGGTCAGCGGGGTCGCATGATTGTCCGTGACCGTGAAATCGAAAGTATCCAGACCGGAGTAGCCGGCGGTGGGAAGGTAGCCCACCGTCTTCTTGTCTCCGGTCGTCAAGTTATAGGGTACCAAGGTTATCTCCGCCCCGGCCATGCCATCGTACAACTTGCCATTCGCGGGCAAACCGGCGATGGGGATGGTGGCGTGGTCAACGGAGAACCCCGTATCGGCCTCGCTGCATAGCGCAATCGAGGTCTTGGCGCCGTTCCTCATCATGGTGGTGAATCTCCCGTGAGCCAGCGGCGGAACCGGCGGGAGCGGGAAGTCGTTGGGCAGATAGATGGTCGCCCCGTCCGGCGCTTGCACGGAGATGTCGTCCACCCATACGATGGCGCCAGAGGCAAAGTAGACCCGGGCCTCGATCCGCAGACCATCGCGGGTGCCGCCGTCCGAATCGAAGGTCCACGTGTAGGTGGTCTGATCCCACCCGCTTTCCGAACCGTAGCTCTCGTCGCCGCCCGCTCCGCCGGCGTACCGGTTGATCCCGCCGCCGTAGGTATAGGAACCCCAGAGGCGGCACGAGGGGCCGACACCGGGGGTGGTGTCGTAGCGCCAGAAGCTCGCCGTCACCTGAGCGCCGTCCGTTAGCCCGGTGACCC
The DNA here is from genome assembly GCA_043803085.1 of Planctomycetota bacterium. Classification (GTDB taxonomy): domain Bacteria; phylum Planctomycetota; class Phycisphaerae; order UBA1845; family UBA1845; genus JAAEQG01. Next base: position 34,922 of record JAZDKM010000214.1, read on the forward strand.
AGCCCACGAAGGCTTCCGCCGTGGCGGTCGAGTTACGCACCAACTTGAGACTGCGGCTGCCCGCGTGAACGGGATCCGGCGCCGCCACGTTCGTCGCGGTGACCCCCAGGGCGGGATACATACCGAGAATGGTGCTGGTCCCATCCTCCCAAAAGAAGTCATCGGCTCGTGCCGTACATGTCGCGATCATCAAACCAACCGCTAGGACTGTCCCAAACCGTTTCATGCCAAGGTCCTCCTAAAGAAAATCCCCGTCCTCTAATCTCAATCCCGCAAGGATGCCCGTATCCGCACGGCCGCGTCCGCCGCCAACATGCGGTGTTCGTGCCGCACAGTTTCCGCGGTTCGCCGCAGCCTCGGCGGAGCGCGGAGTCGGACCCCATGAGGGCAAAGCGTCCGAAAGGCCAGGACGGCCCCGGCCGGCGGGAGGAGTTCAGCACGGAGTTATTTTGGTTTTTTACCAACTCCCCAGCCTCGCTGACGGCGCGACCTTGCGCGTCGGGCGCAGTGGCACCTACGCTCTCTTGCTTTTCCCGCTACCGAATTGGTTCAGCCCCTCGCGCGATGCCCTCGAGGATCATGCCTCGCCGCAACGTAGACGCCAGTTCGGTGATGCGCTGGCGGGATGCTTTTCAGCAGGGGGGCAAGAAAGCAGTTCGCCCCAGACCGACACCTGGCCGGCCTCCGCGACTGGCCGAGCGGCAGAAGATGCGTCTGGTCGAATATCTTCTGGAGGGCCCCCTGGCTCACGGATACCGAACCGACCTCTGGACGACGTTGCGTGCGGCGGAACTCATCCGCTACAAGTTCGGCATTGGCTACCATCGCGACCATGTGGGGCGGCTCCTTCACGCGCTGGAGTGGACCTGCCAGAAACCGGAGAAGCGGGGCACTTAGGCATGCGGACGCTTCTCACGGGGCCCGTACCCTCCCACGTTCCGTGCCGAACGGCTAGGGGCTGCGGGAGGGAGGCCTCTCCCGATCTACTGCATCCTGAAGTAACGTACGCAGATCGAGATCGACGCCCAGTTCGTCAGCCAATGAAGTCAAGTCCCTGACCGTCGAGCTTCTGGCGTCCAAATCCCGCAGGGGGTAACCTAACGTACAGCGCAACAAACGTCTGAAGGGGCGGATGTCGCGGCGGTCCACTTCGCCGTCACCGTTGATGTCCGCAGCGGCCACACTGCAGCCACAATGGTCCAGACCGAGCAGGACCAGCGTGAACTGCAACACGTCCTCCCGATTCACCTCGCCGTCGTTGTTGACATCCCCGACCTGATAGGGACAGTCGTCGCTGATGAGCTCACATTCGTCGGGAACGCCGCTGGCGTCGCAGTCATCGCTGGTCCCTGCCGCGATGTCCTGGTCATCGGGAACGCCGTTTCCATTGCAGTCAGGAACACTGGTGCATTCAAATGCTATGTCGTCGAACCAGGCGGAGCCCTCGTCGGAGACCCACATAAACCACACCAGGTCGTCTTCATATGCAGCGGCCGGGAGGGTCACGTCGGCCAGAGGAGCGCCATCCAGCCAGTACTGCATGCGAACGTTAAGGGCGTCCAAGCGGGTATACCGGATGCGCATGGCGTAACAGGTATCTAGTTCCAGATACGGTCCCATCGGCCCGAGCGGGCCATCCAGGCGGCCGTCTTCACGGACGGCAAACAAACCTCGTCCCGTGCTTGTCCAATGGGATCCGATGCGCATCGTGAGAATAGCGCGGTTGGGATGATAGCCCCACAAGGATTCGCTCCCGTTCCGAACCCTGAGCTCTAAAGTGAAGTCTTCACAGTAAGTGAGCGAGGGAATAATTGGGGAGGCGACGACCGCGGCCCAGTTACCGCCGAGGACACCGTGCAGGTACAGCGACTGCGAACCTTCGCAGGCGGTGGTGTCCACCACGCCGAACTCGTCGTTGCCCCCTCCGTCGACCCATCCGGGAGGAAGGTGTCCCGGCCCCGGCGAAATCCCCTCGAAATCCTCTTCCCAGGGAACGCACTCCCTTGTCTCGGCCGAAATCGTCTCGGCTTGAACTTCAAGTACTTGGGATTCCACAGCATACGTCGCCGGGGGAATGGCGAACGTGCTTAGAAAGGCGAATCCCATTACAAGAGTGCTCCAATTCCGACTCTTTGATGCTTTCACGGTTCGCACCTCTTCTCCATGTGGAAAAAAACATGCTTGTCTTCCCTTCCGGGCCCTTCTTGCCGTCGCCCCTCGATAGGCCCAGAGAAGGGCTGCTCACCCTACAGCGCACACGGAACCTCCCTTTCCGTGGACCACGGTAACATTCTCTCCCTCCTCCCGGGACTTCATTCGCTTGCCAGCGCCGTGCAGGTCCCTTCTTAGGCTATACGCTTCCCCTGTACTCAGCATCCCTTGTGATTTTTCCGAGCCTGCAATCTTGCTTCGCGCGTCCTCCTGTGCTAGAATAAGCAGATTCCCTAGAGCCGTTGCCCAGTGAGGCACCCTTCTACCTTAAAAACGCAAATTGCCGGCAAACGGCTCAGAAACTCCGGTTTCGCCGGGGGAGGCCTTATGACGCGGCCGGCGAAAAAAAAGGGGACCGCACCACTTCCGCATGCGAACGGCAGTGACGGACAGGTGCTGGCCAGGCTGATGGAGCTTACTTACGAGGAGCTTCGCGCCCTGGCCCACTACCTCCTGAACGGCCGGCATCACGGCGACATACCTCGAACCACGTCGCTGGTTCACGAGGCTTGCCTGCGCCTCCTCCAACAGCAGGATTTGCTGTGCTTGAGCCGCCAGCATTTGCTCGGGCTGGCGGGCAGGGCGATGCGCTGCGTCAAGGTCGATCGTTTCCGGCGTCTTTGCGCCGCCAAGCGTGGTGGCGGCGGCCAAGGCCACCTGACCCTGGACGAGGCCGGCATGCTTCACGACAGGGAGAGAAACCGGGAGAAGGAGAGCCTGGAGATGAAAGAGGACTTGGAGGCTCTCGATGAGGCCCTGATGGGATTGGCGGCCCTCCACCCCAGACCCGCCCAGGTGGTCGAATTGCGTTACTTTGGAGAGCTCACCATCGAGCAAACGGCCGAGGCGCTCGAGGTCTCCCCCGCAACGGTCAAACGTGACTGGGATTTCGCCAAAGCCTGGCTGTTGCGCAAGCTTTCCGGGGACTGACCCCGGGCCGCCCGCTTATCGAAAATGAATCGGAGAAGGCGCGGAGCCGCAAAGCAAGCTGGAGGGTTCACAGATAGCATCGGACCGTGAGCACCGAATCGAAGAGTTGTTCCATGCCGCCCTGGAGTGTGAGCCAGGTGGGCGCGCCGTCTTCCTTGCGCAAAGCTGTCCCGACGATCCTTCTCTCCAGGCCGAGGTGACTTTGCTCCTCGCTGCTCACGAGCAGGCCGCCAGCTTCATGGAAACGCCGGCCTGGGAGCCGATCGACCCGGGGATTAAGCCCGATGCCACCGACGCGCTCGTGGGGCGGCACCTGGGCAATTACCGTTTGATCCGGCTGATCGGCCTGGGCGGCATGGGGGTAGTCTACGAGGCGGAGCAGCAGAATCCCCGCCGAGCGGTGGCCCTGAAGGTCTTGGGGGGAGGACCCTGCGTGGACCCACACCGCGTCAAACGCTTCCGATGCGAGGTTCAGGCCCTGGCCCAACTCAAGCATCCGGCGATCGCCACGATCTACGAAGCCGGGCGGACCCAAGAGGGGCAACACTTCTTCACTATGGAACTGGTGGACGGCGTTCCTCTCCACGTCTATGTCCGGGAGAAGAGCGTTCCGCCACGGCAGCGCCTGGAGGTGTTTCGCCGAATCTGCGAAGCGATCCATTATGCGCACCAACACGGCGTGATTCATCAAGACCTCAAGCCCTCGAACATCCTCGTCGATGCCGAGGGCCATCCCAAGATACTCGATTTTGGCTTGGCCCGGATTACGCATGCCGATTTCCCGCTCACCCTCACGCTGAGCGAAACCGGCGGGGTGGCGGGCACGCTCCCCTACATGAGCCCGGAGCGGGCCCGTGGCCACACGCAGATCGACGGGCGCAGCGACGTTTACTCGCTGGGTGTGATCTTGTTTGAGCTGATGACCGGTGCACTCCCTTACGGCCAGACCCTGCGCGGGCCCTATGAGGCCCTGCGGGCCATCTGTGAGGAGATGCCGCGAAAGCCGAGCACGCTCAACGGGGCCCTGCGCGGCGAGATGGAAACCATAATGCTCAAAACCCTGGAGAAGGAGCCCTCCCGACGATACGAGAGCGCTGCCGCGTTGGCGGGGGACATTGAACGTCACCTGACCCGTCGGCCGATCCACGCCCGACCGCCGGCTCTGGGCTACCGACTCGGTAGGCTGGCCATTCGTTACAAGGTGTGGGCCGTTTTGGCCGCAGCGCTATTGGGGTTTGTCGGTCTGTGGTACAGCGTCATCTTACCCCTGGCCGGTCGCGTGCCGCCAACTCCTGGCCCAAAGGCATTCTGGCCACAGGACTTCGAGGACTTCCCCCCGGTAATCGGGAAGCTTCCTAAGCGTTGGAACGCGGGGCCCGGCAACGATCTTGTCGGTGTCCTGGATATGAAGGCACACCAGGGCAGCCGCGCGTTTCTCCTGTTCGGTGCCCTCGGGCAGACGGAGGGACACAAAGGCGGGTGGACCGCGCAGGTGGCTGTGCCGTTGACCGGTCCCGATCACCCCGGCGTGCACGTCAAGAGCTTTGTTCTGAAGTTCGCCATGCGCTGTGGTGGGGAAGAGCCTTCAGGAGGGCGTCCCCAGGGCGCGACTCTCACGTTGAGCAACCTCCTGATCCTAAGCGATGAACGGGCGCCCGAGCGAACCGGACATGAACTACTCTCTGTTCGAGCCGATGGCAGCCTTTGGGGACCCGGACCGACCGGCAAGGATCTCGGACCTATGAGCTTCGGTGTCTGGCACACTGCGCAGATCGGCTATACGCGTGTGGACGCCCAGAAAGTGCGCATTGAATACTGGCTTGATGGAGACCATCTACCCACTCAGGAAGTCCCGGCCGACCCGCACGAGGACGAGCTCATTTGGCTTGTATGGGCGGTTGACGAAGGGTCGGCCTGGTTCGACAGCATCCGCTTTGAAGGAGGTGGATACACTTGGCAAGAGGATTTCGAGAATGTTGGTCCGGGGATTCCCAGTTTGCCAAGAGGTTGGGAACCGCTGTATGGCAACGAGGAATACGGCGTCCTTGAGTTGGTTCCCGGCAAGGATCGTCAAGCACTCTACCTGTATGGTTCGCCCGAGAGTCCCCCTCCAGAAGATGGCCTCCGTCTTTCGCCCGAGGGAGGCTGGCCCGGTGTGGTGGGTTCGCCGATCGTTGGATCCGTGGCGTATGCAAGTGAGTTCGTCGTAGACTTCTTGCTTCGCAACGGCAGGGAAGAGCTCGTCGGCCCCTGCGGTTACCGGGCCAGACTGGATATGCAAACCCTGTCTGCCGCACAAGAGAGCGTGAAAAACCAGGGACAAAAACGCACTCTCTTCCGCGTGCTCGATGACGGTACCATTGTAGGAGCCAACGGGGAACCCCTAGGTCGCATGCGCCTTGACCCCTGGCACCAAGTGCGAATTCATTATAAGGCCGACCACGAGGCTCAGCCGGAGACCGTCCTCCTACAGTATTGGCTCGATGAGCAGCCCCTCGGCGAACAGACCGTACCCGCCACGGCTTATGAACACGACTTGTTCTGGTTCCACTGGATGGCCGGCGAGGGGTCCGTATGGTTCGACGACATCACCGTCCGCATCGGTCCCGACTCCGCCAGTTTCTCCCAGCACCCCAGACTGGCCGACCAGAGCCGGACTCATATCGTCAGATGACGTTGCGTACACGACTGATGAGCTGCTCAGCCGTCTCCGGGCGCTCCGCTTCGGCGGTGACGGTCAGCCCGACGCGCCGCCGGCTCGGTCTGTATTGCCAGTTCCACCGCGAGAACATCCGGCAAGCCGAGGTGTGCCGGTTTCTGCGACACCTGCTTCGTCATCTACACGGCCCTGTCATCGTGACCTGGGACAATGGCCAACCTCACAAAGGCGAGCCCCTCCGCGAACTCTGTCGTCGATTTCCGCGGCTGCACCTGGAGCGCTTCCCGGCGTATGCGCCGGAACTCAACCCCGATGAAGGTGTTTGGAACCAGATGGACAACGCTCTGGCCAACGGACGCCCCGACGATCTCGACGAACTGTCGGTGGCTCTCCACCAAACGCTTCGGCACCTGCGTCGTTCCCAGCCCAAGCTCCGGTGGTGTGTCCACCAGTCGGAACTGCCCCCCTTTTTACCCTGACTATTGCATTATTTATGCAGAGATCAATGACCGTCGCTTGCAAGAGAATAATCCGCATCACCCATAAAGTCCGTCTTGAAATCCGTTCCCGCCCCTGACCGTCGCTCGGTTCCGGCCTGAGCGGTAGCGGCGGGCTCACCCCGCTGCGTCGGCCCCCTCATGGGAGCCGCGCTGGGGACGCGGTTCACAAGTGCGAACTCGTGCTTGCACAAAGAGTTGCGCGCGGCTTGAAGCCTGTGGTCTGTTCCTCGCGGAAGTGGAACGCCGCACGGATTCCTGCGGTTTGGCATATCCGTGCCGAGTCGCTATAAAGTGTCCCACGATGGCGCGAACGAAGTCGGACAAAAGAGCACAAGCCGGCGAGTTGATCCGGCCGCCGTTGCTGGAAGCGGTCCGGCCGGCCAACCGGTTCGAGCGCTGGGTGCCCCCGGTCGTTGTGTTCCTGCTGGCCATCGTCGTCTACCTTCCCACGCTGCGCAACGGTCTGGTGAGTTGGGACGACGACATTTACGTCTATAACAATCCTCAGTTGACCCGCCCGAAGGGCTTTCAGGACATCTGGACCAACTACAAAACGACGCGCTACGCGGCCGAGGGGCAGAAGGACACCCCCCACCAGTATTACCCGCTCACCTTGACCCTGATGTACGTGCAACACCGCGTCTTTCACTGGGTCAACCGGAGCAACCCGGCCGTCTTCGACGAGAAAATGGAAGCGCCGCGGTTCCACGGCGTGAGCATGGTCTGGCACGGGGTCAACGGGGTGCTGCTGATCCTGCTGCTGCACCGGCTCGGGGTGAAGGTGTGGGTCGCGTGGGTGGTCGCGGCGTTGCTCGTGGTGACCCCCATGAACGTGGCGACCGTCGCCTGGGCCGCCGAGCAGAAGAACATCTTCGCGCTCTTCTTCTATATGCTCGCGCTGATGTGTTACCTGCGGCATCGCCGCAAAGGCGGATGGGTCAGCTATGCCGGCACCGTGGTGCTGTTCCAGGGCGCGCTCTGGAGCAAAACGGTGGCCGTGACGTTTCCGATCATCCTCTTTTTCACCGACCGGCTACTCGAGCGGCGCTGGGACCTGCCGGGCATGGGCCGGAGCCTGCTGCGGATCGCCCCGCTGCTGGTGCTGGCGCTCATGGCCTCCGGGATTACCGTGCACACGGAGGACCGCAACCGGGACGTCCCGGTCACCGACCCTCAGCGCCCCTTCATTGCCGCGGCCTCAATCTGGTTCCACGCCCTCAAATTGCTGGTCCCCATCCACCAGTTGCCCATCTACCAGCACTGGAACCCGGACCCGAACGATTACAAACGGTGGCAGCCGGCCGGCCATCTGGAGTGGTGGCTTCCCCTGACCGGGCTGCTCCTGGTGATGTGGGCCTTGTTCCACTGGCGCAAGAAAATCCCGGCGCACTTCTTCTGGGGGCTGGGGTTCTACGTGGTGACGCAACTGCCCATGATGGGGTTGAAGAACATTAACTTCTTCCAGTTCGCTTTCGTGGCCGATCATTACGTCTATCACGGGTGTACCGGCGTGTTCCTCATGGTCGCCGTGGCCCTGGATGGCCTCCGCGGGAAGTTCAGCGACCCCAAAGCGGGGACGCGGCTCCTGACCGGCATGGTGTGCGCCGCCCTGGTCGCGTACGGCGCCAAGACCTTCACCTATTGTCCGGTCTGGAAGTCCGCGGAGACGTTCTGGTTGACCACCCTGAGCGGCAACAAGGGTTGTTGGGCCGGCTGGTACAACCTGGGTAACCTGTACACGCGCGAAAGCACCACCTACCGCCAGCAAGACAACGCGGAGAAGGCCCAGCAGCGGACCGACCAGGCCATCGACTTCTATAAAGGCGCGGTCGAAGCCAAGCCGAACTTGGATCAGGCGTATAAGCAGCTTCTCTGGCTGCTGACCGGCAACAATCGGTACGCCGAAGCGGAAGAGTACTGCGGCCGCGTGGAGCGGTACAAGCCGTTCTTGACTCATTACTTCCGCGGCCTGATGCGGGCCCGCGAGCAGAAGTGGGACGAAGCCTGGGCCTTCTATGAACAGGCCATCCACGATCGGTTCTCCACGCGCGAGGAACTGACCGACGCGATGGAGCGGGGGGCGGATTGCCTGAAGCGACTGGAGCGGTGGCGCGAGATCCTCCAGGTGTACCAGCAGATGTTCAAGCTCTATCCCAATGGAAACTACAAAATTCACATGGAACTAGGGATCGCCTATTTCCAGTTAGGCGAACTGGACAAGGCGGAGGAGCATCTCGAGGCGGCGCTAAAGTTCAAACCGAAC
>JAZDKM010000215.1:0-8574 GCA_043803085.1 Planctomycetota bacterium
GCGGTAGCTTTTGCCTTCGATGACGAGGGTCTCGGCGTCGTGCAGGACGCGGTCGCGGATGGCCGAGGCCAGGGTGTTGTCGCTTGCCCGTTACATACGCCGTCGGAGACCCACGTGCCGAAAACCCGAATGACCGGACGGCAGAACGCGGCGAAACATCTCCAGGGCCGCTTCGAATTTGGGCAGCGCCTCCGCCGACCGGCCGAGGGATTGCAGGCAAAAGGCCACGTTGTTCAGGCTCGACGCCACGCACGTTCAGACCGCCCCGTCCACCACATAATCAAATCGGTTGATTTGCAGCACTTTCAAATCGGCGCCGACACAGATTGAACTCGGAACTCAAAGCTCTGGCCTCCTTGCGCTGAAAGCTGATAGCTGACCGCTCCTTCCGAGCGCGCGCCAAGTACTTACCACAGGGAGCCCGCACGCCTTGGGGGACCGGGCTTGCGGGGCCGGACCTGGTGGACCGCGTCTGGGGGACCAGGTTTCCAACCAGTCGGAGTAGGGCATGGACCGCGACTACGAAAACGCGAATCTACCCAAACCACCCACCTTTTGTGCCTTCTGGTGGCGAATGTACAGACCCGTAGGATTACGAAACCAACCCATTTCGGTTCCGCAGGTGCTTCAGTCCAACTTTAACCTCTCCTGTCGCGTCCGCCTCTTGCCTCTTGCCTCTTGCCTCTCTCAGGTGTGGATCGGCGTGGGGATATCCCGTACCATGCCCGTCGGGTGGCCTCTCTCTCGAAATGACGCGGGGCACGTGCACCTTGCTCGCCCGGGTTTTGAGCGGCCCAGGATGACCCGAGAACCTTTCAATCCCGACCTGGCGCGCGGAGCCGCCCCGTTCGCGCCCCTGTTCTCGGCCAACACCCTGACGGTCTCCCAGCTCACCGCTCTGGTCAAGCAGGCGGTCAATCTCCATCTCCCCGCCACCGTCCATGTGGTGGGCCAGATCAGCAACTTCAAGCGGCACACCAGCGGCCACCTCTACTGGACGCTGAAAGACGAGCACAGCGAACTGTCGTGCGTGATGTGGAACTCGGACGCTGGGCGCCTGAAGTTCAAGCCCTCCGACGGTCTCGAGGTCATCGCCACCGGCGCGGTAGACGTGTTCGAGCGCGCCGGTCGCTACCAGCTCTATGTGCGCAAAATGGAACCGCGCGGGGTCGGGGCACTCGAACTGGCTTTTCGGCAGCTCTGCGAGAAGCTCCGGGCCGAGGGTCTGTTCGAGCCGCGGCACAAAAAGCCGCTCCCGCGTTTTCCCGGGCACATCGCCGTGGTCACCAGTCCGACCGGGGCCGCGATCCGCGATATCCTGCAGACCCTGTGCCGCCGCTACCCCTGTGCCGCGGTTTACGTCTGCCCGGTCCGCGTGCAGGGGGAGGGGGCAGCGGCCGAGATCGCCGCGGCCGTCCACGCGCTCAATGCCCATAACGTGGCACTGGGGGGGATCGACGTGATGATCGTGGGGCGCGGCGGCGGCTCGCTCGAGGACCTCTGGGCGTTCAACGAGGAAATCGTGGCCCGGGCCATCTTCGCCTCACGCATCCCCGTGATCAGCGCCGTCGGGCATGAGACGGACGCGACCATTGCGGACCTGGTGGCCGACGTCCGTGCCGCCACGCCCACCGCGGCGGCGGAACTGGCCGTCCCCGTCCTGGCCGAGGTGCTCGAGGATATCGCGGCGCACGCCGCCGCGATCCGTCGCGCCCTGGCGCACCGCGTCGAGCTGGGCCGCAAAAGCCTGCAAGCCGTCGAGCAGCGCACCTGGCTGCGCGATCCGGCCGAGTATATCCGGCGCCGCGCCCAAGCGGTGGACGAACTCGCCGACCGCCTGCGTGTCCAACTGCTTCAGCGTCTGCATCATCAGCACCGCCGGCTCGCCCGGGCCGACGGGCTGGTGCTGCGTCTGCATCCGCGTACCGTGCTCGCGCAGGCCCAGGCCGCGCTGCTCCGCCGAACGCACCGCCTCGCTTGGGCCCTCTCCACCCGCGCCACCCGCGCCCGCCGACGGCTCGACTCGGGCCGGGAGCGGCTGCGCGGAGCTTCGCCGGCGCGGCGCGTCGACCGCCAACGAGCGTACGTCGAAACCATCTTGCGGCGTCTGGGCGAGGCACTCGCCCATAGGCTCGAGCGCTCGCGCCACCGCCTGGCCGTCGCCGCCGGGAAGCTCCAGGCCATGAGCTACCGGGCCACCTTGGCACGGGGCTTCTCCATCACCCGCTTGAAGAAGGGCCGGGCGCTGCTCACTGACGTGGCGCAGCTCGCCCCCGGGGACCGCTTGCTCACCGAAATCCCCTCTGGCGAAGTCGAAAGCGCCGTGGTAGATACTCGGCAGTTGGAGTTGTTCGACTGATGGCCAAGGAGCAACCGACATTTGAAGAGGCCCTCAAGCGGCTGGAGGCCATCACCGAGCAGATCGAGCAAGGCCGCATCGGCTTGGAGGAGTCCATCAGCAAGTACGAAGAGGGCATGAAGCTGGTCAAGTACTGCCGTTCGGTGCTGGAGAAGGCGGAGCAGAAGATCGCACAACTGCAAGTGACCGGCGAGGGGGAGCCGAAGATCAGCCCGTTTGAGGCCCCGCCGGGAGAGCTGGACGACTTATCCCACAATACCTAGTTTATCCCATTTAACATTTCATTGCGATTTTCAGGAATTCTGGGTCGGTGATCACCCCCGGCCTGCTCAGGCAACCTCTTCCTCAAGTTGCTCACGCAAGGGATGGGGCACCCGAGTTGTTGGGGCCTCATGCTCCCGTCGCGCGCGAGCCGATACAACTATATCGCGGCCTGACCTGTAAACGACGCCCCGCCTGAATCGGGAGAATGAACCATGAACAATACCCGCCTCAAGAGGTGCGACCTGGGACGCTCGCGGAAGAGCCGCCACCGGGAACGCGCCGACCGAGTGCTGCTGGAATGCGGCGTCAGCGAATACACGGCCCGTTGGGAGCCGGAGGATAACGGCGGCGCCGGCCGAACAGCGATGACCGCTCCAGCGGATACCGTGGCGAGCCGCGGCGCTAACGGAAGAATGGTGCAGATGCATCTTTGGGACCAGCCGGTGAGGAGCCCGGTACCGACCGCAACAGTGTTTGCCGCCGTGCCCCCGGCCGTCGAGGCACCGCGCGGACCGAACGCGCCTCAAACCGTTACGGTTGGCACTCGGGTAACGCTGCCGACGTCACCAGGCCCGAAGCCCGGCCCGAAGAACCGGTTCACCCTCCGTGGGTTCTTGAAGGGCTGCAGCATCGGTTTGGCGACGGCGGCCGCGTTGCTGCTGATCTACAGGTTGATTGGCTAATGCTCCAACGCAGCTGAAGTTTCGGGTGTGCCACTGCTCTGTGAGCAGTGCTTTCCAGGAAGCCTCCTGCGAGCGGCACTGCCGAGACGGCAGTGGCACACAAGGGTGATCGACTCCAAACCCGCAGGTTAAGGTGCGTCGGAGCGCTAGTGCAACGCCGGCGTTGATTCGGCGGGCTGGACCGCGTTGGCGGGCGAGTTGCAGGAGATCATGCTTCCGGCGGGGGAATCTGACGATAGACTCATGGTATGGATAGCGAACCCTTGGAGACCACCGCGGGATCCGGAGTCCCGCTCGTCCGGCAGTTCTCTGTGTTTATGGAGAACCGGGTGGGGTCTCTGCTCCGCCTGACCAAGGCGTTCGAGAGTACCGACCTGCACATCCTGGCCCTCTCGGTGCTCGACTCGGTGGATTGCTCCATTATTCGCATGATCGTGGACCACCCGGACGAAGCTTACCTGGTGCTGGATCAGGCGCGCTTCCCCATCTGCGAGTCGGAGTTGGCCGTGGTCAGCCTGCCGGAGGGCAAGCGGGCGCTGCTGGACGTGCTGACCGCGCTGATGGCCGGTGAGGTGAACGTGCATTACACTTATCCGCTGTTGGTCCAGCCGTTGGGCCGGCCGGCGCTGGCGATCGCAGCGGACAATGTTGACACGGCCGTCCGAGTGCTCACCGAGAAGAACTTGCGGGTGCTGGATCACAGCGATCTGATGCGGCAGTTCTGAACCCCGGCGAGGCTCAGGACACGGCTCGGCGGGAGCCTCGCCCTCCCGGCTTGCGAACGCCTCTTGCGACTCCGCCGATCACACCAGGGAAAGGCCCACGCCTTGACACCCTGTTGCAGGGTCAATAACCTCGTAAGCAACACGTAAGCGGTCAAGGGGTTGAGGGTTTGGCCGCTGTTGGGCGGTGTGGGTTTCCCCATTGGAAAGAAGCCATGAACGCACGGCACGTCAGCGGATTTCGCGTGGTGTTGGGGTTTGCGCTCCTGGGTTTGGGAGGGGGGGGTGGTGTCGGCACGGCCGTGTCCGCCGAGCCAGCCCCTAAGGCCCAGTCGAGCGCCAAGGCCTTTGTGGATATCACCGACATGGCGGGCGTTCGACACCGGCATCAGAAGCCGATGCTGGACCGCAAGCTGGACCGCATCATGCCATGGATGGCCTCGGTCGGTGCGGCCGCGGCCGCGACGGACTACGACAACGACGGCTGGATCGATTTATACGTCACCAACTCCGCCGTAGGTACGCCCAACAAGCTCTTTCGTAACAAAGGCGATGGGACGTTTGAGGAGGTGGGCGCCCAGGCGGGAGTGGCCAAAGCGAACGAAACACACGGCACCAGCATGGACGCCGTGTGGGGCGACTATAATAACGACGGACGCTTGGACCTTTACATCGTCAAATGGGGCTGGAACATCCTCTACCGCAACAACGGCGACGGGACGTTTACCGACGTGACGGAAAAAACCGGCGTCGGCGACCAGGGCAACGGCAACGCGGCCATCTGGTTCGACTACAACGACGACGGCCACCTCGACCTCTACGTCGGGAACTATTTCCGGAAGGTCGATCTCTTCCACCTGGACGACTCGCGGCAGATGCACGAGGACTTCGAGACGGCCCGGGACGGCGGGGCCAACGTGCTCTACCGCAACAACGGCGACGGGACCTTCACCGACGTGAGCAAGGAACTGGGCGTCGACGATACGGGTTGGACGCTGGACGTCGCCGCCGCCGACTACGATAACGACGGCGACCAGGACCTGTTCTGCGCCAACGACTTCGGCCAGGACCGCGTGTTCCGTAACAACGGCGACGGGACCTTCACCAACGTCACCGATATCGCCACCGGCTGGGACACCAACAAGGGCATGAACGTGGACCTGGGCGACTACAACAACGACGGCTGGCTCGACCTGTACATCACCAACATCTACACCAAGGAGTACGTCAAGGAGGGCAACCAGCTCTACCGCAACATGGGCGACGGGACGTTCCGCGACGTCGCCTTCGAGGCCAACGTCTACGACGCCGGCTGGGCCTGGGCCGGCCGGTTTTGGGATTATGACAACGACGGCGACCTCGACATCATGGTGGCCAACGGGTACATCTCCGGCAATCCCATGCACGAGTACTTCCGGGACCTGGCGCTGGAGGTGACCAAGCCCGGTTTCGACCCCATCGATGCCCAGAACTGGCCGATGATGGGCGACGCGACCTTTGCGGGCTACGAGCCCAAACGGGTCTTCCGCAACGAAGGGAATGAGGTATTCAAAGAGGTGGCGGAGGAAGTCGGGCTGGCCGACAAGAGCGACGGCCGCGGTCTGGCCATCGCCGATTTCGACAACGACGGCGACCTGGACGTTTACCTATCTAACCAAGGTCAGGACGGGGTGCTCTACCGCAACGACCTCGGAAATAAGAACCATTGGCTGCAGGTGGAACTGAAGGGGACCCACTGCAATCGCAACGCCATCGGCACGCGGGTCACCGTCGTCTCCGAGGGCCTCTCGCAGATTCGAGAGCTGGACGGCGGCAACGGCGACCACAGCCAATGTCCGTACCGAATGCACTTCGGCCTCGGGCTACGCGAGAAGATCGACTATGTGGAGATTCGCTGGCCGACGGGGTACGTGGAACGGTTCGAGAATGTCAAGCCCAATCAACTCGTCAAGTATACCGAAAACACGCCGGAGTCGTTCCTCGCGGAACGCAAGCGCTGGAAAGAGGCCCAGATCGAAGCCCGCCGCCTCGAGGTGGAACGGGAGAAAAAGAAGGCTGAAACCGGCGGTGTCAAGACCGGCGAGCAGGAGCCCGACCTCACTTGGGAAGAGCAGGAGCGTTTCAAGAAGGAATACCTGACCTTAAAGCAGGCCGTCGAGCAGAACCCCGACGATCCGCGCAAGCGTTATGAGTTCGCCATGCTGCTCGACCGCCGCGGCCGGCGCAGCGCCGCCCTGAGCGAGTTGGAGAAGGCCATCCTGCTCGATGTGAAGGCCTTGCTGTACTCGAACACCTACCGTTCGTTGGTGCGCCGTTACGGCCACCTGTATTACGACCGGTCGATTCGTTTCTTCGAGGACCTGGTCGAGTCGCATCCGGAACTGATCATGCCCCGGCTGAACAAAGCGCTGGCCTATGTGGACAAGATGCCCTATCCCAAGCTGGGGATTGTCAGTCAGGGCAAGCTCTCGAACATGTCGTTGGCGGAACTGGATGAGATTCTGCAGAGGGACCCCACCTGCTGGACGGCCAAATTCATTCGGGGCATGAATCACCTGCACTGGCCGCGCAAGCTCGGGCATGCCCCCCTGGCCATCAAAGACTTTACCGAACTGATCGCCCTGCAAAAGAGCCTGCCGTCCGAGAAGCAGCGCGACTATTTCGCCCTGGGCTATGTCGGCCTGGGCGACGCTTACGTGAAGAACCGCGAGGAGAATCTCGAAGAGAACCTGGCCCGGGCGCGGGCTGCATGGGAGCAAGGGCTGAAGGAGTTTCCGAACTCGCCGGACCTCAGGAAGCGTCTGGACCTACTGGCCCAATCTACTGACCAGCTTATTGATTTCATCGAGCGCCTGCGCGGGCTGGAAGACCCCGTGGACACCGACCTGGCCCGGGTGTGGGTGGAGTAGGGCGGGTTCTGCCCGCCGCTCTACGAAGCCTAGTGCTCCGTCGCACGTTATTTGATGGGCGGCGACCATGGGGGCGGAACGTAGCGGCTGGCGTCCTCGCCAGCCGACGGCCTGCGGGGACGCAGGCCGCTACAGGGCTTGGAGGAACTATCGGTGCGTAGCTTGTCGCGGCCCCTCCTTGCGGCACTTGTCGCGCTGGTGGGTTTGAGCGGTCCGGCATCCCTCAGTCAGGAGCCGGCGACCGCGCAGGACCGGGCGGCGGAGTTGGAAACCCGGCGCCTGCTCGGCAAGGCCTATTACGAGAATGCGGAGACCCCTCCCCAGTTTGAGCCGGCGGCCAAGGAGTTCCGCCGCTGCATCGAGTTGGTCCCCCATTCCGCGGTGGACCACTTCAACCTCGGTCTGGTGCTGATGCGGGCGGAAAACTACGATGAGGCGCTCAAGGCCCTTAATGAAGCCCGGCGGCTCGATCCCGAACTGCCGGCCGCCACCTACGTGGCGGGCATCGTCCACAAGCGGCTAGGCCAGGCCGAGGCGGCGGTCGAGTGCCTGGCCCAGGTCACGGCCCGCGATCCGAACTGCGCGCCGGCGTACTTCAACCTGGGGCTGTGCTATAAGCAGCTCCGGGAGAACGACAAGGCGCTGGTCGCTTTCAAGCGGGCGGTGGAGTTGGCGCCGGGACATCCCAGCTACCACTACCAGTTGATGATCCTCTACCGCTCTCTCGGCGAGGTGGACAACGTCCAGCGCCACAAGGAGATTTTCGATCAGGTGAAGGACACCATCGACGAATCCGAAAAGACCGCCGAGGCCCTGGAGCGCAGCCAATACTCTTACATCATCACCACGGCACGTTCCGCAGTGGACCTGACGACGGCGCCGGACGCCGAAGTGCGTTTTGTCGAGGCGACCGCCCCAGCCGGCCTGGAAACGCACGTGCGAGCGCCGGAGCCCTTCCCGCTGCCGGCGCACTTTTCCAAGGCCGACTACGACGCAGCGCAAGTGCGGAAGCGCTACGTGCCCTCCGTAGGCGGGGCCGTCCGGCTGGGCGACTTCGACGGCGACGGCGACCTGGACCTCTACGTGGTGAACTGTGCCGCCGATCCCCAGGCGTCGGCCAATCGGCTATATCGCAACGACGGCCGCGGAGCTTTCACTGACATCACCGAGGCCGCCGGTGTGGGCGACAAGGGCTTGGGGCTGGGCGCCATCGTCGGCGACTATGACAACGACGGGCACAACGATCTGTACGTAGTCAACTGCGGCCCCAACGTGCTGTACCGCAATAAGGGCGACGGCACGTTCGAGGACGTCTCGGCAGGGGCCCGCGTCGACGAGCCGCACTTCGGACGGGCCGCCGCGTTCGTCGACTACGATCACGACAACGATCTGGACCTCTTCGTGGGCAATGACCTCGCCCTGGACGACCCGCCGAACGCCGAATCGTTTACGCTGCCCGGCGACTTCCCCGGCGAGGCCAACGCCCTCCTGCGCAACAACGGCAACGGCACCTTCACCGACTTGACCGACGAGGCGGGCCTCCTGGTGGACCTGGCCCAGACCCAAGACCTGCTCTTCGCCGATTTCGACGCGGACCACGACGTCGACCTGTTCATCGTGAATGCCAACGCCCCCTC
>JAZDKM010000216.1:0-2473 GCA_043803085.1 Planctomycetota bacterium
GACGCCATCCTCGTCACCCACGCCCACACCGACCACACCGGCGCGCTCGAACTGGTCGTAGAGCGTTTTCCCGATGTCCCGGTCTATGCCACCGCGCCCACCCTGGCGCTGACCCGCGTCCTGCACCAGGATTCGCGCCGCATCATGCAGTCGCGGCTCGACGAGGAAGGCGAACTGCCGCTCTTCGATGACTTGGCCGTTCAACGGCTGCTCTCGGCGCTGGTGCCGGCGCCGTTTCACACACGCCTGCCGCTGGGCGAAGGACTGACGGCGGCATTTTTCCCTGCCGGGCATATCGCCGGGGCGGCCATGATTGGCCTCGAAAGCGAGGAAGGCCGCCTGCTGATTAGCGGCGACCTGTCCATTTCACCCCAGCGCACGGTGGATGGCGCCAAACCGCCCGCCTTCCGCCCGGATGCCATTATCCTCGAAAGCACCTATGGCGGACGCCTGCACGCCAACCACGCCGTGCAGGAGCGCAAACTGGTCGAAACCGTCGCCCAGGTCACGGCCAACGGCGGCAAGGTGCTGATTCCCACTTTCGCCCTCGGACGCGCCCAGGAAATTCTGCTCATTCTCAACGAATATCAGCGCCGCGGCGAACTCGCCCCCGTCCCGGTCTGGGCCGACGGCATGGTGCGCGCCATCTGCCAGGCGTATCCTGCCTTCGGCGAAGCCCTGCCGCTCGCCCTCCAGGAACAAAACGCGCAATTTTTCAACGACCGCATCCGCCTCGGCGCGGACAAGGTGGATGTCCAGTGCCGCATCGCCACCTACTCCCTTTCCGCGCACGCCGACGAAGGCCAACTCATCAGCCTGACCGAAACGCTCGACCCGGAGCATGTTTTTCTGGTTCACGGAGATGCCCATGCCCGCCAGAGCCTCGAAAAGGCCATCGGCGCGCGCGGGCGCATTGTCCACCTGCCCGCAGCCGGTGAAACTTTTGAACTGCAATTCGAGAAACGCGGCAAATTCATCAAGCCTGACCAATCCGACGACCCGCGCCGCAAATGGAATGAACTGGCGCGCCAGCGCCGCGCACAGATGCGGGATTTCGCGAAAGCCGCCGGGAAGTGGATTTTGCTTAAGGCGGATGTCGCCGCCCCGGCGCGCTGTCTTGCCCTTGAGCCGGACCATCTCTGGGTGGAAATCGCCCCCGGGCTGGAACAGGCGGTCTATCCCGAAGCCGTTCTCGCCGTTTTCGGAGAATCTCACCCCACCCCAGCGGAGTTGCAGCCTTACCAGCCGCACAAATCCGTTCCAACCGGCGCGGTGATGGTAGGTGACTGCCCTACCATGATGGAGCCGAATCAAGCCCTGGCTTTTGCCAACCAGTATTTCCCGCCCGCGAAGTACCCGAAGGGTGAAGCGCGACTGCGCAAAAGCGGCTACCGTCGCGAACAGCGCATCCTGACCCGGACCTTCGACTTCCCCGACGCCGCCCGCGAGCATTACGCGGACGAAATCGCCGCCCTGCAAACCGCCACCGGCTGGACAGTGGAAATCACCCCCGAAGTCAACCAAAACGCTCTGAATGCCCTGGTGCGTGAAATCTTGCCTGATGGCTGGCAAATTGTCAAAGGCCCGGCCATTCATCGTGAGCAAAAGCGGGTGGCTGTGACCCTCACCCCTTCGGCTCCGCTCAGGGCAGGCCCCGGCCCCTCCCCCAAAAAAGGGGGAGGGGAGCATAATCCCCCTCTCCCGGAATCGGGAGAGGTGTTAGGGGTGAGGGAGACCTTCCTCGCTGCCACCGGCTGGCAACTCGACCTGACCCTCGTCTCCCAACCCGACGCCGCGCAGCCAACCTGCAAGACCTCCGAGTTCTCCGAGAACTCGGAGGTCTGCGATGCCAAAACCGGCGCGCGCATGGAAATCAACGCCGCCTACGCCATCATCAAGTCCACGCTGGAAGGCTCCACACTCTACCGCGCCAGCCTGAAAGGCGATGAAATCGTGCTCTCGTTCATCTCCCGCCAAGTGGGGGAGCGTTACACCGACCAAATCGCCGCCCTCGCCGAGCAAACCGGCTGGCCATTGAGTATCAACCCCCAGCCGAATCAGGGCGCCATCCTCGAAATTGCCCGTTCCCTGCTCAATAAATCCGCTCTGACGATTGCCAAAGGCCCCAGCATCTACCCCGAAAAAGCCGATGTAGCCGTGACGCTTGCCGTCACCTCCGCAGAGCCTGACCTTGCCGATATAACGGAAGCCATAACCGCCCAAACCGGATTTAAGCTGAACATCAGTTGCAAGACCTCCGAGTTCTCCGAGAACTCGGAGGTCTGCGTCGAAATTCCCCTCGCCCGCATCCGCCTGAATTCCCACCAGCAATCCCTGAGCCTCGACCCCGCCAGGCTGAACAAAGCCATCGAACGCGCCCGGCTGATGGGCATCACCCCGCCCATCCAGGTGCGTCGTGTGCGGGATGGATACGTTCTATCCGACGGCCTCTACCGCCTGCGCGCCGCCGAAG
>JAZDKM010000217.1:0-3224 GCA_043803085.1 Planctomycetota bacterium
TTACGTAACTCGACCTTGTATAGGAGGTGGGTGGGCAATGACAAAGCTATCGATCTTACCCGGTGAAGGGCCGCCTATTACCGGACCGTTGTAACTGCGACAGCCAAGTCCTAAGCGAAGCAGAGATGTGACCGTTTTATGGGTAGGTGGTCCACAGATGAAGCCGTAGTAGTCGTAAAGCTGGGAGCCGATGAGGATGCGGTGACGTATCTGAGGGCAAAACTTTCAGCAAGCGGCACTCTTGAAAGAGAGTGCTGGAGGCGAAGGGCAGAACACGTTAATGACAAGGTATCACGGTAATGCCGAGCTAGAGGTCAGTAAAGGGAAATCCCCCGTCATTGACTCCTATCAAAGCGTATCTTGGATAGATCAATGGCGGCAGACCGTTGAGAGCAAGGCCAAATAAATAAGTGATTACTGAGTCTAAGCTTTCAACTATTCCAATTCACGTTAGAATTTGGATGTGATGAAGGTGATGTTAACGTGAGGAGCCGTGTACGGACCCGTACGCACGGTTCTGTGGGCAGACGGAGGCTCCCAAGAGCCTCCTCTGACCCGATATTTTTTTCAGGAGCTTCTGGACCCCCGCCTTCGCGGGGGTGACGGAGGGGGGGGCCGGCTTCGTGACCAAGGCCCATCCGAGACGATCGACAACGGTAGCTCCACCTGGCATGAAGAATGTCGGGGCGCCCTCTTTGCTGGGCGGCGCACCCGACAAATCATTGAGAAACGGAGAGAACTATGCCAGACGGAGTACAGATTGTCGAGGAGACCGTGGAAGTCGAGGTCGTGCCGCTCGAACGGCGATTGTGTCAAGCAGTACAGGTGATTCGTCGGACGGAGGGGCTCGGATTTTGGGACGACGTGAGGAATGGCGTGCATCTGCGTCGTCACGCGGGCTCGTACGAGGCATCGGACCTGATTCTGTTTCTGATGGCCTGCTTTGCCAGCGGCTCCGGGGACAATATCAAGGGGTTCGCCAAGGAGACCGCGGACAGCGGACCGGGGCTGGCAGCGCTGGTGGGTCGCAATCGGTGGATGGGTCAGTCAAGCGTTTCGCGGGCGTTGTCCGCGGTGTGCGATGATTCTCTGCAAGAGCTCGTCGAGGTCATGCGAGGGATGTGGCCCCGGGCTTCGGCGTTGCAAAAACTTTCAGCGTTGGGGCATCGGGACGCCTTCGACCAATCCTGGCAGGTCTTTCACTACGATGGCAGTGTGGTGCCAGTGCGTCAGCGGCAGTTGCCCAGGGGTGACGATCTGCCGACGCCGAAGCGGCGTTCGGAGGTCATCGCAGCGCGGGGTTACCCGGGTCGCAAGCGGGCGGAGGCGATAGTGCAGCGGACGCTGACTCAGGAGGCACACTCGACCTGGTGGGTCACATGCAGCGTCGAGCCGGGCAACGGAGATGCGCAGGCGATGGCGACGGTCGGGGCAGGCGAGGCCGCGGCGCATACAGGCGATGCTTCGCAACGCCCCCGCGCAATATTCGTGGCCGACGGCGGAAGCGGCGGATGGGCTCCGCTGCGGGCGGCGATCGAGGCCGGACTGTACGGACTGGTCCGATGCTCCCGCTACGACTGGCTCGACCTCAGCGATGTCCGCAAGCGGTTGTACGACCCGGGCTGGTTTGCCGTTACCGACAGCCGAAGCGGACCGTTGCGCTCTGCCAAGGAGCTGGGAATCTGGCAGGACGCCTCGGGCCACCTTTTTCGTGTGATCGTCAGTCGGTTCGCTGTCGTCGAGGCTCAGACGGAGCGCTGCGGCGCCGGCCGCGAAATCGATGGTTGGCACTACGAGCTGTTCTTGTGCGATGCCCCGGCAGAGGCCTGGCCTGCCCAGGAGACGGTGACCCTCTACTACGACCGCTGCGGCCAGGAGAACCGATTCTCGATGCTCAACCGCCGCCACCATCTCGGCCGAATCTTCAACTTCCGCCCGCAGGGTCAGGCGCTGGCGATCTTGGTGGCGCTGATCGTCTGGAATGTCGAGGTGCTTCTGGGCGCCGAGTCCTTGGGGCACTGGGACGAGGATCATCCGGATCTCGGGCCCACGCCGCGCAACGACATCCCGGTTTCGCCACCTGTGCCACCGACCGACCCTGCGGCCGCCGCTGCTGAGACCCTCGATGGCGCAGACCATAGTTGCGAACCCGAACCAACGGTCGCCAGCGCCATCACCGTCGAAGCCTCCTGCTCGGCTTGCGAACCCGAAGCGACGGCCAAGGAGACCCTCGATGGCGTCGAGTCCGACGAGTCGTCATCCGAGACCTCGGGGAGGTCCGCTCACTCGACCATCGAAGAGGCGATCTCGGCCAGGATGCAGGATTGGCTCTCCCATCATCCGGGATGGACTGCGCCGGGCCCGACCCTGGTATGCCCGGCGGGGACGCCGATGACATCAAGTCTGATCGGCTCGACTGACAGCTCGATCACGATCCGGTTCCGAGCCCCGGCCAGCGCGTGCCGCTGCTGCCCGTCGTTCGGAGGCTGCACCACCTCAGTCAAACCACGCCATTTCCGAAAGGATTTCCACATGAGGGTCCCATTCGAAGGCGTGACGAAAGAAGATCTCGCCAGGCTTGCCTTCAACAGGCGAAACACGGTTTTCGCACCGGGGAGCAGGACCGTGGTCCCGAATATAAAGGAAGCGCCTCATCCGCAGGTCAGCTCGTTTCAGACGGGTCGCTATGCGTGCCGCATGTCCCGGCTCAGCGTAGGCGAGCTGCTCCGCCTACATGATGAAAGCTCCTCTGGTTTGCGGTACGGGATAGAGGTACAGGTAGCCTCGGCAGTACACGCCCTGCTTCCCTCGGCCATCGCTCCGACACCCGCTCAACGTCAGCGACGCCGAAAGACCTTTGCCGAACGCCTGGCCTGGAACGACCTGCCTGCGGGCTCTACGGTCCGACTGCTCACCATCCGGCCCAAGCAGAACACCCGGCTTTCTAACAAAAACTCTGAGTTGGAGGCCGCATGAGGTAGTGGATCTGCATCCAGTGGGCGCGTCGGGAAGGGGGTCGGGGGGTCAGGTTAATCGGGGCTCCGCGCTTAACCGATCGGCATTAGGCTGTAGGCTGGAGGAAAAACGGGGGGTACCGGGCTCAGGAGCCGCCGCCCGGTTCCTCGGTGCCTTTCGTGGTCGCCGGAGCGGCGTCAGCCGCGGCGGTTTGGGCCTTCTGCTTGCGGGTCTTGGCCGCCTTGACCGCGATGGAGGAACGGTAGGCC
>JAZDKM010000218.1:0-2249 GCA_043803085.1 Planctomycetota bacterium
TGAGTTGTAGATAGAATGGACGAGCTGGCAACCCCATAGTTCAGTATAACGTGGGTTACTCCTGACCGGAGCCTATCCACACAGAACATGGAGGTGCCAGCTCATGAACAATTGTACCACAGTCGTCGGACTTGACGTCCATAAAGATTCCATCGTAGCGGCAGTCCTGCCCGCCGGATCCAGCCGCCCGACCGACACCCTGCACATCGAAAATCAGCCAAAATCAGTGGAGCGGCTGGTCCGCCGCTGCGCCGGCAGAGGTCCGGCTGAATTCGTCTACGAAGCCGGCCCCTTCGGCTTCGAGCTCCAACGCCAGCTGACCGGACTCGGCCAGCGCTGCGTGGTCATTGCGCCGAGTCTCATCCCCGTACGGCCAGGCGACCGCGTCAAGACCGATCGCCGGGACGCCGAGAAATTGGCTCGACTCTATCGCGCCGGTGAGTTGACGCCCATCCATATCCCCACCGAGGCGTGGGAGGCAGCCCGAGACCTGGTGCGCAGTCGAGAGGATGCCCTGGAAGATTGGCTCAGGGCCCGAAACCGCCTCAACAAATTCCTCCTTCGCCAAGGTCTCGTCTTCCGCGAAACCCGGACCTGGGGCATCAAGCATCGCGACTGGCGCAACTCCCTGCGCTTCGCTTTGCCGGCCCATCAACAGGCATTCGAGGCCTATCGCCGAACCTTCGATGAAGCGGAGTTGAGGCTCAAAACCCTCAACGAGCAGCTCGAGGACCTCTCCCAACGAGACCCCTACCGGATCCCCGTCCAGTATCTACGCGCGCTCAAGGGCATCAACACCCTCAGCGCCCTGACGCTCGTAGTCGAGACCCAGGAATTCCGCCGCTTCCCCACCGCGCCGGCCTTCATGTCCTACAGCGGCCTGGTGAGCTCGGAGCGGAGTTCCGGCCCCTCCGTCCGCCGCGGCAGTATCACCAAGGCCGGCAACGCTCATATCCGCCGCGTGCTCATCGAAGCCGCTTGGTGCTGCCGCTTCGGCCAGGCGGTCAGCAGGGAGCTGACGGCCCGCCGAGTTCCCTGCCCGACCGAGGTCATCGACATCGCACGCCGGGCCCAGACCCGCCTCGGCCGGAAATTCCAGCGGCTGATCCATCGCGGCAAGACCACCAATAAAGCCGTCGTCGCCGTGGCCCGCGAACTGGCGGGCTTCGTCTGGGCCATCGGGCAGCACTTCCCGCCGGTCGAGGCCTCAGCGTGATACCCGGCAAATCTCTAGGAGCGTCCTAGTCCCGTGAGCGAGACAACGGAACGGAGAACCCTCGGTTTCTCCTTGCGGAAATCATCAGTTCCACCGATGACAACCCGCGTTTGTAGATCGAGGAAGCTCCCGACGAATCAGAATCTTGCGGCGCTACCCGCCTTCGGGCAGGCAATCCGCGTATATCAGGATGATTCACCGTCGATGTGGTCCTCGCTCACGGGCCTTGGGCGCTCCAGAGACGGCCCAAGAAGGAGGAGACTTCAGAATCTTAGGAGGGGGTTGCCAAACTCGTCCATATCAGGAGAAATAACCCCGCTTCGATCCGCCCAGCCGGCTAGTACCTTCTGTTGAGCCTCGCGCATTCCGATTGCCAGCCCCCTCGAGGGGGCTGGCAATCGGTATAATAACACAACGGAGCCAGGAATGACCGTCTCGCGGCAGGTGGGATACGCCTCTAGGCAGCAGCCGCCCTCCCAGAATGGCAACGCACTCCCTTATGCCATTCTGGGCTACTCGCATCCGTTCGTTGACGCCGGCTCGTCAGGACGGGCAAGGTTGGTAGCGCTTATTCGACGGGATTGAGCACGTACAACGTCCGCCCCTGCGCCGTCAAAACCTTGGTCCCATATCGCCGGGCCGTTTCGAGGACGAGCGCGTAGGAACGCGGATCGGCCCTCCGGACGGCGTCGGCATACCAATCGTCGTCCTCGCTGATCGCCAAGTGCGTGATACCCCAGCCCGCAAGCCGAACCCGGAGCTCCTTGGGCCCTGACGCCGACGCGTAATCGAGCACGCCCTGCTCCGAGGAGTCGCCGTACATGTAATTCCCGGAGAAGTAATAACCGCGATTTTCCGCAATAAGAAGAACGCGGTCGGTCGACGCGAGAACGGCGTTGACGGCGCGGGTGAAATCATGGCCCGTCAGCGCCCGAGACAGATAGGCCTCGCGCGGAAACAGTTCCGGCTTCAATCGGGAACGCACGCCGGCTACCGGGAACAACTCGTTGTTATGCGTCGCTCGAACGACCCC
>JAZDKM010000219.1:0-8032 GCA_043803085.1 Planctomycetota bacterium
CAGATCTCGAAGCGGGCATCGGTATCGCTGACATGGGGACGACTCCTTGTAGATGAACCGTCCCCTTGGGCGGGGACAGTCGTAGGAAAACGACAGTCCCCGCCCGTTGCGGGGTCATGAGCTTGAACGGACAAGGTATAGGCCGCCCACGGCCCGCCGATCGAAGAACCGGCTGTCGGACGGCGTAAGCCTGCTCCCACCACAAAGGGAGCCGGCGTGTGCGGAGCCCGCCTGCCGTAGTCCTCAGGCGGTGGGCGAACTCGTCCTGTCCCGCGAGCGTTACTCGCACCCCTAGCGAAGATGCACGACGCCACGGGTGGAGTGGATCGTGGGAGCGGACGGGGAGCTCAGGCCGAAGGCCGGCCGATCAGCGATCGGAGGCGAGATGGCCCTGCGGAGTGGCAGCATTCCCCATAAGCGTGGTCGTGGCCAACCCACCCGTCGTCTCCGCCGCGAACGGTCGAGACGCAGTGGGTGGAACCGACGGTCGATCCGGTAGCAAGAGAAGCAGACCCCAAAAGCCGGCGACGACCGCATCCGGCCGTCCTCGCTACGGCGGCGGAAAGTTCAACACCTCCATGTGATAATAACGCAAGTCTGACCTGAATTAAGCTAAACGACCTCCCACGGGATCAGCAGCCTCGTTCCACCGAGGGTGGCGCCGCGTCGGATCATCAAGAGCGCGGAACACCGGATCCGACTTGTTCCCCGTCGAAGTACTCGGCACCGATCAGGTTAACCAAGGGGATCAAGTACGTTTCGTCAACGTCTCCCTCATAAAACCTGGATGTGCCGTGAACAACGTGACCAAGAAATGCCTCGCGTTCGTCGCTCGACCGTCTGGCTCGCTTGCCAAGCGTCGGGCCGACGTTCCGTAAATGCTTAAACGACCAGCGATCCTCAACGTGCGCTTCGTTCCGGAGCCGCTTTATCGTGTGCGAAACTCTGTTCCGGTAGTACCGACCCTTGCTCGCTGTTCGGAACACCGGCCCAGCGTGGGGCTTCTCGTACTCCTCCCACCGCCGGAGAGATTCAACCGTACTCGGCAAGAGCGGTGTGATACGTTCGATTGCCTCGCCAACCGTGCCCTCGACCTTGAGACGGGGTAAGCGCAGGTGGGGGGTGCCGGAGTCGAGTTTTAGATCGTCCCACGTGAGCCGCTCGATGTCGATCGGGTCGAGCCCGCAATTGAGACCCAGCCGCAGGATCGCTTCGAATTGAATGCCGTCTCGCTGCTGCCGGCGAGCCTGCCCCCGTTTCGCGCGACCGCATTGCGTCGTGGCATCCTGCATCTTGGGGTCGATGCGCGCCCAGCGGCGGCATTGCTCGATGAGGGCGGCAAACGCTTCCGACGGCAACGGCTCGCGGTTCGATGCCTTCGGTCGAAAAGGCTTGACGTCATGGCTACCCGCCCATTCCAGAACACCGACGGGCCATGGCCACTCTGGATACTTCTTCCGAACGAACGTGATAACCGACTTGACCTTGGATACGCGGTCATGCTGCCATTGCGAGGAGCTCCACTTCTTGCCTTCCCGCGCGACCCAGGAGTGGAACCGCCGGAAGTGCTCCGGGCTGAGCTCAGCTACGAACACGTTCCCGACCTGCTTGACGAATTCGCTCCAGAGTCGCTCGACGGCACAGTGATGTGGGGTGACTCGTCCTTTCTCCTCGGTCTTGTGTTTTGTCCACCTTTCGATCACGTGGCGCAGCCGAGGTCCGGTCGCCAGCGTCTTGGGGTCCTTCTCGATCCTCATCCGCGGCACGCCGACTTGGTCTGCCAAGGCGTTCGCTGTTTCGGCATAGCTGACGACTGTCTCGGCGTACGACATCGACGGGACGACCAGCGGCCCCTCGATGGTTACGCCGTCGAGCATGGCGCGGAACCGACTGTCGCTATGTAGGGTCGCGTACGCGAGGTCACCCCGGTACTGGGCGACGGCTGCCATCCGAGCGAGTTCTTCGGCGGAAATCGATTTGGCCCATTGGGTGGCGAGGGCAGCGCGGGCATCGTCCCACGTCTTGTACTCTTGCCGGTGTCCGTCAGATGGGATAATGTAGAAGCGGCGTCGCGCCGTATTGAACGACACGCCGGTGTTGATCTTGACGGGTTTGCCGTACTGGTTGACGTATACGCGCGGCCGAGCCATGACCTATGCTCCATGCTGTTGGCCAACTGCGACAATCCGAACGGTAGGCTAACCTGCGGGTGGGTTTAGGTCAAGAGTTTGGGTCAAAAATGTATTGGAGAGGTGCCCGAGTGGCCGAAGGGGCACGCTTGGAAAGCGTGTGTACGGGAAACCGTACCATGGGTTCGAATCCCATCCTCTCCGTTTCTTTTTCGAGGCAGTCCGCAAGTGTTCGGGGACCTTGGCCGCGCTGTCTGTAGGTCGGGCTCCGCCCGACACTGGGGTTTGGCCCTTTTATGGCCGGTGGGCAGTTTGCCGGACAAGGGCCATTGGCGTCAAGGATCAGCCTGCGGCGGCGAGCAAAGCTCGCCCGTTGCGTCCTAACGGTTTTGCGGAGCAAAACAGCCGCATGTCAAGGGCCAGCCAGCCCCAAGGTGGGCCTCGTCGATGCCGTACTCCCGGCTGATGCGGAGGAGCAAGTCCTCGGACCGCGAAAGACCAGCAACGAATGGTGGAAGACGCAGGCGTTCCGGCACGAGCCTTACGTTTCGGATGAAGTAGTCGCGGAGCTGTCCGACCCGGATTTCGTGCAGGGACCCGCTGGTGCGAGAATCGCTGGTGCGAGAATCCTTTCTCGCACCTCAATTCGCGGGAATCCCTTCCCGCGAACGCGGTCCCGCGATAACCTCGCCGCGATGACTCGTTATCAGGCTGGCGAGAACCTCCCATACTTCTGCACGATCACGATCCTGGACTGGACGCCCGTCTTCATCGACGCGCGTTACATCGACCCGCTGATCGAGTCCCTGTCGTTTTGCCGCGCGAACAAGGGCCTGCAGCTCTTCGCGTACGTCGTCATGCCCAACCACCTGCACCTTGTCGCGGCGGCCGACGACCTGCACGCGATGATGCGTGATTTCAAGCGGTTCACGTCGCGGACCATTCATGACCGGCTTGTAGGTGATGGACGGGAAACTGTGCTGGCGTGGCTGGAGCGCGCAGCCCAGCGCGCCCGGCGTCAGCGCGGGGAGTTCTCATTTTGGCAGGACGGCTTTCACCCGCAGGCGATTTCGTCACAGCCGGTCCTCGAACAGAAACTGCGGTATCTCCATGAGAACCCCGTCCGCAAGCAACTCGTCGCGACGCCGGAGGACTGGTGGTACAGCTCGGCGGGGTGGTACGCCGGAAGAAAACAGGTGTGCATGCAGATGGATTCGCTCGAACTCTGACGCACGCGGGAAGGGATTCCCGCGAAATCAGGTGCGAGAAAGGATTCTCGCACCAGCGATGTGCACGGGATGGATTACGTGCTGACCTGGAATGTGCAGCACATGGCGAATCCGAACAAGCGAGCGCACTTTGGGACGCTGTGCATGCGGCTGGGCCTGATTCCGCCGCAGATCGTCACGCCCGACTTGTTGATGGAGGTCGACGAATGAGCAGCGTAAAACCGGTGCCACGGACCACGGAAGAGACGCCCGTCGACGACGTACGGCGGGTCCGCGAGAAGCTGAGCGCGGAGACGGGAAACGACGTCCACCGTCTGGCCGATCGCGCCCGGCAGGCCACTGAGAAGCTGCGCGAGAAATTGGGCCTCAGGCCTGCCGAACGCTAACTGCCGGCGCCGACGGCATGAGGGGAACGCTGGTGCGAGAATCCTTTCTCGCACCCCAATTTGCGGGAATCCCTTCCCGCGAACGCGGCTTCCGGGGGGACGCTGTGCTTGGCTATGGATAACGTCGGGGATGGTATCAGGGGGTGGGGGAGGTTTGGAACCGGCGGCGTGCGGGGGTTCCAAGGCTCGCCGGCCGATAGAGCGAAGCGGTCGGCCGGGATGACGGCCCCTTCCTTTCGAGCGAGCACCGGAGTGGCCCCGACGGGGCAAGCGAATCACCGCCCGAAGCGGAGGCTCCCACGGGTCGGCGTTTCCCGAAGATCCGAGCGTTGCTGTTGCTGTGGAGGAACATCGAATGACCCAGACCCGCCGGTGAGGGGGTCGGCTGTGTGCGTGGCGGGGGGCAGGAGGGTGTCGGCCTTGACCGGGCCGGCGTTTCGAGTATAATTCACAATCGCCCAGTGAAACAGAAGCGGGCTCTGGAAGCGTCCAACCCGCCAGAGATAGCTGGCCGGCCCTTGATATTTCGCACGGGCGATGCCCGCCGGGGCTCGCTCCGCGAGCCGCGAAATGTCAACGGTCGGATGGGTGACGAATGGTCAGGGGGGTGTGTTGCTTCAGTCGGAATCGGACCGTTTATGAAAGGAGCAGGATCATGTCAGCGAGAAGATTGTGTCTGTGTGTTGCGATCGCGGCGGTGCTCATCGAGGCGCCCGAGGCGCGGGCCGAGTGCCCGTACGACTGGAAACTCGGGGAGGGTCTGCCGGGCCTGGACGGGCTTCCGCGGGCGGCCGCGGTCTACGACGACGGTAGCGGCCCGGCGTTGTACGTCGGCGCCGCCTGGATGATCGATGTTGCGGGCGAGGTCGTCGTTAACAACACCATTGTCAAATGGAACGGCACCTCCTGGTCACCGCTGGGCAGCGGGCTGGACGGCGGGGTCCGTGCCCTGACCGTCTACAACGGCGAGCTGATCGCAGGGGGCTATTTCCTCACTGCCGGCGGCGTCAGCGCCAACCGGATTGCCCGGTGGAACGGAACGTCCTGGTCGGCGCTGGGCACCGGGATGAACGACGTTGTCTACGCCCTGACGGTCTACAACGGCGAGCTGATTGCAGGGGGCTATTTCACCACGGCCGGCGGCGTCAGCGCCAACCGGATTGCCCGGTGGAACGGAACGTCCTGGTCGGCGCTCGACGGCGGGGTGGACAGTACTGTGTATGCCCTGACGGTCTACGACAACAAGCTAATCGCCGGTGGCGAGTTCACCACCGCCGGCGGCGTGCCCGCGAGCTGCATTGCCGAATGGAACGGCACGTCGTGGTCGGCGCTGGGCAGCGGGATGAACAGTACTGTGTACGCCCTGACGCCCTACAGCGGCGAGCTGATCGCAGGGGGCTATTTCACCACGGCTGACGGCGCCAGCGCCAACCACATCGCCCGATGGAACGGGACCTCTTGGTCAGCGCTGGGCAGCGGGATGAACACCTACGGCTATGTGTATGCCCTGACGGTCTACAGCGACGAGCTGATCGCAGGGGGGGATTTCACCACCGCGGGCGGGGTGGCTGCGAATAGGATCGCCAAGTGGAACGGCACGTCGTGGTCGACGCTGGGCACCGGGGTGGACGTCGTTGCCGGTGGTGCTGCCGTGGTGGTATATGCCCTGACGGTCTACAACGCCGAGCTGACCGCGGGGGGTCACTTTGCTACGGCCGGCGGCGTCGGCGCCGACAACATCGCCCGGTGGAACGGCACCTCGTGGTCGGCGTTGGGCAGCGGGTTCAACCACTGGGTGTACGCCCTGACGATCTACGACGGCGAGCTGATCGCCGGGGGCTACTTCATAAGCACCGCCGACGGTGTCGCGAATCGTATTGCCCGCCGGAGCGCCGGCTCCTGGTCGCCACTGGGCAGCGGCATGAGCGGCAGCGCCGGCAACCGCCCTGATACATTTGTGGAGGGCCTGACGGTCTACAACGGCGACCTGATCGCCGGGGGCAACTTCACCACCGCCGGCGGCGTGCCCGCCAACGCGATCGCCCGGTGGGACGGCGCGTCGTGGTCGGCGCTCGGCAGCGGGATGGGCGGTGCGTACCCATACGTGTTTGCTTTGACGGTCTACAACGGCGAGCTGATCGCCGGGGGCGACTTTTCCAGCGCCGGCGGCGCTCCCAACACCGGGAGGGTTGCCCGGTGGAACGGCGCCTCGTGGTCGTCCGTGGGCGGCGGGGTGGACCCCGATGTGCTTGCCCTGACGGTCTACAACGGCGACCTGATCGCTGGGGGCTACTTTGGGGCCGCCGGCGGCGTCCCGGCCAACAACGTTGCCCGATGGGACGGAACCTCCTGGGGGCCGCTGGGCAGCGGGACGAACGGCGGAGTCGCCGCCCTGACGGTCTACAACGGCGAGCTGATCGCCGGTGGCGATTTCACCACGGCCGGCGGCGGGTCCGCCAACAACATCGCCCGATGGAACGGTACCTCGTGGGCGTCCCTGGGCGACGGGACGGGCGGCCCATACCCAGATGTGGGTTCCCTGACGGTCTACAACGGCGAATTGATCGCAAGCGGCCGGTTTACCACCGCGGGCGGGGTGAGTGTGAACCAGATCGCCAAGTGGAACGGTACGTCGTGGTCATCGCTGGGCAGCGGGATGAGCAGCGGCGCAGCGGACTTTGCCGTCTACATCGACGAGCTAATCGCCGGGGGCGGGATGTTCACCGCCGGCGGCAACGTCTCTGTCTTCTGGGCCCGCTGGGGTCCGATCGTCAGCGGGGCGGATTTCGATTGTGACGCCGACGTGGACCTGAACGATTTCTCGGCGTTCCAGTTGTGTTTCAACGGCGAGAACGAGCCTCCCGCGGCGGACTGTGAAGCCGACGCCGATCTTGACGACGACGGCGACGTGGACCTGGACGACTACTCGGCGTTCCACCTGTGTTTCAACGGACCCAATCAACCACCTGCATGCCCGTGATGGGGCGAACCCTCATAGCGCATACTGGAGGAGAGGAACAAGAGCATGATGGCAGCAGCGGCGTTCTTTCTTTGTCCTTTCTGTGAATGCCTCTGAAATGGTGAGTGGAGGTCTCGCCGGGTGCGGAGAGGTCGGCAACAAGGCCGTGCCCCTACGTGAGCCGCCGCTCGAATGCGACACTCTGGGCCACGTGCCTCGGGCACGAGGCCGAATGGATACGTGGAACGCGGTTCGGAAGATCATCCAGGTTTCCTTGGGGGGCTACTCGTCCCCCAAACCCCCTCGGCTTTAGCCCCCCGGAAAGCAGGGGCTGGCGCCGTTCAGAGGACCCGGGTTATGCGAGTGCCTTCTTGACTTCGGCGCCTCTTCATGGAGACGGGGCGAGCGGATCCAAGGGCTTACGCTCCGGATGGCGCCGCCCGGTGATTTGAGCTGCTGGGTACGGTATTCTCGGCCGGCGGGCTTCGGCCCGTGGTCGTCAGTGACGGACAACGTAACTGGCATCTTCGAGACGGGCAGCGTCACCCGGCAGATCCTTGACACGACGCTGCGGACTGCGTCCGCCGGTCGCTTTGCGACCGCCCTCGCTCCGCGATGGAGCGGCGAGTCAAACACTAACCCGCATTTCTCACCACCCCTGGGGATTGGCTGCCAGTCTGCCCCCTCTCCCCTTGGGAGAGGGTTGGGGTGAGGGCTACTTATTCTGCCCTTTCAGGGCTCTTTTGCCAGCCACGCCCTCAGACCCAGGGCGTTGCCCTGGGGTTTCATAGCGTGCCCTTTCGGGGCACAGGAGTGCCGCGGCGGCCGGTGGCATGCCCGAGCGTAGCGCGGCCATGTTGCGTGCCGCAATCGTCGGCGGCCATGGGAGGACGCAACATCCCCGCACCTGCGGCTTGGGCATACCACTTTGCCTGGCGATCCTCGTCCAGCACGTCCATCCTCCGATTTCGGCCTTGCCACGCCGTTGGGCCCCCCCGGCGCGATCCTCTCTTTCCGCGCTCACCCGGCTGCACCCAAACCTGAGCGCGCGCCAAGTTCTATTCAAGGATGCTTGCCGGCCGCGGCCCGGCCACAGGGGTCCTGCGCGCGGACCGGAGAAACGGTCACTGGCCCCCGAATCCGGCTTGGAAGACCCAAGAATGCAGGATTTCCAAACAAACCCATTGACCAGACGAGCGAGCCGCCGGGTTTACCCCGGCGCTGGTGGAGGACCGGCGTGAGGGCTATCCCGCGCTCCCGAGACTTCGCGCGCCATAAGAAGCTTCTCGGGGTGCGAAGATTCTGGCGGATGACAGTATAGGGACAAAG
>JAZDKM010000220.1:0-4343 GCA_043803085.1 Planctomycetota bacterium
CGTGTTGATCACGCCGCTCCCGGGCGCCCACACGCTCAAGCCGGGCAGCGCAAACCGTCCGTTCTTCGGCGTCGAGCCCGTCGTTCTCCGCGACGACGGGTCCGAGTGCAACCGCAACGAGGGCGGCAAGCTCTGTATCAAAAAGCCCTGGCCGGGCATGATGTGCACGATGTGGGGAGACCACGACCGCTTCATCGATGTCTACTTCACGCTGTACAACGACCTGTACTTCACGGGTGATGGATGCCGCCTCGACCAGGACGGTGATTACTGGCTGATGGGTCGTGTCGACGACGTCGTGAACGTGTCCGGTCATCGTATCGGTACCGCCGAGGTCGAGAGCGCGCTGGTCAGTCATGCGAGTGTGGCCGAGGCCGCCGTCGCGCCTATGCCACACGACATCAAGGGACAGGGGTTGTACGCTTTCGTGACCTTGGTGGCCGGCGTGGAGCCGAGCGACAAGCTCAAGAAGGAATTGGTCAATCACGTCCGCAAGGAGATCGGTGCTATTGCCGCGCCGGACAAGATCCAGTTCGCTTCGGCACTGCCGAAGACGCGGTCCGGCAAGATCATGCGTCGTATCCTTCGCAAGATCGCTGAAGACGCGACGGATCAAATCGGTGATGTGACTACGCTGGCCGATCCACACGTTGTTGAGGAACTGGTCAAAGGCAAGCAATAATCAAGACGAGCCACTAGAGCCATCTGCCCGGCACGGGGATGACCCGCGCCGGGCAGATTCTCTTGAAGGAGGGGATGGACATGTCGGAACAGAAAGTGATGAATCGTTGGCTGGTCGTGGTCGGTGCCGTTCTCATTCAGCTTTGTCTCGGCGCGATTTACGCCTGGAGCGTGTTCACGCCCAAGATCACCATGCCGATCGACCAGGGCGGTCAGTACGGATTCACGGCCACGCAGGCCGCCTGGGTCTTCTCGGTCGGGCTCGCAACCTTCGCCGTAGTGATGGTGCTCGCGGGACGCATGCTGCCGAAAGTCGGACCCCGCATGCTGGCCGTCATGGGCGGCATCGTGCTGGGTGCGGGCTATGTGCTCGGGGGATTCCTGGGCAAGAGCTTCGCCATGCAGATCCTTTGTATCGGCCTGCTCGGCGGCGCGGGCATCGGTCTTGGCTACGTGGTCCCGATCAAGGTCGGCATCGGCTGGTTCCCGGACAAGAAGGGGATGGTCTCCGGTCTTGCCGTCGCCGGTTTTGGTTTTGGCGCCACGATCTGGGTGAAGCTAGCGGGCGACTGGTTTGGCGGCCTGCTCAACACGACCAACGTCTTTGGCCTGCCGGGCGTGCAGAGCGTTTTTGTCATCTACGGTGTGGCGTTTGCTGTCCTGGTGCTGGTCGGCAGCATCTGGATGGTCAACCCTCCTGCCGGATACAGACCTGGGGGCTGGGAACCCCCGGCGCCCTCGGCGACCACGAAGGCGACCGGCGCTGTTGACCTGACCAGCGCTGAAATGCTCAGGACGCCTCAGTACTTCATGCTCCTGTTCATGTTCATCGGTTCCGCGCTGGCCGGGTTGATGGTGATCTACTGTATCCGTCTCTTCGGCATCGACGCGCTGCAGGCGAGTGGCGCGGCTGAGAACGCCGAGAAGGCGGGCGTCGTCGCCGGTACGGCGATGGCGTGGTACGCCATCTTGAATGGTCTCGGGCGCATCGCGTGGGGCACGGTCTCGGACAAGATCGGCCGGAAGTTGGCCCTCTTCCTCATGTGCCTCTTCCAGGGCGTTATCATGCTGTTCTTCTACCGGATGGGGGCAACCGCGCTCGGGTTCATCGTTGGTGCGTGTATCATCGGCTTCAACTTCGGCGGCAACTTCGCCCTGTTCCCGGTGGCCACGGCCGATTTCTTCGGCAACAAGAACGTGGGGTCCAACTACGGCTGGGTCTTTCTTGCTTACGGCGTCGCAGGTATCGCCGGGCCGCAGGTGGCGGGCTATTTCAAGGATGCTGCCAAGGGCGGTGACGTCACGGCATGGGTCACACCGTTCGTCGTTGCCGGCGTGGCGTGCCTGCTGGCCGCGGCCATCGGTGTGATGCTGAAACCGCCGAAGCATGCGGTGTGAGAGATTGGTTGATCTGAGATTCGTTAATTAGGGAAACGGCGCGCTTCAGCGCGCCGTTTCTCTGTCGTAGCGGGTGGCGTAGAACCTGCCAACTTTGAACCTTGAACTTTGAACCTTGAACTTCGAATCTATCCCCATGCGCAAATTGGCCTTCATCCACTCGGCGGAACTCGAGAAGTTCAGCTATCCGGCCGACTGCCCATTCGAGTCGGCCCGCGCGGGTCAGGCCCGCAAGACGATCTGCAACATGGGCCTGCTGAGCGGTAACCACCGCAGGGAAATGCCGCCGGTCAAGGCGGATCGCAAAACGCTGGAGATGTTCCACACACCGGACTACCTGGATGCGCTGATGGCGGCGGGCAAGGGCGAGTTGGGCCCTGCCGGTTTCCAGATGGGTTTGGGCACGCCCGACTGTCCCGTTTTCAAGGGCATGTACGATTATGCTGCCCTGGCCGCGGGCGCCTCCGTGACGGGTGCACGGCTTCTTCTCGCGCACGAAGTCGACATCGCGTTCAACCCGTCAGGCGGATATCACCATGCGATGCCCGGCCGCGCGAGAGGGTTCTGCTACATCAACGATATCGTGCTGGCCGCGATGACGCTGGCCGACGCCCGCAAGCGCGTCCTGTTTCTCGACGTGGACGTGCATCACTGCGACGGCGTGCAACATGCCTTCTACAAACGCAAGGATGTCATGACGATCTCGATGCATGAGAACGGAAGGAGCCTTTTCCCGGGGACGGGCTGGGAGGACGAGATCGGCGAAGGCCCGGGGAAAGGGTACACGGTGAACATACCCCTGCCGGTCGGCACGTACGATGCGGCCTACGAGCACGCCTTTCGGGAAGCGGCCCTGCCGCTCATGAAGGCGTACAACCCGGACGTGATCATCATGGAGATCGGCATGGATGCGCTGGCCGGCGACCCGCTGGCGCACCTGCACCTGACCAACAACACGTACGCGGACATCGTCGCGGAAGTGGTGGCCCTGGGTAAGCCGATCCTGGCCACCGGTGGCGGCGGGTACCACGTGGAGAACACCGTGCGGGGCTGGGCGCTGGTATGGAGCGTATTCTGCGGCGAGCATGAAAATGAGATGGCCCTGGGTATGGGTGGCGTGATGCTGGAGAACACCGATTGGCCGGCCGGCCTCCGAGACCGTGTTCTGCTGTCCGATGCCGGTCAACGCCGAACCGTGGACCAGGACATCGAAGCGACCATCCAGAAGCTTAAGACCACGCTGTTCCCGATCCATGGGTTGTAAGGGATGCGAAGCCGGGAACTTGAGCCGCTAGAGAGGCCTTCATGATGCTCGCGCTGAGCCAGGTGAAGGGATACGCGGTGTAATTGGCGGTTGTACAAGGCGCAAAATGGCTTAGCTTACCCCCATGCGCTACGTGGATGAATACCGCGACGCGGCGGCGGCCCGCGCGTGCGCCGAGGCCATCACGAAAATCACGACGAAGCCGTGGACCATCATGGAGATCTGCGGCGGGCAGACCCACGCCATCGTCAAGTCCGGCCTCGATGAACTGCTGCCCAAGCAGATCACCCTGGTCCACGGCCCCGGCTGCCCGGTATGCGTCACGCCGGTCGAGCTGCTCGACAAGGCGATCGAGATCGCCCTGCGGCCTGAGGTGATCTTCTGCTCGTTCGGCGACATGCTGCGCGTGCCCGGCAGTCGCAAGGACCTCTTCACCGCCAAATCCGAGGGCGCCGACGTGCGCGTGGTCTATTCCCCGCTCGACGCCCTGAAGCTGGCGCGCGAGAACCCGGCGAAACAAGTCGTCTTCTTCGCCGTCGGGTTCGAGACCACGGCGCCGGCCAACGCCATGGCCGCCATCCAGGCGCGGCGGGAGGGGCTGACGAACTTCTCGATGCTGGTCTCCCACGTCCTCGTGCCCCCGGCCATGGAAGCGATCCTGTCTTCCCCTCAGAACCGCGTCCAGGGATTCCTGGCGGCCGGCCATGTCTGTACCGTGATGGGCTATACCGAGTACGAGCCCATCGCCGCCAGGTACCGCGTCCCCATCGTGGTGACCGGCTTCGAGCCGCTGGACGTCTTTCAGGGCATCGCCATGTGCGTCGCCCAGCTGGAGGCGGGTCGGACCGAGGTGGAGAACCAGTACGCCCGCTCCGTCCGCCGCGAAGGGAACCGACCCGCGCAACAGATGATCCGCGAGGTCTTCCAGGTCGTCCCTCGCAGGTGGCGTGGGATAGGCGAGATCCCCGCAAGCGGCCTGGGCCTGCGCGAGGCCTATGCG
>JAZDKM010000221.1:0-12050 GCA_043803085.1 Planctomycetota bacterium
GCCCCGTCGTAGAACGTGTTTATGACGCCGTCGGCGACCGTCGTATCGCCCAGCGCGCGTTCTTCGGTCCCGTTGCCTGCCCAGTCGAACTTCCACTGGGTGACGGGGTCGGTGCCGCCGTCGACGCCCGCGACTGTGCGCTGGCGGGATTCGTACTTGAACCCGCCCTCGTCATACAGTGCGGTCGAATCGGTCAGGATGCCGACACCGGCTTCATCGACGTAGGTGCGCGTCACGTGGTCGGCGGCGTCGTATTCCAAGGTGGTGGTGATCAGGTTGCCGCCGTCCGTACCGGGTATGCGCTGGACCTGCTCGAGCCGGCCGAAGTCGTCGTAAGCCCGTTCTTCATGCGGGCCGGCCGGGTAGGTCGGCGGGTACGTATAACATAGGCGGCCGAGGGCGTCGTACTGGAACGTGGTGGTCAGGTTCGGGTCGGGCGTGCCGTCGTCCGACCCGTCGTACACCAGCGGCGTCTCCGTATCCACCAGCCCCCGGCCGTCGAACGTCCGCAGCACGCCGCGGCCAGTGGTGTCGAACTGCTGGGTGACATCGCCCAGCCAGTTGTAGACGAAGTTGGACTCCTGGCCGATGCCGCCCGGATCGACCGTCTGCAACGTCAAGCGGCCCAGCCGGTCGTATGTAGACTCCGTCGTGATCGTGGCCGGGGAGAGCGGGTCGCCGGCCTGGTCCTTATTCTCGACGATCCGCTGGTAGAGGCGGCCGTTCACGTCATAGACGGAGGTTGTCTCGTAGAACGGCCCGGCCGGTTCTGCGCAGGGCTGACCGATCTCTCCCGGATTGGGATTGAGATACCCGGTCACCGCCGCTACGCGCCCGTCGTTGTCGTATTCGCTGCGGGTCCAGTAGCCGTCGGGATCGACGGTAGTGCGGGCCTGGGTGCTCGCCGTATCGCAGTACAGGTAACGGGTCACGAGATTTTCGCCGCTCGGATCGACGGTCTGCGTCGTCAGGCGTAGCAGGGTGTCGTAGCCGAACGTGAGGTCACGATGTTGGCCGAAGGCGTAGTCGGTTTCGACCCGCTTGAGGGCGCACTTCAGGTTCGGGTCTGGATCGAGGTTGTCGTAATAGAAATATCGGGTGGCCGGCGTGCGCGTGCCGGAGTACCCGTTTGTGATCACGGGCCCGATGCGGCTGACCAGTTGGTTGCTTCGCTCCCCATTCAAGTCATCGTTGTTTTGATCGGCATTTCCGTTCTCGTAATCGAAAACCACCTCGCTGGTGACACCGCGCCCATCGCGCTGCTTCGAGAGCCGCGGCCGCCAGAACAACCGCCTGTTGGCCGACACCGGGTAGAAGAACTCATAGTTCACGTCATAGGTCACGAGCGAACCGGTGGGTCCCGTGCGCGTCGTTCGCGTCCGGAAGCCGGCGTCGACGGCGGGTGGAGTTCCGCCAATCTGTGGACTGTACTGCGCGTCGTACTCGTGATCGAGTCTCGTCCCATCTGGGAGATCCACGCGAGTGATCACCATGTTCCCGCGCGGATTGGCCACGCTGTGCGTATAGGTCGTCGTGTACGGTGTGCCGGTGCCATTTGGGCCCGAATACGACGTGCTGCTCGCCAGGCAGTGTTTCAGCCCGGCGCCGGTGTCGTAGAGAAAATCGGTCACGCGGCAAGCGCTGGCACCGATCCCGAACCACTCCTTCCGCTGCCGGTGCCCTTCGCCGTCGACGATGTGCTCAACCACTTTCCTCACTTCGCCATCCACGTACCGCCATTCCTCGCGCAGATCGCCATCGGTCAAATCGTAGACGAACTTGCACATGATCTGGTCACCCAGATCAGGGTCGTACGGGTCGCCACCGTCGCTGGCTCCGAGCCGGACTTGGGTCACCCGGTACATGAGTGCGGGATCGCTCGAATCTACGTACTTGAAGTAGCGCGCCCCCTTGCCGTCCTCCGGGACAAGGCTGACGATACGCCCGTCCGTATCGCCCTGAATCGTCCAACTGCGTCCATCCGAGGTGCTGACCGTAACCTGCCCCGGGGTGGTGCGGAGCAGCGTGATTGAGTGCGACGGTGATGCATGGTCGGCGATCTGGGTGACGCGATCGTTGGCGTCGTACGAGTATTCCTGGGTGGCGGTGCGGTCGTCGTTAACGTAGAACGGACGTATGTATTTGAGCCGGCGGGTGCGGTCCGCGGCGGACGAATCCGCTGAGGCGTAAAGCGTGTCGTCTGGGCCCCACACTTCCGTCGCTGAGAAGTAGCCGACCAGGTAGCCCGGCCAAGGTGTCCCGTAGTCCGGCTTGGACGCCGGGTCGGAATCGGTTCCCTTGCGGAATTGGCCCATGGTCTGGATGTACACCGACTCGGCAGCGCCTGGAAAGAGCACATCAGTCGTCGGGATATTGGAGGGCCCCATGGTCTTATCCCAACCGATGAAGGCCGCCCCGATCATGTCGAGGGTCCGTCCGACGGGTACGACCAGTCGGGCGGCCCCCACGGACACGTCCAGAATCGGTGTCCCGTAGTTGAATGCCTCACTATCACTGGGTACGTGGGAAAATGAGCCAGTTACTGGAGCGACTCTAAAAGTCCGTTCAATCGAATTCGGTCCCGAGCCATCATCGTAGAAAAACGTGACCGAAAAAGTCTGTGCCGCCAGAGTCTTTGTGCCGATCGCCTTTATCGAGAATCGCTTTACGTCGTCTGCATCAGGCAGGAGGTGGACAGCGTTAGCTTGTGAGTCGTGACCAGTCAAGTCGACCTCATTGCCCGACGCATCCAGGCCCTCATAGAGTCTCAGCACGCTCCGGTCCCAGTCACCGACGGTCCACACGTCGATATAGAAACTAACGATATGAAGAGTGCCCTGGAACGGTTCGACATGCGATTTGACTTCGCCGTACGCTACATCCATGGTCGCCTCGCGTAGCGAGTTGATCGTCCCCCGGTACGGCGCGTTCAACACGCCATCCCCCGCCAAGAAGCTGATCTGCGCCTGCGCAGCGGCGC
Organism: Planctomycetota bacterium; assembly: GCA_043803085.1. GTDB lineage: Bacteria > Planctomycetota > Phycisphaerae > UBA1845 > UBA1845 > JAAEQG01. Next base: position 2,981 of record JAZDKM010000221.1, read on the forward strand.
ACATGAGCCCGACGAGAACGATGGCCAACCGGCTTGCGGAAGAAATTGTCATGCGCTTCATTGCGATTGCTCCTCACCAGGGCTCGAAAACTTGGGTGCAAACTGTTCCGTCAAATGGTGCTCCGGATACGTCTCGGAGAGCTCCTCGAACGCGGCCCGTGCCCGGTCCATGTCCCCGCGGTCCAGGAACGACTGAATTCGCTCACCGACGATCACGGGCTCCCAGACGGAGTTCGCTGCACGTTCCGCAACTTCATCCAACGTTTGGTCCGCAGCTTCGAATCGTCTCAATTTATGTAGTAACTGGGCGCGGCGGAAACCGGCCGACAGATACCAATCGTCGCTGGGCGCCATGCCCATGACCCGGCTCAGCACCTCCGCCGCTTCAAGGCGCTCCGCCTCGCCCCCCGCACTCTTGTCGAGTAACGCCGTCGCCAGGTCGAAGTGCGCCGCCAGCCGCGGGTCCGTTGGCCAATCGGTCTGCGTGCAAGCCCACCGGCCCACGGCCACCTGGGCAGCGAACTGCTGATCGCGCTCGAGCCATTCCATCACCGACCGGTAGACCTGCGGGGCCCGACGAACAGCGGCGCGTTCGGCGATCTCGGCCTGCAACGAAGCCACCGGGTCGACCAGCCACTCCGGCGTCCGCCGCGCCTCCGCCTCCAGCACCTCGATGCGGTCGGCCGCGGCCTTGGCCCGCGCATCTGTGGGATACTCCGCCGCGAAGCGCTGCAACGTCTCCGCGGCCGCGGCCGGGTGCCCCGTCCAACCCCGGTTCTCTGCCGCGAGCCACAAGGCATCGGCCGCCGCAGGGGTGCCCGCAGTCTCCGATGCGCAGCGCTCCCACGCGGTCGTCGACGCTTCCCAGTCGTTCAGGACCCGCTGAATCCAGCCCTGCCGATACAGCGCTAGGCCCAGCGCCGTTCTTTCGTGGGCAAGCCGGCCTGCAAGCTCGTACGCCGCGATGGCCTGCGGCATGCGTTCGAGGTGCGGCACGTACTGCATCCGCCACGTCGGCTCGTACTTCGGTCCCTCTGCCGTGTGCGCCACGGTGATGTTGTCGAGATCCAACGGCACCAGGCAATCCGCCTGCCGCATGGCGATTCGAGCGCTGTACGGATGCTCGATGCCGAACTCGGTTAAAAACATCCCGTATGCAGCGGCCGCCCTATCGAATTGTCCGGAGGCCGCCGACGAGCGGCCATACATGACTAGCAGGTCCTCGCGGGAAGAGGAGGCGACGCCCTTCAACTCCTCCTCAATCCGCCGAACCTCCTCCCGAAACTCGGAAAGATCAATGTCTAGGGGTGGAGCTGCGCTCTCGGCGGAACTGTCCCAGATATTGTGTGGCCGCACAGAGGGTGCCGCGGCGTCAGGAGTCACCACCGGTTCCTGCTCCTGCTGCGGAAGAGGGGCCGGTGTCACGGTCGGGCCGGGCTGGGGAGGGTAGGCTGGGTGGCCCACCTCTTCAGAGGTGGGGGACTCCAATCCCCCGTCGTTCGCGCCCGAATCGCTCCCCCAGGTCTGAAGACCTGGCCCACCCGACCGAGAGGGCGGTCGGGCTTTCCCGCGGATCACCAGGCCGGCGACGACCAACGGCAACAGTATAAGGATCAGAACGCCGACACGACGTATCATGGAATCCAACTCCGTCCTGGTTCCTGATTGCGCAGCGACGTTCAGGGTGCGCAGTGGTCGTGCTTCACAATGACCAGCCGGTGATCGGCGGCGCCTACCGTTCCGTCTTCGTTCAAATCGCTCCGACAATCGTCCGTGCCCCAGGCGTCATGCAGGGCACGCCGGTCCCATTTGTCCGTTGTCAGGTTGCCGTCTACGTCGCCGATCAGACCGGAGATCTCAAACAAATCCGTGCCCGCCGGGTAGCCGGTCAGAGCACTCAGGTCGAACTCGTATGTGGCCCGGTCCTCCAGGGCCGGCGTGAACCTGCACTCCAGCTCGTTTCCGTTAGGTGTGCAGTCCATTATCGCTGCCCCGCCGTACGGCACGAAACTCGGCGGGCTGGGGCAACTGCGGTCCCAAGCCATGGCCGGCTCCTCGTCGGCCGGAGGGAGGTCGAAATGGAAGTTCAGTTGGCGGATGCCGCCCCTCCGCGGCTCACTGCCACCACTGCCCAGCGTCAGAGTGCACGCGGTTCCTACGCTATCGGCGCTGCCCAGAAAGACGGGCTGACATTCATCGGGAATCCAATCGCCGTTGGTGTCCGTGCTCGTGCCCGCGATAGTATCATCCGCGTCGCTGCGGCCGTTGCTGTTGCAGTCGCAACCCCAACGGGCCCAATAGGCTGACACGTGGTCACCCGCAGTCGTGAAAACTCCGCCGGCAACCAACTCACCATGGTAGGCCGTCAGGGCGAGTACAGGCGCCCACTCTGAGCCACCGACTCCGTCGCCCAACGGATACCACTGGTCGCCATCCCACCGGGCAACGAAGTTGCACGGCAGACCACCCGCGCTCGCAAAGTCGCCACCGGCAATCAGGTCCCCCTCGTAGATTGCCAGCGCCCTCACCGCAGGCAGAAAATCAGCGGTGCCTCCCATACCGCTGCCGAGCGGATGCCAGGCCGCCCCATCCCACCGGGCGATGGCCCGGGTGCTTGTTCCGCCAGTGTTCGTGAAGTAGCCACCGGCGATCAAACTGCCGTTGTAGTCGACTAGCGCGAACACGTCGGCCGGATACCCATTGTCCCACGATAACCCGTCACCAAGGAGGTGCCACTCTGCGCCATCCCAACGGGCGACCGAAGTACAGGGCACCTCGCCGGAGCCGACACAGGACCCTCCCGCGATCAGGTCACCGTTGAAGACAGTGAGCGCGTACACGGAGGTGAGCCCGCCTGGGTCGGCCGCCCCGTTGCCCAGAGCGCCCCACTGGGAACCGTTCCACCGGGCGATCCGGCGACACGCCACACCCCCCGCGCTTGTGAACCCGCCCGCCGCGATAAGGTCTCCGTGGTAAATGGCAAGATCGTACACCTCCGGATAGTCCCCACCGGTGAGACCGGAGCCCATGGACTCCCATGTGCTCCCGTTCCAGCGGGCGATGTTGTCGGCACTGACCTCGCCGGCAGACTCGAAGCTGCCGCCAGCGACCAACTCGTAATCGTAGACGGAGAAGCACGACACTCCCCGATAGTAGGGGCCGGGGCCGGTCACTCCGCTGCCAAGGGCGTGCCATTGCAATCCATCCCAGCGGGCAATGCGATTCGCGTCGATGGTGCCAATGGTCACGAAGCTGCCCCCCGCAACAAGTTCGCCGTCATACGCAGCAAGGGCACCGACGGGGCGGTCCGTCCCACGACCCAGGGAATGCCATTGCGTGCCATCCCATCGGGCGACGTGATCAGCGACCGCCCCCCCAGCACTGCTGAAAAAGCCCCCTGACACCAAGAAACCGTTGCACACGGCAAGGGACAGCGTTCTTCCGATTCCGGCGCCAATGGGTCGCCAGGTGCTACCGTCCCAAGCGGCGATGCCGTTGGCCACGACCCCACCCGCGCTGACGAAGTCGCCTCCAGCAATCAGCTCCCCGTTGTGCAGGGTCAGTGCCTTGACGCAGTCGCCCGTCCCGTCGCCCAGGGGCAGCCACTGGTTGCCGTCCCACTTGGCGAGGCAATTGACGTACGTACCACCGATTCGATAGAAGCAACCGCCTGCAATCAGTTCGCCCTGATAGACTGCTAATGCGTGCACACGGTCGTCTGCGCTGCTGCCCAAGGGATGCCACTGATCACCGTCCCAGCGGGCGACGGGATAACCATGGGCGCGGCCGGCGATGATCTCGCCGTTGTACACCGTCAGACTGCAGACATCGTCCCCCAGGCCGCTACCGACGGGGAACCACTGTGAACCGTCCCAACGGGCTATGTTGCCGCCCCCGCCGGCCACCGGGCGGAATTCACCACCGACGATGAGCGTCCCGTCGTGCTCGGTCAGGCTGAGCACTGTCCCATCTATACCGGGGCCTAATGGCTGCCATATACTGCCATTCCAGCGGGCAAGGGACGCACAGGCCACGCCACCGGCCGTGGTGAAATAACCGCCGGCAATCACCTCACCGGCGTAGATGGCCAAAGCCCTCACCCCGCCGTTGATCCCGCCGCCCATGGAGTGCCAGCGCGTGCCGTCCCACGCCGCGATGTTGTTCACGAAAACGTCTCCGGCGATGCGGAAATAGCCGCCAACAACGATCCACTCGGGCTCCGGTCCGGCCCCATCCGGGTCCCATGCGGCGACAGCCTCTATCCCTCCGTCCACCCCGGGCAGCCCATTGCCCGGCCACCATTGCGGATTGCGGTTCGCCGCGCCAACACGGGCAGCGCCCAGGACCGCAGCTACGGCCAGCCAACAAATCATGCGCCGCGACCGCACACTAATTCTCACCGACATGGCATTGCCTCCTTCTCCTTGATCTGGGTTTCAGAACAGCCGTAGACTACCACGGCGACTCGACCGCGTCAAGCCCCCGGCGACCCGGAGCGCCTCCCCCGTCAGTTGGGCAACTTTACCAAGGGTGCTTCATGGTGGCCGACCCTGCCTGTCCGGGAGGAACGGGGCTGGAGAAGAGCCGGCCCAGCGCCCACATCTTCCCGCCAACTTCTTGGGAGGAGAGCCCCAATCAAGAGGACTGGTCAGGGCTCTTGGTCCCTTTTGGGTTCGGTACTACCCCGCCTTAGCCAGCCGCGGCGGTAGAAGAACAGGAGCATGCCGGCGGTCACCGCTACCATCACGGCCGACACCAGCGGGTAGCCCCAGTACCAGTGCAATTCGGGCATGTTCCAAGGCGACGCATCGGTGTCGAAGTTCATGCCGTAGAGGCCGACGATGAACGTCAGCGGCATGAAGATGGTCGAGATCACCGTCAGCACCTTGACGATCTCGTTGGTCCGCTGGCTCACACTGGACAAGTACACGTCGGTGAGGCCGGAGGAGATGTCCCGGTAGCTCTCCACCAAGTCCACGATCTGGATGGTGTGATCGTGCAAGTCGCGGAGGTAGATGCGCGTTTCGTCCGAGATCAGCGGCGTCGTGTCACGCAGCAGGACGTTGATCGCGTCGCGCAGCGGCCAGATCGCCCGCCGCACCGTCAGCATGTCCCGCTTGATCACGTGCACCCGCGGCATGACGTCCCGCGCCGGACCTTCCATCACGTCGGCCTCGATAGCGTCCAGCCGCTCTCCGCAGTCCTCGACCAGCGGGAAGTAATGGTCCACGATCGCGTCCAGCAGCGCGTACACCAAGTAGTCCGGCCGGGCGGCACGGGACCGACCCCACCCGGTGCGGACCCGCGCCCGCACCGGTTCCAGGCAGTCGGGCCCGGGCCACTCACCGAACGTCAGTACGAACCGGTCGCTCAAGAAGAAGCTGATTTGCTCTGTCACCCAGGTCTTGTTCGGCTCGGGCATGCGGGCCACGATGAAGTAGTAGCTGCCGTAGGACTCCGCTTTGGCCCTCTGGTGGACATGGACCACGTCCTCCAGGGCCAGCCGATGCAGCTTAAACAGTTGCCCGAACTCATAGACCAGTCCCGTGTCCGCCACGCTCTCGACATGGACCCAAGTCACCGGATACTTCTCGAGGAGGGGGGTTATTTCCCGTGGATCGCGAATCTGCAGTTCCACGTGCCCCTCGGCGTCGTAGGCGATCACGTGCATGTCGCTGCGCGGCGCATCCGGGTCCGGCACGATGGTCCCCGGCGGCGCCCCCGGCTCGGTGCGGTGTTGAAAGCGGGCCTTGGTTTTACGTCGTCTCGTTTTTGCCCCCATGACTATCCTCCATGCTTCAGGGTTCAATGCACGTACCCCCGCCGGCGGAACCGCGCCCCCTCGGCCCATCCTACCAAAACCCCTGACCGCGGCTATTCGCCACGGTTTGTAGGATTCGCCGTGCGGACCCGCCGCTATGAAAGCAGATAGCTTCTATTCAAAGAAAACAGATAGGTCCGAGAGGAGCGTTTGCGACGCTGACACGACCGCGCCAGGTCGCTGTCGCTGTTGGTGTTCACCGCGTCGAGATAGCAGATACGGATGGGTAGACCGTCAGGCGACCAACTCTTCCGCCAACTCCGGGCCCAATCGCTGGCGGAGCCGGCCCAGGATGTCTTTGTGAATCTGGCTGACTCGTGACTCCGAGAGGTTGAGCACCTCTCCGATCTCGGCCATGGTCAGTTGTTCAAAGTAGTAGAGCACGAGCACCAGGCGTTCCTCACGGGAGAGGCCCTTGGTAATGTGTTCCGTGAGCATCTGGCGCGAGGCGATCACCGTGGGGTCGGACTTGCCGCTATCGCCCACGTCCCAGGTCGGGGTCGAGGTCCGGCCGTTGCGGTCGGTCAGCGGCTCCATGGCGCTGAAATGGACCTCCTTGCCCAATTGCGAGAGGCGGCACAGGCTGTCATAACGCCCCTGGGTCACGCCCATGCGTTTGGCGATTTCGGCGTGGGTGGGCGGGCGGCCGTTTTCTGCGTCCAGCATCTCCTTGATGTGCAGGCGACGCTTCTCGAAGGTCCGTACTGTGCGACTTTGGGGATCGAGGCTACGCAGCCAGTCCATCACCGCGCCGGAAATCCGTTGTTGGCAAAACGTCTCGAATTTCGCCTTTCGCGCCGGATCGAAGGCCTCCACGGCTTCGATCAGGCCATCGAACGCGGCGCTGCAGATTTCGTCGTAGGACACCTGGGAGGGCAGCTTGCGCGAGAGTCTCGCGGCGTGAGTGTGGACCAGGTGGCCGTAGTGTACCACCAATTGATTGCGGTCCTCGTGCTTGCGGCTGCGCAGGTACCGTTTCCAGATTTTCTCGATGGGGTCGGCTGTACCGGTCTTGGCGTTGCCTTTCGTCGTCCGAGCCATGATTGTGAGTCTCCAACATGAGTCGGTTAAACTTCGAAGGGTGCGCCCCTTCGGTGGGCAGGTCGCGGGGCGTCACCAACGCCCGTTCGCGTCGTATAGGGGCCGCCAAAGGGCCCGGTCATGGCGGTGTCGGCCCCCTGGGTTCATGGGACTTCTTTCCGATGCAGCGTGCCTGAACCACGTTTAGTGAAGCAGATTATTGGTCCCAGAAGGTCGTAGACGCTATCGCTCATCCAACCGTTTCTGATCGGAGCGTTCCTGACGCGACTTGACTTTTTTCTTGGGTTTTCCGGGGAACGCCAGCGTCGGATGGGGCCCGCCCCTCGCTGGCACGGAGCTTGCCAGCTTCTTGGGAGTAGCACGAACGTTGACAGCCCTGGGTGACGTGCTAGATTAATGTGGCTTGGGGGCTCATAGCTCAGTTGGCTAGAGCGCGTCGCTGATAACGACGAGGTCCGAGGTTCGAGTCCTCGTGGGCCCAATCGGGAGTGGATGAGAGGAGTGGGTGGGATATGAGCTATGTCCTTGCAGCGGTAGCCGTCCTGTTGGCCGTCTACATTGCGGTCAAGGGCGGGGGGTGAGGCCCGAAGCAGTGTGGTTGAGCGGGCCTCAGCCTCTGGCATGTTGTTTGCACGAGAGTAACGCGGTCGTGCTCCATGCGGGAGCGCTTTTTTTGCTCTTGGGAGCGAGCCTCAAAGGAAACGCACATGAAGACGGTCTTTGAAGAACTGGGAATCAAACCGGTCAATTCGGGCGCCTGTTGGGGCACCCAAGGATGGTTGCCCACCACGGGCCGTGAATTCCTGACCTCGTACAACCCGGCCACGGGCGAAGCCCTGGCCCAGGTCGCTCAGGCCACGGCCGAGGATTATGCAGCGGTGACGGTCAAGGCCGCCGAAGCGTTCCACAAATGGCGGACGGTGCCGGCGCCGGTCCGCGGCCAGATGGTCCGCGACCTGGGCGACGAACTGCGCAAGTGCAAAGACCCCCTGGGCAAACTGGTCACCCTGGAAATGGGCAAGATCGTCCAAGAAGGCTGGGGCGAAGTGCAGGAGATGATCGACATCTGCGACTTCGCCGTCGGGCAATCGCGTATGCTCTGCGGCTCCACCATGCACAGTGAGCGCCCCGGCCACCGCATGTACGAGCAGTATCATCCCCTCGGAGTGGTGGGCATTATTTCGGCGTTTAACTTCCCCGTGGCGGTGTGGTCCTGGAATGCCGCACTGGCCGCCATCTGCGGGGATGCTTCGCTTTGGAAGCCGTCCAGCAAGACCCCGCTCACGGCCATCGCCGTCCAACACATCGTCAATCGCATCATGGACCGGCACGATTGCCCGGGCATCTTCAGCCTGGTGGTCGGCAAGGGCGGCTCCGTCGGCGATCGGCTGGTCAGCGACGGGCGTATCCCGCTGGTAAGCTTCACGGGGAGCACCGCGCAGGGGCGGAAGGTCAGCGAGCGGGTGGCGGCCCGCTTTGGCCGGACCATCCTCGAACTCGGCGGCAACAATGCCATCATCGTCCTGAACGACGCCAACCTGGATCTCGCCCTGCGCGCGATTCTGTTCGGCGCGGTCGGCACGGCCGGCCAGCGTTGTACGAGCACGCGGCGCATCATCATGCAGCGCGGCATCGCGAAAAAACTCACCGCCGCTCTTGTTGAAGCTTACAAGCAAGTCCGCATCGGCGACCCGCTGAACCCGCGCACGCTGATGGGCCCGCTCGTCAGCCGCCAGGCCGTGGACGACATGCAGGCCGGGTTGAACGTTATCCGCGAGCAAGGGGCAAAAATCCTCTCTGGCGGCGAGGTGCTCAAAAAGCCTGGCTACTACGTCAAGCCGTGTCTGGTCGAAGCGCCGGCCGATCTGCCGCAGATCAAGAACGAGCTATTCGCGCCCGTGCTCTATTTATTGACGGTCAAGAACCTCGACGAGGCGATCACCGTACACAACAACGTGCCGCAGGGTCTCTCGAGCGCGATCTTTACGACGAACCTGCTTGCGGCCGAGACGTTCCTGTCGCAGCGCGGCTCGGACTGCGGCATCGCCAACGTGAACATCGGCACCTCGGGGGCGGAGATCGGCGGGGCGTTCGGCGGCGAAAAAGAAACCGGCGGCGGCCGCGAGGCCGGCTCCGATTCCTGGAAGGCTTACATGCGCCGCCAGACCAATACCATCAACTGGAGCACGGAGCTGCCGTTGGCCCAGG
>JAZDKM010000222.1:0-4094 GCA_043803085.1 Planctomycetota bacterium
AGAACCGCTTCGATTCAGCCTCGAACTCGGCATCAAAACATCCGCCGAACACCGAGGTATCGACATAAACTCGAAGCGGTCTCATCCCCTACAAGCTACCGGCCGCGGCGGCGGGGGTCAAGGCCGAGCACCGTGCGCCGCCAGTGCATGAGCGTCCGCTGCCCGAAGTTATGGGTCGGGACTGTGCGTGTCTCGAGCGGCTTCATCTCGTTCTTTCGCGCGTTGCGCTGGTTCCGCTGGACGTGAGGCGCGGGCTCCCCCTCGCTCCCGATCACCCCGAATCGTGGTCACGGTAAGGTTGAGTCACGGACCCGGCGGACAGAAGTCGGGACTACTTTGGCCAGGATTCGGCCACTTCGATCGCCCGGAGCATGCTCTGGGCCTTGTTGAGGGTCTCACGGTGTTCGTTGACCGGCTCGGAGTCGGCGACGATGCCCGCGCCGACCTGGGCGTAGACTTTACGCTTCGGACTGGTCGGCTCCGTGATCACCAAGGTACGCAGGGCGATGCACGTATCCATGTTGCCTGCGAAGTCGATGTAGCCGACGGCCCCGGCATACGGTCCGCGGCGGGTGGGTTCGAGCTCGTCGATGATCTGCATAGCCCGGATCTTCGGCGCTCCGCTCACCGTACCCACCGGGAGCACGGCCCGCAGGGCGTCAAACGCGGTCTTGCCCGGCGCCAGGATGCCGGTCACGTTGCTGCAAATGTGCATCACATGGCTGTAGCGCTCGACCGTCATCAGCTCGTCCACCTTCACCGACCCCGGCTGGGCCACCCGCCCCACGTCATTGCGCCCCAGATCGACCAGCATGACGTGCTCGGCCCGTTCCTTGGGGTCGGCCAGGAGCTCCTTCTCCAGGGCGAGGTCTTCAGACTCGGTCCGGCCGCGCGGGCGCGTGCCGGCCAGAGGCCGCGTCGTCACCACGTGGTCCTCGACCCGGCAGAGCACCTCGGGCGAGGCCCCCACCAGCACGACGCGCGGGCTCTTGAGGTAGAACATGAACGGCGAGGGGTTCACCGCTCGTAACGACCGGTAGATGTTGAACGAGTCGGCGGTGGTCTCGACGCTGAGTCGCTGGGAGATGACCACCTGGAAGATATCGCCGGCCCGGATGTACTCCTTGCAGCGCTCCACGGCAGCCTGAAAGTCGGCCGGCGCGAAATTGCTGGTGTATTCATGACGGGCCTCGCCGCCGGGTGACACCGGCGTGACCCCGAGCGCCCGCGTGTCGGACAGGGTCTCCACCACCCGCTCGATGCGTTCGCGGGCGTCGGCGTAGCCGCGGTCCACGCCGTCACGCTCGACGTGGGCGTGAGCCACCACTTTGATGAGCTTCTGCACGTGGTCGAAAACGACCATGGTATCGTAAATCCCAAAGAGCAGGTCGGGCAGCCCGCGGTCGTCCGGCGGAGTCCGGGGAAGGTCCTCGTAGTATCGGGCCACGTCATACGATGCGTAACCCACCGCGCCGCCCACGAAACGCGGGAGTTGGGGGAGGTGTTCGGCGCGGTAGCTCTTCAGCAGGTGTTCGAGCTCGCCCAGGGGATCGGCAGTTCGGCCGACCCGGGCCGGACCGGCGGCCGACGTGATGCGGAACTCGGGCCCGGTCGCCTCGAAGATCACCGTGGGGGCGACGGCGAGGAACGAGTAGCGCGCGATTTTCTCCCCGCCGATCACGCTTTCGAGCAGGAAGGCGTGGTCGGCCCCGCCGGCCATCCGGTTGAAGGCCGACACCGGCGTCAGTTGATCGCTGAGCAGTTGCGTATAAAGTGGAACCGTGCTGGCCCGCACCGCGATACGCTCGAAGTCGGGCCGCGCTGGCCAATAGGTGAGCATGGCTGGATGCTAATGAGCCCCGCAGGAGGGGTCAAGGCGGGAGCCGAGACTTGTCATGATGTACGAAGTTCTGGTCGAAGGGGGCTTCACGGCCCGACACGGCGTCCGACTGCCGGACGGGAACATCGAACCCCTGCACACGCACGCTTGGGGCGTAACCGTCCGGTTCGCGGGCCGGGAATTGGACGAGTGCGGTCTGCTGGTAAATTTCGACGCCGTCAAATCGGCGTTAAACGCAGTGCTGGCACGCTTTGAGCACACGGACCTCAATCAGAATTCCGCCATGTGCGGTTTGAACCCGACCGCGGAGCACGTCGCCAAAGTCATTTTCGAGGCCATGTTGCAGCGCTGGAATGGGGATGAGCGGCTGAGGAGCGTGAGGGTCAGCGAAGCACCCCATGCGGCCGCCGTATATGGACGTGAGGTGCGCGGTTAACTGGACACATTTCGTGGATTTGACGATCCCTAGAGGGGCATCTAAGATAAGGAGGGTGTAGGTCCACGGGTCCCTGAGGGTCCTACCGGGATGAGTTGAGCGATGGAGTTGCCTTGCCAACGTTGCCAGAAGACTCGGGCCACGGTTCATTTGACCGATTGTACGGAGGGTGAACCGCGCGAACGCCACCTGTGCGACGCCTGCGCGGAGCAGGAAGGTTTGACGCTCAAACAGCATTCCGGCATCACCTCGATCTTGGAGAAATTCGTCCAGCACAGCATGAAAATCGAGGAAATCGCCCGCCTGACCTGTCCGGAGTGTGGCATCAGCTTTGCCGAGTTTCGCAACCGCGGCCTGTTGGGCTGCCCGCATGATTATGTGGCTTTTGAAAAGCTGCTCTTGCCCCTGTTGGAGCGGGCCCACGACGGCCGGACCGAGCACGTCGGTAAGACCCCGGGCGATCCCGATTCGGGCGTGCGGACCCGCGCGGTCATCGCGCAGCTCCGCCGGGACTTGGACCGGGCGGTCGAGGCCGAGGAGTACGAACGGGCCGCCAAGCTGCGCGACCAGATCAGGACTTCAAGCGATGTCCCAGATTGATGATCTGACCAAGCAGACCGGTGAGTGGCTCCGCGCCGAAGGGCCGCTGTCCGACGTAGTGATCTCGTCGCGCATGCGCCTGGCCCGCAACCTGAAAGGGTATCCGTTTCTGTCCCGGGCGACCGAAGCCCAGCGCCGCAAGATTTACCGCGAGCTGTCCGATTGCATCACCGCCTCACCACTTGGCAAGGACATCTTTTTCGCGGACTTCGAGACCACCTCCGAGCTGGACCGGCAGGTCCTGGTCGAGCGCCATCTGGTGAGCCGCCAGCACGCCGAAGGCGAGGGGGCGCGCGGCGTCGCGGTGTCCCCCAGCGAACGGCGGGCGTTGATGGTCAACGAGGAGGACCACCTGCGCATCCAGGTGCTCCGCAGCGGGCTGCAGCTTGACGCCCTGTGGCAGGAGATCCGGGACATCGACGCCGGGATTGAAAAACAGGTGGAGTACGCCTACCACGACCGCCTTGGCTATCTGACCGCCTGCCCCACCAACGTCGGGACCGGACTGCGCGTGTCGGTGATGTTGCACTTGCCGGCTCTGAAGCTGGCTAAGGAAATCGAGCGGGTCTTCCGGGCCGCCCACGACATGCGGCTGGCGGTGCGCGGTATCTACGGCGAGGGCACCGAAGCCGTCGGCGATTTCTACCAGGTGTCCAACCAGATCACCCTCGGGCGATCAGAGGAGGAGATCATCGACGAGTTCGGCAAAACCATCATCCCCAAAATGGTCAAATACGAACTGAAGGTGCGCGAGGCCATGGTCCGGGAGCGCACCTATCAGTTGGACGACAAGGTGTGGCGGGCGTACGGCATCCTGGAGAACGCCCGCACCCTGAGCAGTGACGAGACGCTGTTCTTGCTCTCGCACGTCCGCATGGGCGTGACCATGGGGCGCTTCAAGGACCTGGACATTCGCACCATCAACGAACTGCTCCTGCAGACCCAGCCGGCCCATCTGCAGAAAATGCACCAGGCGCCGCTCACCGGCGAGCAGCGCAGCATCACCCGGGCCGAGTTCCTCCGCGCCCGCCTCCGCCAACACCAGGCCCGCAACAACTGAGTAGGCATCCTCGGCAGATTTGAATCACCCGCCGCTTTGCAGTACAAGAGCCCCGAGAGGCTGATGGCCATCAACTCCGCACAACTCCTGGCCACCAACGGATTGGTCGCTCGGCGCCTGCCCAACTACGAGCTCCGCCCGCAGCAGGTGGAAATGGC